>CADEEC010000075.1 GCA_902826255.1 uncultured Hyphomicrobiales bacterium | reverse complement strand
TATCCGGGAACCCAGGGCTGTGAATGCTGGTCTTGGCACGATGACGCGCCATATCAACCCTTCAAGCTCGCGATGTAGGCGCGCCAGCCGCCGAAGCCGGTGATGTCGGTGGCGCCTGCGATGCCTTCGGCTTCGACCGTGAAGCCTTTGGGCGCGGTGCCGTCGGCGAGGCGTACGGTGCCGATGGCAAGCGGGGCGGGGATCGCGGAAACGAAGGTGCCGAAGGTTTCTGGCGTCAGCGCCCAGACCTCGGTCGCAACGGCTGCGCCGGAGCCGTCGGCAACGCGCAGCAGACCGGGCCGCTGAGGCGGGCCGCCGGGCAGCGCGTAGAGCCGGTAGTCGCTCGTTGTGGGCGAAGCGCGCAGGAAGCGCGCGTTGCGGCTTGCGAGCTCGTGGTTGAGCGGCATCCCTGTGAGGTGCGCACCGACGACGACGATTTCTATCTCACCGGGCGCCGCGCGCGCCGGACCCTCGGCTGGTTCAGGGACGGGCGTGCTGCTGGTGCCGATCTTCAAACCAGCGGTCGCATGCAGATGGGCGCCGAGTGCGGCGAGCAACCCGTCACGGCCGCGCGGTGCGATCAGCGTCACGCCGGAAGGGAAACCGTCACTGCGGAAGCGGCCAGGCACGGCCAGCGCACACAGGTCGAGCAGGTTGACGAAGTTGGTGTAGGTGCCGAGCTCGCTGTTGGGGCCGATCGGGTCGGCCTTCAGGTCGGACAGCGTACGCGGACGCGGGTAGGTCGGCACGGCGAGGACGTCGATGCTGTCCCAGATGGCGTCGGCCGCCCGGCGCAGGTCGGCGAGGCGGTAGATGCCGGCGAAGGTGTCGGCCGCCGTGATGGCAGTGGCGCCGGCGATGATTTTGCGCGTGGTCGGGTGCAGGGCGTCGGGCGTTTTCTCGATGACTTCGCGGATCGCCTGATAGCGTTCCGCGACCCATGGACCGGTGTAAAGCAGGGCAGCCACGTCGAACATCTGCGTCATGTCGACGGAAGCAAGCTTGGCTGTACCGAGCACCTCGCGCAGGTCGCCGAGGCTTGTCTCGAAGGCGGCGGCAGACAGCGTGTCGCCGCTGAACTTCAGGCCCTCGGCATCCGGGATGCCGACGCGCAACGGAGACGCTAGCGTGCCGGGCTGCGACGGAACCGGCAGCGCGCGCGAATAGGCGTCGGCAGCGTCGTAGCCCGCCATGAGGCGGAAGGCGGCATCGGCATCGGCCACCGTGCCGGCGAAGACTGAGATGGTGTCCAGCGTCCGGCAGGCGGGCACCATGCCGGTGGCGGACACGCTGCCGAGCGAGGGCTTGAGGCCGACGATGTTGTTGAGGCCTGCGGGCACGCGGCCGGAGCCGGCCGTATCGGTGCCGAGCGCGAAGGTGACGATACCGCGGGCCACGGCGACCGCAGAGCCGCTGCTGGAGCCGCCCGGCACGTAGGTCGCGTCGAAGGCGTTGCGCGGCACCGGATAGGGCGTGCGCACGCCGACGAGGCCGGTGGCGAACTGGTCGAGGTTGGTCTTGCCGATGACGATGGCGCCGGCGTCGATGAGGCGCTGCACCGCGACGGCGTTCGTTTTCGGCGTGGTGGCGTAGGCGGGGCAGGCGCAGGTGGTCGGCAGGCCGGCGACGTCGATGTTGTCCTTGACCGCGAAGGGGATGCCCCACAGCGGCTTTGCGACCGGATCAAATGGCCCAAGTTTCCCGGCGGCTGCGCGTGCATCCTTCTCGGGGACGAGCGCGATGAAGATGCCGGGGTCGTCGGCCTCCGCAATGCGCGCGTAGAGCCCAGCCAGCACGTCGGCGACGCTGCGCCGAGCCCGGTAGGCCGCGTGCAGCGCGGAGACTGTCGGAAATTCGAAAGGCATCACCATCCCCGATCAGAGGTGTCAGGCGGCGGCGGGCTCGATCACCAGCAGCCGGTCGCCGGCGGCCACCTGCCGGCCGGGCCGGCAGAACAGCGCCGTCACCTTGCCGGCAACCGAGGTCACGATGTTGATCTCGGTCTTCATGGCCTCGAGGATGACGATGGTGGCGCCCGCCTCGACAGCCTGCCCCTCTTCTACCAGAACTTTCCAGACGTTGCCGTGGATGTCGGCCGACACCAGGTGGCCGTCGACGTCCTCGCCGATCTCGACGATGTCCTCATCGACGGCAAGGGTGGCGGCGCCGTCCGCCTGCCAGCGCGCGACCTCGGCGACAAAAGCTTCCTGCTGGCGCGCCTTGAAATCGGCGATGCTGCCGGCCTCGCGCTCCAGGAAGGCGTGGTAGGCGGCGAGGTCGAACACCTCCTCCTCGGTGCGGATAGAGGCGCGGCCCTCGCGGAAGTCGTCGCGCAGCCGCGCCAGCTCTTCCTCCTCGACGGGGTAGAAGCGCACCTGGTCGAAGAACTTGAGCAGCCACGGCTCGCCCGGCGCGAAGGCAGCGTTCTTCAGGAACTTGTTCCAGATCGGCAGCGTGCGGCCGATGAGCTGGTAGCCGCCGGGCGAGTCCATGCCGTAGATGCACATGTAGACGCCGCCGATGCCGACCGTGCCTTCGGCGGTGAAGGTGCGTGCTGGATTGTATTTCGAGGTCAACAGCCGGTGGCGCGGATCGACGGGCACGGCGCAGGGTGCGCCGAGATAGACGTCGCCGAGGCCGAGGATCATGTAGCTGGTCTTGAAGACGATGTCCTTCACGTCCTCGCGGCTGGCGAGGCCGTTGATGCGCTGGATGAAGTCGACGTTGTTGGGCAGCCAGGGCGCTTGCCCGCGCACGGTCTCGCGATAGCGCGTGACGGCAGCAAGGGTGGCGGAATCCTCGAACGTCATCGGCATGTGCACGATGCGCGTCTTGATCTTCATGCTCTCGACCGGCGGCAGGCGGGTCTCAGCCTTGAGCAACGCGTCGAGCAGCGCCGTCTGGTGGATGATGCGCCCGTCGTAATTGATCTGCAGCGAGCGTACGCCGGGCGACAGTTCAAGGATGCCGGGAACGGGGTTGGCTTTAAGTTCCTCCATCAGCGCGTGCACGCGGAAGCGGTAGCGCAGGTCGAGCTCGTTGGGGCCGTACTCGAGCAGAATGTAGCGGTCGCCGGCCTGGCGGTAGGCGACGGCGGGGCGGTCGCCTTCGGGTGGCAACGCGGCAAGTACGGCGGCGGAAACCGTGGCGGTCGAGACGAGCCGTGGCGTAGCGGGTGCCGGTAAGGCTGCAAGCGGTGCCAGATCTGCGATGGCCTTGTCCTGGGCCTTCTCAAGCGCGAGCGTGTCGTCGAATGTGATCGGCTTGAAGCGGATGCGGTCGCCGGGTTTGGCCTGGCCGACCTTCCACAGCTCTGCCTTGGCAATCGTGACGGGGCAGACGAAGCCGCCGAGGCTCGGCCCATCGCGCGTCAGGATGATCGGCATGTCGCCCGTGAAGTTCACGGAGCCGACGGCGTACTCGCAGTCGTGGATGTTGGAGGGATGCAGGCCGGCTTCGCCGCCGTCGCTGCGCGTCCAGGTCGGCTTGGGCCCGATCAGGCGGATGCCGAGGCGGTTGGAATTGTAGTGCACCTCCCACGCCGTAGAGAAAAACATCTCGATCGCTTCGGGTGTGAAGAAATCGGGCGCACCGTGCGGGCCGTAGAGGACGCCGACGTTCCATTCGCTGGGGTAAGTCGGAACCAGCGACGCAGGCGCGGCGCCGGCCTTGGGCGCGTCGGCGGGCAGTGGAGCGAGCGGCAGAAGGTCGCCTGCGCGCAGCGTGCGTCCGGCGTGGCCGCCGAACTGGCCGAGCACGAAGGTGGAGCGGCTGCCGAGATAGACCGGTACGTCGAAGCCGCCGCGCACGGCGACATAGGTGCGGCAGCCGGTGGTGGTACGGCCTATCGTGAGCACCTGGTTGCGCTTTACGGTTACAGGTGCCCACCACGCGACGGGCTTGCCGTCGAGCGTGGCTTCGGCGGTGGCGCCGGTGAGCGCGATCACGGTGTCGGAGTGGAATTTCAGTGTCGGGCCGGCGAGCGTGCATTCGAGCGCAGCCGCAGACTCCGTGTTGCCGACGACGCGGTTGGCGAGGCGGAAGGCATAGTCGTCCATGGGGCCGGACGGGGGCACGCCGACATCCCAGTGGCCGACGCGTCCGGGATAGTCCTGGATGGTGGTGAAGGTGCCGGGTGCCATTACCTCGATGGCATCGGGGCGATAGTCGAGGCGCGCGAGCGCGCGCGTGGAGACGTCGCCGGCCGCGAACATCGGCGAGGCGACGATGGTGCGCAGGTAGTCGAGGTTGGTGGCGATGCCGCAGAGCCGGGTGTCGGCGAGCGCAGTTTGCATCTTGGCGATCGCGTCGGCGCGGTCGCTGCCGTGCACGATCAGCTTGCCGAGCATGGGATCGTAGTAGGGCGAGACCTCGGTGCCGGTCGTGACCCAGCCGTCGATGCGGGCGTCCTGGGGGAAGACGACCTCGGTGAGCACGCCGGGCGAAGGCTGGAAGTCGTGCACGGGGTCTTCGGCATAGAGGCGGACTTCGATGGAGGCGCCCTTGGGCTCGCGCGGTCTGGTGAGATCGGGCGGTGCACCGGCGGCGGTGGCGATCATCCATTCGACGAGGTCGATGCCGAGCACGGCTTCGGTGACAGGATGTTCGACCTGCAGGCGCGAGTTGACTTCGAGGAAATAGAACGCGTCGCGGGCGCGGTCGTAAATGAATTCGACTGTGCCGGCCGAGCGATAGCCGACGGCGGCGCCGAGCTGCTGCGCGGCTTGCAAAAGCTTGGTGCGCGTTGCGGGCGGAAGGTTGGGTGCCGGCGTTTCCTCGACGACCTTCTGGTTGCGGCGCTGCAGGGAGCAGTCGCGTTCGCCGAGCGCCGCAACGCTGCCCTCGCCGTCGCCGAAGATCTGCACTTCGACGTGGCGTGCATCGTCGATGCAGCGCTCCAGGAACACGCCGGTGTCCTTGAAGAAATTCTTGGCGAGCCGCTGCACGGTCTCGAACGCGCCGACGAGCTCGTCTTCGTCGCCGCAGCGCATGAGGCCGATGCCGCCGCCGCCGGCGGTCGATTTGAGCATCACGGGATAGCCGAGGCGCTGGGCGGCGGTCTTGGCTTCGTCCAGGCTTCCGAGCAATCCCGTACCGGGCACGAGCGGCACGCCGGCGGCCTCAGCAATCTCACGCGAGGCGTGCTTGAGGCCGAAGCGGCGGATCTGGTCGGGCGTGGGGCCGATGAAGACGAGTCCGGCTGCTTCGCACTGCTCCGCGAAATCGGCGTTCTCGGCGAGGAAGCCATAGCCGGGGATGATAGCCTCGGCGCCCTCCGTGTTGGCGGCGGCCACGATCAGGTCGCCACGCAGGTAGGTATCGGCGGCTGCGTTGCCGGGAAGGTGGACGGCCCTATCGGCCAGCGTCACATGCGGGCTGGAGCGGTCGGCGTCCGAGTAGATGGCGACGCTCTCGATGCCCATGGTCCGCAGCGTGCGCGCGATGCGGACGGCGATCTCGCCGCGATTGGCGATCAGGACGCGTTTGAACATGTGCGAGAGCCCCCGGGTGTTGCCGCTCATGCCTTCCGGGCCGCAGGCCGGCGAGGCTGTTAACGCTGTATTTGGCAAGGTTCGGGCCAAGGGCGTGCCGGGGCAGGACGCGGGCGCGCCGATGAGGGTAAGCGACGGAAAACGGCTGCTAATTTTGAGCGCGGCGCCGACGTGACCTTTGCACGGGCCGCCGACGGAGCCGGTCGTTGCCACTTCTTCCGGCAGGAGCGCAAAACTTGTGCGCTCTGGCGCGCCGGTGTGCAGCCCGCCCGCGCGGTGCTGCCTCCGGCGTCGGCAGTGCCAGGCGGATGCAGCTGCTGGGGGTGATTCAAACGGCGGAAACGAATCGAGCCGTTAACGCCCTCTTAATCCTTTCCGGGATTAATGCGTAAAGCGTCAGAGGGTGTATCGATGTTGCGTAATGAGCGTAAAGCCGCGCTGGGCGTGCTGAGCCCCGTGGCCCGTACATCATTAATGTTATTCATTATCGCGCTGGCCGGCTGCAGCGCAGATGTGACCCGCTTCAGCTACGGCAGTGGCGGCGGCACCACCTCTTCCCTTCCTCTTCCGAGCGAGTCCGTGCGCGGGGGCAACGGCCCCATGCGGCCGACCGGGCTCGGGGTGAGCGAAGCGCCGCTTGATCCCATGGATGGCGGCGGCAACTACCGCGTGGTCGGACGCGAATACAAGAGTGCGCCGCCGTCCTACCCGCCGCAGCGCTACGGCCAGCAGCCGCCTTATGCGCAGGAGCCCCCGCCGTCGTACGGTCCCGGTCCCCAATCTTACGCGCCGGCGCCGCCCGATGCCGCGCGGCAGCCATCGTATCCGCCACCGCCGTCGTATGCGCCGCAGCCGCCCTACGCGGAGCCGCGTGCGCTTCCGCGCAAGACGGCGTACCAGCCACTCGCTGAGCCGGCCGGCAACACGGTCGAAGTGCAGGCCGGCGAAACGCTGTTCGGCATCGCGCGCCGGCACGGCGTATCGGTGCCCGCACTGCGCGAGGCCAACAACCTGACGAGCGATGCCGTGCGCCCCGGCCAGCGGCTGACGATCCCGTCGGGGTTCCAGCCCGCGCCGTTCGCGAAAGCGCCGGAGACCGCCGAGGTTGCGCCGCCCGTTGCGCGCCAGCCCGCGCCTGCGACTAAGACCGTCTCGCGCCCGCTGCCGGCCGGTGTCGAGCCGCCGCCCGGCTGGGAAGGCCGCTACGTCATGAAGAACGGCGACTCCCTCTACGGCATCGCCTTCCAGCATCGTACGAGCCTGGAAGAGCTCATGCGCGCCAACAACATCACCGACCCTACCAAGGTGTGGTCCGGCACCGTGCTCGCCGTTCCCCAGCACGCCGCTCCCGAGGCCGCCGAACCGGCTGCCAAGGGCGGCGCCCCGCGCATCGTGCAAGTGGCGCCGCGCATCATCAACGCGCAGCCTGATGCCGCGCGCGAGCCAGATCCGGCGAGCCGCACCGCCAAGCGCGGCGACGTCATGAACGATGCCGACTCCACGCCCACCACCGCGAGCGGCGGCAAGATCGGCTGGCCCGTACGCGGGCGCACGATCTCGAGCTTCGGCAAGCTGCCCGACGGCCGCCACAACGACGGCATCAACATCGCCGTCCCCATGGGCACGAACATTCTCGCCGCCGACGCGGGCCGCGTCGCCTACGCCGGTAACGAGCTGAAGGGTTACGGCAATCTGGTGCTGATCCGGCACGGCAACGGCCGGGTCACCGCCTATGCGCACGCCGACAAGCTGCTCGTCAGCGCGGGCGACGAGGGGCGCCGCGGCCAGGTGATCGCTAAGGCCGGCAAGGCGGGTGCCGTCGACGAGCCGCAGGTGCACTTCGAGTTGCGCGACGGTTCGCGCCCGATCGATCCGATCCCGCACCTCGGCAACTGAGGCGGTTGACGGGCGAAGGGAAAGTCTTCGCGGCGGTACAAGGACGGCGCGCAGCACCTGCCCTGCGCAAAGCCGGCGGGTACGTTCGCCAGAGCCGAATGGATCACGGGTCCGGGCTCTATTTATTCGCTGATCGCCCGGATAAGCACAGGAACGACTTTCATTGCGCGGAGGTTGACCCCTACACAACCAAGGAGATTGTTATGGGCAACAAGTTCGCAATGGCCGCTATCGCGACGCTGTTTCTTGCAGCGACCGCTGTGGCGCAGAGCACGACCACCGATCCCAAGACAGGCGTGGGTCCCAACGCTCCGACCGACGCGCAATGCAAGGCCGGCTATAAGGACGGCATGCAGTGGAAGAAGAACGACTTCGATGCGGCCTGCGCAAAGATGCGCGAGCGCAAAGAGAAGACGCAGTAACATTTAAGCGTAGCCTCTACCTTGGCCCTCGCAACCGCGGGGGCCATTTGCTTCGTGCGGCCCCTCCGAGCTGAACGCAAAGAAACAAAGCCATTCACCCTCAGTTCAGCACGACAGGCTGAGGCTGATGAGCACGCCGGGATCGACGAAACGACACAAAGGAGACGTTCGATGGTCCGAGGTTTGGTTCTTTCGGCGGCTGTGGCCGTCGGTGCGCTTGCGGTTGGCTCTGCCACCGCGGCGCCGATGTCGAGCCCCAATCAGTCGCTGATCGCCGAAACTGGGGTGCAGCCGGTTCAATACCGCAGTTACTGCCGGTCTTGGCATCGCGAGTGCAGAGACCGCTGGGGCCGTGGCTGGCGCTATGAGCGCTGCATGCGTCGTCACAATTGCTGACGCCGGCACAGCGCCAAGAAGCATTTGAAACCGAACCCCCGTTGCCGAGCCGGCGCGGGGGTTCGTCTTTGGCAGGCGCCTTACGCACCTTCGAGTGCGTGGCCGAGGCGGCCTGCGAGGTCCTGGATGAACTGCCAGGCGACGCGGCCCGAGCGCGAGCCGCGCGTGATGGACCACTCCAGTGCCTCGCGCACCAGCTCGCCGTCGCTGACCTTGAGCTTGTGGTGCTTGGCGTAGCTGCGCACCATTTCCAGGAACTCGTCCTGGGTGGCGTTGTGGAAGCCGAGCCATAAGCCGAAGCGGTCCGACAGCGACACCTTCTCCTCTACGGCCTCCGACGGATTGATGGCGGTGGAGCGCTCGTTCTCCATCATATCGCGCGGCATCAGGTGGCGGCGGTTGGAGGTGGCGTAGAACAGCACGTTGGCCGGCCGTCCCTCGATGCCGCCTTCCAGCACCGCCTTGAGCGACTTGTAGGAGGTGTCGTCCTTGTCGAAGGAGAGGTCGTCGCAGAAGACGATGAAGCGGTCCTTGGCGCTGCGCATGTGGGAGAGGCAGGCGGGAAGTGAATCGATGTCCTCGCGATGGATCTCGACCAGCTTCAGGTCCGGCTTGTCGCCCTTGCCCAGACCCAACTCCTTTCGCACCTGCGCATGCGAGGCTTTGACGAGCGATGACTTGCCCATGCCGCGCGCGCCCCACAGCAGGGCGTTGTTGGCGGGCAGCCCCTTGGCGAAGCGGCGGGTGTTGTCGAGGAGTTGCTCGGAAGCCCGCGAGATGCCTTTGAGCAGCTGGAGCGGCTGGCGGTTGACGTGCGGCACCGGCAGGAAGGCCTGCGGATTGCTTTGCCAGACGAAGGCTTCGGCCTGCGCAAAGTCGAAGTCCGGGGCGGCGCGCGGGGCTATCCGCTCGAGTGCGGCCGTCATTCGCTCCAGGTGGGCCAGGATGGCCTTTTCGTCATTCATTTCCAGGCCTCGCCGGGCGTCGTGATGTACTGCGCGGCCTCTATAGACGAGGCCGCGGGCGGCGTCACCGCGGCACAGGCGAAGTGGTTGCAAACGGGGGCCAGGGCACTATATTGCCGCAAAACTTAAGGATGTGCGGCAAGTCGCGGCGCCGGTGCGCCCGCCATCCAACAGACGATTCCCTAAAGCTGAGGACCATGATGCTTATCACACCGGCATACGCGCAGGGAGCTGGCGGCGGCGGCGATTTTCTCATCCAGCTGATGCCGATCCTGCTGATGTTCGTCATTTTCTACCTGCTGCTGCTGCGGCCGCAGCAGCAGCGCGTGAAGGTACACCGGGAGATGGTGGCCAACCTGCGCCGGGGCGACACGGTCGTCACCGCCGGTGGTATCATCGGTAAGGTCACGCGCGTGAAGGACGACGGCGAGATCGAGGTCGAGATCGCCGACAACACGCGGGTGCGGATCGTCAAAGGCACCGTCGCCGAGGTCCGTGCCAAGGGCGAGCCGGTCAAGGAGACCGCATGACGGGCGCCGCCTTGGGCGCAGTCCGTCATCTTTGAAACAAGACGAGGCGCAGGTCCTCCATGCTGACGTTTTCGCGCTGGAAGCAGATCACCATCCTTGCGGTCTGCCTGCTGGGCCTCATTATCGTGCTGCCGAGCCTGTTTCCCAAGGAGACGGTCGACAAGTGGCCGGCGTGGTTCCCGCGGAAGCAGCTGAGCCTCGGGCTCGACCTGCGCGGCGGCGCACATTTGCTGCTCGCCATGGAGGTCAACGACGTCCGCAAGGACTGGCTCGATACGCTGCGCGATGACGCACGCCGCCGCCTGCGCGAGGCCAAGGTCGGCGTCAGTGCCGTCGGCATCTCCAACAATGCCGTGCAGGTGCGCATCGCCAAGGTCGAGGACAGCGCCGCCGCGCTCAAAGCCTTGAAGGAGATGTCGCAGCAGATCGGCAATCCGCTGTTCGGCACCACGGGACAGGATGTCGAGGTGACCTCGAGCGATCCGAGCAGCTTTGCCATCACACCGAGCGAGCAGGGCCTGCAGCAGCGCGTGATCAATGCGCTGTCGGCGGCGATCGAGACCGTGCGCCGGCGCGTCGACGCCATGGGCACGACGGAACCGACCATCATCCGCGAGGGCGCAAGCCGCATTCTGGTGCAGGTGCCGGGGCTGCAGGACACCGTCCAGCTCAAGGAGCTGATCGGCAAGACCGCACGCCTTTCCTTCCATGAGGTGCATCCGAGCCTGTCGGCGGCCGATGCCAAGGCCTCGCGCGTGCCGCCCGGCTACAAGATCTACCAGGGCGAGAACAAGACGGAGGCCGACCTGGTGCTGCGCGAGACGCCGGTGGTGCGCGGCGACGAGCTGACCAGCGCCAATCCCGCCTTCGATTCCCGCACCAACGAGCCGATCATCGACTTCGGCTTCAACAACGCCGGCGCGCGCAAGTTCGGCAAGTTCACGCAGGATCACGTCGGCCAGCCGTTCGCAATCATTCTCGATGACAAGATCATCTCGGCGCCGGTCATTCGCGAGCCGATCCTTGGCGGCCGCGGCCAGATCAGCGGCAGCTTCACGCCGGAATCCTCCAACCAGCTTGCCATCCAGCTGCGCTCCGGTGCGCTGCCGGCCAAGCTGACCATCATCGAGGAGCGCACGGTCGGCCCGTCGCTCGGCAACGACTCCATCGAGGCCGGCAAGGTGGCCGGCATCGTCGGCGGCATCGCCGTCATTGCGATGACGGTGTTTGCCTACGGCACCTTCGGCATCTTCGCCGTGGTCGGCCTGATCGTGCACGGCCTGCTGACGGTGGCGATCATGTCGCTGCTCGGCGCGGCCCTGACCCTGCCCGGCATCGCCGGCTTCGTGCTCACCATCGCCATGGCGGTGGACGCCAACGTGCTCATCTACGAGCGCATCCGCGAGGAACTGCGCGCCGGCAAGTCGGCGATCGCGGCCATCGACGCCGGGTTCACGCGCGCCTTCATCACGATTGCGGACTCCCAGCTCACGACGCTCGCCTGCGCGCTCGTCATGTTCTGGCTGGGCGCCGGACCCATCCGCGGTTTCGCCGTCACGCTGACGGTCGGCATCTGCACGTCGATCTTCGCTGCCGTCACCGTGGTGCGGCTGCTGATCTACTATTGGCTGAACTCCATGAAGCGGGCCAAGGGCCCGCTGACGCTGCCGGTTTGAAGAAGGCGCTCAGGCAATGATGTTCATTCCGAACTTCAAGGGCTACGACTTCTTCCCGCATAACCTGCGGCTGCCCTTCATGCGCTACAAAGGGCTCGCGCTCGGTGCCTCGTTCATCGGCATGGCGCTCTCGCTGGCTTTGTTCTTCACGCTCGGGCTGAACTACGGCGTGGACTTCAAGGGCGGCAGCATGCTCGAGGTGCAGTCGACCAAGGGTCCGGCCGACATCGGCGAGTTGCGCGAGAAGCTCGGCAAGCTCGGCATCGGCGGCGTGCAGATCCAGAGTTTCGGTACGCCGACGGATGTGCTGATCCGCATCGAGCAGCAGGAGGGCGGCGAGCCCGCCCAGCAGGTAGCCCTCAAGAAGGTCCTGGATGCGCTCGGCACCAACTACCAGCAGCGTCGCTTCGAGACGGTGGGAGCGGCGGTGTCGAGCGAGCTGCGCTGGACCGGCTTCTATGCGGTGGTGGCGGGTCTCGTGGCCATCATGGCCTACGTCTGGTTCCGGTTCGACTGGCAGTTCGCGCTGGGCGCCGTCGTTTCGTTGATGCACGACGTGCTGCTGACGGTCGGGGTGTTCTCGCTGTTCCAGCTCGAGTTTGACTTGTCCATTGTCGCGGCGCTGCTCACCATTCTCGGCTACTCGGTGAACGACACGGTGGTGGTGTCGGACCGCATTCGCGAGAACCTGCGCAAATACAAGCGCATGGAGCTCAACGAGCTGCTCGATCTCTCGATCAACGAGACGCTGTCGCGCACGATCCTCACCGGCTGTACCGCGGTGGCGGTGCTGCTCGCGCTCTACATCTTCGGCGGCGAGGTGATCCGCAACTTCAACTTCGCGATGCTGTTCGGCATCGTGGTCGGCACCTACTCCTCGATCTTCATCGGCGCGCCGCTGCTCGGCTATCTCGGCGTCAAGCGCGAGTGGGGCGGGGGCGGCAGCAGCAAGCCGGCGACGGCGGCCGCGGAGCGGGCCAAGCAGCGGGCGGGCATGGTCTACAAATGACCCGGGCCTCGGCACGGTTTCCCGGCCGAGCCCCGATCGACGCCTACGGCAACGGCGGCTTTCGCTTTGCCGGCATGAGCCACCGCGGCGCCATCCTGTGCCTGCCGAGCGGCGTCTATGCCTGGGAGCCGGCCGTCCCTCTCGATGCCGCTTCCTTCGCCCAGGTGCTGGAGGAAAGGGACGCACTGCAGATTCTACTTCTCGGCACCGGCGCCAAGCAGGTGTTCCCGACCGGCGAGCTTCGCCGCGCCTTCGCCGGGGCCGGCGTCGGCCTGGAAGCCATGAATACCGGCGCCGCCTGCCGCACCTACAACATTCTGCTGGCCGAGCAACGCGCCGTCGGCGCAGCCCTCATGCCCGTCGATTGACATGGACACCGGCGCAAACCCGGACCTACGCGAGACGGCGGTGGCGGCCGCCGCCAAGGCCGGTGAGCCGGATCGCTATCTTGCCGCGCTGCTTGCACCCCCCGGTCCGCGCGAGGCGCTGCTGGCGCTCGCCGCCTTCTCCGCGGAGCTGGCGCGCGTTCCGTTTGCCACCGCGCGCGAGCCGGCCATGGGCGCCATCCGCCTGCAATGGTGGCAGGGTGCGCTGGAGATGCCGCCGGAGCTCAGCACCGGCTCGGAGATTGCCGATGCCATGCGCGGCGCGGCCCGCGCCTTCGCGCTCGATGGCGCCCTGCTCGACGCCATGATTGATGGGCGCAACGCCGCGCTCGAGGCCGAACCGTTTGCCGACGATGTGGCGCTGCGTGCGTTCCTCTGGGAAACCGAGGGTACCCAGTTCGCTCTGGCATCGCACATCCTGGACGCGCAAGCGGCACCCGGGCTCCGTTCCGCCCACGTTGCGGCAGGCGAGGCCTACGGGCTTGCACGCCTTCTGATCGGCCTGCCGCGCAGCTTGTCCCTCGGTCGCGTACCCCTCGCTCAGTCCCAGCTTGCCGCCGTTGGCTTGTCTGCCCAGGATTTGCGCGCCGGGGCCGATCCGCAGGCAGCCGCGCGCCTGTTGCAAGCGTGCCGCGGCGAGATCGAGAAGAATCTCACCCAGGCGCGCAAGCTGACTGGGCATCTGCAACGCAACGCGCGCGTGGCCTTCCTTCCTTTGGCCTTGGTCCCGACGTATTTGCGGGCTGCCAAACGGGCGGCAGCGGACTCCTTGACCAGCGAGCCGCGCGTTACGCCCTTCGGGCGCACGGGGCGCATCGCCTTGGCACATTGGCTGGGTCGGCTATAGATACGCAACCGCCCGGACTGGGCAGGAGGTGGCGCAGGATGCAGAGCAGGATGTGGATCCGCGCGGCGGCGGTGATCCTTCTTGCCGTGGCTGCAGGTGCGCCGGGCCGCACGCAGACGATGGCGACGCCACGCATCGTCTGGCAGGTGGAAAACCCGTTCCGCTTCTTCCTCGATCCGGCAGACACCGAGGTGCATCGCGCCACCTACATGAGCCTCACGCCCGAGCAGCGGCGCAACCCCGTGCTGTCGGCCGAGCGCGTGCTGTCGGAGCGCCACCCAGACGGGTGGAGCGCGACCATGTACGACAAGACCTGCTGGGACGACCGCCGCAACAAGTATGCGTGTTCCGAGCGCGCCGACTACATCAACCCGAAGAGCCACGTGGTGCGCGTCCGCCTGGAAGGCCTGGACGATGCGCAGACGGTAGACTGCTCCTGGTATACGGCGCCGAAGGGCAAGGGCGGGCGCGGCAAGGCCGTGACGCTGCCGTGCGACATGGCCGTGCAGCTCGAGGTGCCGTTTCCCGCCGGCGCCTGGATCAAGGCCGAGATCGGCGGCCGCCAGGTCGCCGAGGTGGACGCCCGGGTGCGCGACCTGTTCATCGTCGGGATGGGCGACAGCTTTGCCTCCGGCGAGGGCAATCCCGATGTGCCGGTGCGCTTCTCGCCGGATCGCACGGCGACGTACGGCACGGGCTCGGACGGCTCCGTGCTGGACGGCTTCCCCGCCCGCATCGGCGACTGGAAGACGGTGGGCGAGCGCTCTTTCATCGAGGAGAACGCACGCTGGCAGGATCAGGCCTGCCACCGCTCGCTCTATTCGCATCAGCTGAGGGCGGCCCTGCAACTCGCGGTAGAGGACCCGCATCGCGCGGTGACGTTCGTGGGCGTCGCCTGCTCGGGCGCGGAGACCGTGTTCGGTGTGTTCCTGCGCTACAAGGGCCACGAATGGGTGCCCAACCCGCCGGAGTTCTCGCAGATCTCGGCCGTCGCCCAGGCGCAGTGCAGCGGGCGCGAGGCCCCGGCCTACGAGCTGCCCGAGGCCTATCACATGCGCGGCAAGGTGCCGGAGCTGCAGGGCGGCCTGGTGCTGCGCAAATGCGACCCCGAACGCGCGCGCAAGATCGACCTGCTGCTCCTGTCTATCGGCGGCAACGACATCGGCTTCGCAAGGCTGGTCGCAAATGCCGTGCTGTCGGACGGTTCCGTGCTGCGCAAGCTCGGCGGCTGGTTCGGCCACGTGCATGGGTTCCGGGAGGCCATCGCGCAGATGGACCTGCTCGACGATCGCCTGAAGGCGGTGAACCGCGCCGCGCACTTCCTGCTGCACGTGCCCTGGCCCGAGGCCGACCGCATCGTGCTCACCGGCTACCCGCCGATGGCGCTGCTGGAAGACGGCAGCACCGTGTGCCCGGACGGCCAGGTCGGCATGAACGTGCTGCCCGACTTCTTCATGAGCGAAAGCAAGGCTCGCGAGGGCAACACCGCGGCGGAGCGCCTGCATGCCATCATGGCCGAGAGCGCCCGCCAGCACGGCTGGACGCTGGCCGACTCGCATCGCAAGTCCTTCCGCGGACGCGGCATTTGCGTGGGGCACACGGACGCGCCGTGGACGCAGGCCGACGAGATGCGGCTGCCGCGCAGGATCAATGGCGTGTGGGAGCCCTACAATCCGTCGGAATGGCAAGCCTATGCCTCGCGGCAGCGCTGGTTCCGCACCCCCAACGATGCCTTCATGACGGGAAACTTCCATGTTTCCGAATCGTTGTTGCAGAAGGTGCTGAAGACGCAGAGCCTGTCCTGGATGCAGGTGATGCTGGCCAGCGTCTACTCCGGCGCCTTCCACCCGACCGCGGAGGGGCAGGCCGCCATTGCCGATGCCGTTGTCGAAAAGGCACGCGATGTACTGAACAAATACGAAGCGCGGCGGCGCGCCGCCGCGGACACGCGCTGATCCGTGCTATGCGGGGCTCATGTCGAATCGGAAGTACTACGACTGCGCCAAGTGCCCGGGCTACTGCTGCTCGTATCCGCTGATCGCCTTGACCAAGCGGGACGTGGAGCGGCTGGCCAAGCACTTCGACCTCAGCTTCAACGCCGCCCGGCAGAAGTTCACGGTCGAGCGCTACGGCCACAAATACTCGATGCGCCGCAAGGCCGACGAGCATTTCGGCCGCATCTGCCGTTTCTTCGATACCGAGAAGCGCCGCTGCACCGTCTATGAGGCGCGGCCGGCGGCCTGCCGCAGCTATCCCGGCACGCGCTGTGGCTACTACGACTTCCTCAAGTTCGAGCGCGCCGCGCAGGAGGACGAGGAGTTCGTGTCCACGACATGGAACGTGTAGGCGGGTGCGCAGGCTCCGACGTTCCACCGCGGTGACGCGGTTATTGCATCCCTCTGCTTCTCCCTTGCTGAGAGCTGGATCCTCGGCCCAAGGCCGAGGATGACGTTGAATATGTAGCGACCGCTGGCGCTCAGTCCGCTTCGCTCGGCCATCATGGGAGCGCGACCTCCCCACCCGTGTCATCCTCGGGCTTGTCCCGAGGATCCATCAAGCAGCTTGCTCCACCCTCGCCGGATCAGGCACCCGCCCACCTCAGCACCCGCAGGGCGCGCAGCGTAGTCCATCGGCTCGGCTGGCCGACGGTCGTTTCCACTTCGAGCGGGATGCGCGTGCGGTCGCGATGCAGGTGGTCGAGCGGCCAGAGGCCGGTCGCGTCGCGGCGCGCGTTGAGGAGATGGACGGCCTCGGCGATGCGGGCATCGGGGTTGACGCCGGCGGCGCGCAGATAGTCGAGGCCGCGCAGGATGTCGTAGTACCACACGGTCGGAAACGAGAACTGCGTCCAGCGTTCGTTGATGATGGCGCCGGTCGACTTGGAGCGCAGCATGCCGCGCTCAAGCAGGTAGGCTTCGCCGCGGACGCGGGCCGCCGTGACGGCCGGCGCCGGGCCGTGTGCACGCTCGTACGCGAGCAAGCCTTCGAGCACGCAGATGGTGGAGTTGAAGGACGAGCGCGTGCTTGGCGGCGCCTCGCAGTTCCAGCCGCCGTCCTCGAGCTGCTCGCCGAGCAGGCGATCCCGCAGCCGGCTGACGTCGGCGCCGAAATAGGCGCCGGTGCCCAGGATGCGGCCGTTGATGCAGGCTTCCGTCTCGCCGTCGAAGAAGGGACGGCCATCGAGCTGGTGCCAGGTGATTCCGTTCACGACCCGGTGGATGGCCGCGCGCACCTTCGCGTCAGCCGCGTCCGCCCCGAGCTGTTTCAGGAGCTGCACGACATCGGTGGTCGTCATCCAGCCGTGCTCGGTGGGGTCGTTCCAATGACCCTCCGGCGTCTGCAGCGCGAGCAATTGCGCACCCCAGCCCTCGTGCACAACGCGAGCGCGCTCGGTGGCTATGTCCTGCGGCGAGGCGTCCGTCAGGTCGCGAAGCACCTGCCAGCGGATGGCGGGATCGGAGTCGAGCAACCAATCGGTGACGGCTGTACGACGATGCATGCGCCCTCGTGTCGTGGCCGGGTCTGAAAAGCGAAAGCCCCGCTGCGGCTGTGCGCGAGCGGGGCGATCCATTTCTGGAGTTCGTGCCCAGCGGCTTGAGCCGGGCTGATTTGCGAGATCAAAGTCTCGCCAAGGTTCCAAATTGTGTGATCGGCTCAGACATTCCGTGATCAGTTCGCTCGAGCTAGAAATCTGAACCGTGCCCTCGCACGGCGGCGAGGGCGTTTTGACTGTCCGGTGGCGTCATGGCTCCTCCGTCCGCTATTGCTCCTGCGACTGTCGCCCTCAAAACCCGCGGTACTAACCGTATGGCTCGGCGCCAGTCCGTCACTGGGCGGATATTGGCGCGCCTGGGACCGGTAGCGGCGACTGTCGGCAATGAGTTTTTACCTCTCAAAGGGGTGTGTCAAGCTGGTAGCCGATCACAATTTCTGGGTCTGAAATGCTTTACCTTTCGAGCGCTGACGTTGCCTGTCGGTAAGCGGTTGCCTTCGTTGCCGCCCCGCAGCATTTCGGATAGACCCGCCGCCATGAGCAAATCCAGCAAGGCTGCTTCGCGAGGTGCTGCCGGCGTTACCGCCGGCGAGGCGCAGCGGTCGATTCATGTGCGCGGCGCACGCGAGCACAACCTCAAGAACATCGATCTGGAAGTGCCGCGCGACGCGCTGGTCGTGTTCACGGGTTTGTCGGGCTCCGGCAAGTCGTCGCTGGCGTTCGATACGATTTATGCGGAAGGCCAGCGGCGCTACGTCGAGAGCCTGTCGGCCTACGCGCGCCAGTTCCTGGAGATGATGCAGAAGCCGGACGTCGA
>CADEEC010000074.1 GCA_902826255.1 uncultured Hyphomicrobiales bacterium | reverse complement strand
AATATCTAAAGGCGGAACTGGGCGAGGGCCTCGGCGTCATGAGCGCGATCAAGCAGGCGCTGGACCCGCTCGACATCATGAACCCGGGCAAGATCCTGCCGTCCTGACCCAGCTTAGAACGGCCCCTTGAACACGAAGAAGGCGCCGAGCGCGATCAGCGCGAAGCCGACCAGGTGGTTAAGCGTGAAATCCGCCTTCAGGTAGAGCACCGAGAAGACGGCGAACACCACCAGCGTGATGACCTCCTGCATGGTCTTGAGCTGGGCCGGGCTGTAGACGGCCGAGCCGTAGCGGTTGGCGGGCACTGCCAGGCAGTACTCGATGAAGGCGATGCCCCAGCTGGCGAGGATCACGATCCACAGCGGCTTGTCTGTGAACTTCAGATGCCCGTACCAGGCGAACGTCATGAACACGTTCGACAGCAGCAATAATCCGATGGGGAGGATCAACGACGCGGTGGGCATGGGGCGTGTTCCACTTGCATGAGCGAGCCCGGTGGGATCGCGGCGCAGGAGAACGCCTCACAATCCTGCAACAGTCAATCACTCCTCGCGGATGCTCCTATTTTCAGCAGACGACGGACGAACTAGAGTGGCGCCTGTCAAGCACACAACTCGCCCGCCAGTGGACGAGAGGCTTGGGAGGGACACCATGAGGAAGCTCATCGTAGCCGCGTCACTGACCGCGCTCGCCTGCCTGCCTGTCCAGCACGCCCGGGCCCAGGCCGCTTTCCCGCCGCCGCCACCGAAGGTCAGCCCGGCAGCCGGCGTCATCGACATGCACGTCCATTCGCATCCGGACGTGTTCGGACGCAACATGGATGACATCGACGTGGCAACCCTCGCCAAGTCGCGGGGCATGCGCGGCATCGTTCTCAAGAACCACATCAGCGAGACGGCGAGCCGGGCGGCACTCGTCATGAAGGCCGTGCCAGGCATCGAGGTGTTCGGCGGAGTGGTGCTCAACAATGCGGTGGGCGGCATCAACCCCAACGCGGTCGAGTGGATGCATCGCATGTACGGCGGCCGCGGCCGCATCGTATGGCTGCCGACGTTCGAGTCCGACAAGCACGTGAAGACCTTCTCCAAGCCCGATGCGAAGGGCATCGTGGTCGCGCCGGGCGGGCAGGTGCTGCCCGAGATGGAAGAGATCCTCAAGATCATCGCGCGCGAGAACCTGCTGCTGGCGACCGGCCACGTGCACCCCGAGGAAATCCTGGCGGTCGTCAAGCGCGGCAGCGAGCTCGGCGTCAAGAAGATGATGATCACGCACGCGCTGACCAACGTGCCGGGCCTGACCATGGCGCAGGCCAAGCAGGTGGCCGACATGGGTGCGGTGATCGAGGTCTGCTTCCTGCAGTTCCAGGCCGGCCCGAACGCACCGCTGCCGTTCCTGACGCACTGGACCCAGATCAACGCCAAGCACATCGCCCAGGCGGTAAAGGAAATCGGCGCAAAGAGCATCGTGGTGTCGTCCGACCTCGGCCAGACCGCCAACATGACGCATCCTGACGGGATCGAAGCCGCTGTGACCGCCATGAAAAAGGAAGGCATCAGCGACGCCGACATCGACCTGATGGTGCGCAAGAACCCGGCCCGGCTGCTCGGGGTAGAGGGCTAGCCTCCCGGCCTGCCCCGACGGGTGGCCTCCGCCGCCCGTCGCCGATAAGACATCGGTAAAGGCCGTGCCGCCTTCGCGGGCATTCGTTAATGCGCGTTTAGTATTCCTTTAGGCCGCTCTGCCAAGCTCCCCTCGCACCCCGGGAGAGTTACATGCGGCTGCCCAGCACCAAGGTCATCCTGTTCAACGCGGCCATTGTTCTGGCGGCAGGCGGCGCTGCCGCCATGGCGATCCGCTCGATGCTGTTCACGCCCTCGATGGAGCCGTGTACCGAGCGCTATCACAACATGACCGTATTCGCCTTGGAGCGGAACGGCACCATGATCACGCCGGCTGAGGTGCAGGCGATATCGGGCGGCCGCGACGCGGGCGTAATCGAGAACGTCTCGGTCGTGCGCAAGGACGGCCCGTCGCCGGTCGCCCTGCAGGTGAACCTGCCGAAGGGGGCCGCCTCGCCGCATCGCACGTCCGGCCCCAAGGGCGGCATGAGCTTCCCGTGGGCGCCGAACGCACTCTCGGGCAAGACCAGCGCATGCCTGACCTACCAAGTACAGTTCCCGGCCGCGTTCGACTTCAACCGCGGCGGCAGGCTGCCCGGCCTCGGCGGCGGCATCGAAGGCGCGGCCAGCAGCGAATACTTCGCGGCGCCGCTCGTTTGGCGCGGCGATGGCAGCGGCGGCTCGGTTGTCCGCGTCGCCAAGGAAGGCGCGGCACCCGTGGTGGTATCGGACAAGACCACCGCATTGGCCAAGGGCCGCTGGCTCAAGATCGAGCAGGAGATCGTGCTGAACGCGCCGAAGGCGAGCGACGGCATCGTCCGCATCTGGGTGGACGGTGTCCTGCTGGCGGAGCGCACGGACATCGCGTTCCGCGGCAAGGCTGAGACCTCGCTGTCGAGCGTGCTGGCCGACGTGCATTACGGCAATTCCGAGAGCGCCAGCGGATCGGTGAAGGACGCCCAGATCTGGCTGTCGCCGCTCGAGGTGCGCTGGCAGTAAGCGCGGCGCGCGCTAGCCTGCTGCGAGTGCGCGCACCTCGCCCAGGAGCTTGGCATCGACGCTGACGCCTTCGCGTGCGGCCGTCTCGCGCAGCGCGATGCGGCGTGCGCCAGGCAGGCGGGCATCGCCGTCGCCTTCGATCATTGAAGCGAGGGTGGCCATGCGGTCGTTGAAGACATCCGCGCCGCCGAAGGCCGTTGGATCGATGGCGATCAGGAACTGGCCGACACCGGGCGGGGCACCCTCCGCATCGAAGAAAGAGGACGCCTCGAAGCCGAACTTGGCACCGGTGAGCGTGACCGCAAGCACCTCCACCATCAGAGCCAGCGCGGCGCCTTTGGCCCCGCCGATGGGTTGCAGCGACCCTTTGAGAGCGGCCGTGGCATCAGTGGTGGGCCGGCCGCTTTCATCGACGGCCCAGCCTTCGGGGATGGCCTCGCCCTTCTGAGCCGCGGTGAGGATCTTGCCGCGCGCCACCTGACTCAGCGCCATGTCGACAACGACCGGGGGATGCCCGCCATGGGGCACCCCGAAAGCGATCGGGTTGGTGCCGTAGAGCGGCTGGCGGCCGCCCCAGGGTGTCATGGCCTTGGGCGTATTGCCGAAGGCGAGCGCAACGAGGCCGGCTTCCGCCAGCTTCTCCACGTGGTGGCCGACCACGCCGGCATGGTGCGAGCGGGTAAAGCCGGCAGCCGCGATGCCGGTCGCACGTGCCATGTCGGGCAGGCGGGCGATGGCGAGATCGAAGGCGGGGAAAGCAAACCCGTTTCTGACATCCACCAGCAGGCTGCCGGGCCGCGTCTGCCTGACTTCCGGCACGGCATGACCGTCAACCTTGCCGGACTTGGCCTGCGCGCCGTAGCTCGCCACACGTGACAGGCCGTGGCCCTTTTGGCCGTCGATCTCCGCCTGGGTGAGGCCGCGCGCAACCGAGCGCGCGTTGGCGGCGCTGGTATTGCAGGCCTCCATCGCGCGGGCGATTAGGGCTTCCAGATCGGCGGCGGCGAGAATTGTTGTAGTGCTCATCGTCCCTTCTTCAGCACGCGGGCGACGCTGTCGACGGTCATGGAGCTGACGCGGTCGTTGGCTTCGCGGGTAACGCCGGAGATGTGCGGCGTGAGGATGACGTTGGGGATGCCGGCGAACACCTTGCCGGCCTCGGCCTTGATCGGCTCATAGTCGAACACGTCGAGCGCCGCGCCGCCGAGGTGGCCGCTTTTCAGCGCCGCCGCGCAAGCTTGCTCATCGACGATGCCGCCGCGTGCGGAGTTAATGAGAATCGACCCCTTCTTCATGCGTGACAGCTCCTGCCCGGCGATCATCCCGCGCGTCTCGGGGTTGAGCGGGCAATGGATGGTCACCACGTCGGCCTCGGCCAACAAATCGCCGAGAGAAGCCTTCTCCGCCAGATTCCAATTCTCGTTGCCGTCCGGCAAGTAGGGGTCGGTGGCAATCACGCGCATGTCGAGGGCGCGGGCCTTGCGCGCGCTGGTGCAGCCGATGGAGCCGAGGCCGATGACGCCGAGCGTCTTGCCGGCAAGCTCCAGCCCGCGGCCCAGCTCCTCGCGCGGCCATTCGCCGGCGACGAGGCGGTGCGTGTCGAGGTAGGCGCGGCCCCGCAGCAGGATCATGGCCATGGCTATGGCGTACTCGGACACGGACGTGGCGTTGGCGCCTCGCGCGGAGCACACCTCGATGCCGCGCCGCTCGCATTCAGCGACGTCGATGTTGTCGAGCCCGACGCCGAGCCGGCCGACGACTTTCAGCTTCGGCGCCATGTCCAGCAGTGCCTTGTCGACCGGCGTGCGGTTGCGCACGATCAGCCCCGGCAAGTCGCGCACCAGCTTCTCGAGGTCGCCGCGCTTGTTCCACAGCTCGCGATCCCAATGCACCGTGAAGTCCTTCTTCAGGACATCGATGGCGGCCGGTTCCAGAAACTCCGTGATGACGATATCGGTCATGCTCAGTCCATCTCCAGCCGCTTGCGCATATCCGCGAACATTTCAGATCTCAGCTCCATGCCGACGCCCGGGGTGTCGTGTGGGCGCGCGTAGCCGTCGACCACGGGAATGCCGTCGGCAAATCCGCCGTACGGCTTGAAGACGCCGGGGTAGCTCTCCGTGCCGCCGAGCTGCAGGCCGGCCGCCATGTTGAGGCCGAGCTGATGGCCACCGTGCGGAACGCAGCGCCGGCGCGACCAGCCGGCGCGATCAGCCATTTCCAGAATGCGCAGGGCCTCGGTCAGGCCGTAGCAGAGCGAGGGATCGGGCTGCAGCCAGTCCCTGTGGGGGCGCATGCCGCCGTGGCGGACGAGGTTGCGAAAGTCCTGAACGGAGAACAAGTTCTCACCTGTCGCGATAGGCATGTCGGTAACGTCACACAGCACGGCGTGCGCCTGGTAGTCGAGCGGCTCAACAGGCTCCTCGAACCAGCCGAGGCGATAGCGCTCCATTTCCCGCGCGTAGGCGAGCGCGGTGTCGAGATCGAAGCGGCCGTTGGCATCGACGGCAAGGTTCTCGCCCTTGCCCGCGATGTCCAGCGCCCATTCGATGCGCTTCATGTCTTCGGCCATCGGCGCGCCGCCGATCTTCATCTTCATCAGGCGGTAGCCGAGGTCGCGGCACTGCCGCATCTCATCTTGCAGGCCCTGCTTCTCCTTGCCGGGGTAGTAGTAGCCGCCGCCCGAGTAGACGAGCACACGCGCGTCGGACTTGCCGCCGTTGTAGCGCTCCGACAGCACTTTCCACAGTGGCTTGCCGAGGATCTTGGCTGTCGCGTCCCACACGGCCATGTCGATGGCGCCGGCGGCAAAAGCACGGTCGCCGTGGCCGCCGGGCTTCTCGTTGCTCATCATGGCCGCCCAGATCGCCTGCGGATCGAGCGTGCCGACGGCTTCGTCGTACAGGTCGGCGGGGTCGGCTTCCAGGATGCGCGGCGCAAGCCGATCGCGCAGGATGCCGGACTGCGCATAGCGGCCGTTTGAGGTGAAGCCGTAGCCGATCACCGGTTTGCCCTCGCGCACAACGTCGGTCTCGACGGCGGCCACGCTGATGGTCATCTTGTCGAAGGAGATGACGGCGTTGCGCATCGGCGAAGGGATCGGCGCGACGGCATCGCGGATGCGGGTTATTCTCATCGTGGACGTCCCCCGTCTGCAGCGGCGACGAGATCGATCACATAGCGCAGCCGCACGTCCTCACCATATCTCGGCTGCACGAATTCCTCCACGAACCGCCCACCGTTGGCTTCGATCACTTTGCATGACGGCACGTTGCCTTTGTCGGCCGTGATCTCCAGCAGGTTGAGCCCGACGCTGCGTGCCACGTCGAGCATGCGGCGCAGCGCCTCGGTCGCGTATCCGCGGCGGCGCTTCCACGGCACCACGGCATAACCGATGTGACCCAGCACATGGCTCGGCAAGTCGTCGGTGCCCGGCTGCCACCTGAGGCCGATCTGGCCGCAAAACTCCCCGTCCCACAGCCAGCGCAAACGGCTCGGCAGCTTGGGGATCTCGGTGCCGTCCGGCAGCGTCACCGTGCCGGTCTGGCTGAGCAGGGAGCCGATGAACGCCGCCGCGTCGGCACGAATGGCCGCCAACTGCTCGCCGCTGACGTCGCGCACGTTGTTGGGCGACCAGCCCTGCTCGAGTGCGGCTTCATAGCCGGACAGATAGGTGAGGGCCGGCTCGACGAGCTGCAACAGCGCTGACCGGCCCTCCGTCGCCATTCAGCTCACTTCGCCGGCCCGCCGGCGTCCTTGATGACCTTGCCCCAGAGCGCGACCTCGCTCTTGAGACGGGCGTCGGTGGCGGCGGGGCCGCGGGCGCTGGCGGGGAACAGCACGGTGGCGAAATCGTCGAAGCGGGCCAGCACCTTGGGGTCGGCGAGGGCCTTCTCCAGCGCCGCGCTCAGCTTGGCGATGATCGGCGCGGGCGTGCCCTTCGGAGCATAGAGCGCGTGCCACTGGACAAGCTCGAAGCCGGGCAGACCCGCCTCGGCCATGGTCGGCAGATCCTTCAGGTCCTTCATGCGCTCCAGCGACGTGACGGCATACGGCTTGATGGTGCCGCCCTTGATCTGGGACATCGAATTCGTCGACTGGTCACACAGGAAGTCGATCTGGCCGCCGACGAGATCGTTCATGGCAGGGCCGGTGCCGCGATAGGAAACCTCGGAGATCTTCACGCCCAGGATCGACTGGATCAGCATGTTGCAAAGATTCGAGCCGGAGCCGGCGCCGGCGCCGCCCATCGTCACCTTCTCCTGGTTGGTGCGGATGTAGTCGAGCGCCTCCTTGATGGTGTTGGCCGGGAGGCCTTTCTTGCCGTTGAGAATGAACGGGCCGCTGTTGACGAGGCCGATGCCGGCAAAGGCCTCGGTCGTGTTGTAGGTGAGCTTGGGGTAGAGGGTGGCGCCGGCAGCCAGCGCCAGATGGTGGATCATCAGCATATAGCCGTCAGGATCGGCTTTGGCGACGCGTCCCGCAGCAGTTGTGCCACCAGCACCGAGCGAGTTTTCGATGATGATAGTCTGGCCGAGGGTGTTGCCCATCGACTCGCCGATCAGCCGCGCGATGGAATCGGTCGGCCCTCCGGCGGCGTAGGGCACGATCAGCGTGATCTGGCGGTTGGGATAGTCCTGCGCGAGCGCCGAGGCGGCGAAGCCCAAAGACGCCGCGAGCGCAACAAACGTACGGCCGAGAAAAGACAGCATCGTTCCTCCTTGAGCTGAATTCTATTGGATGGTTGGCGAGCGCCGATCATCGGCGCCCGCTGGAGGGCCGTCAGGCGCTCCGGTAGAGCTTGGTCATCACGAACTCGCGATGGCCCAAGGCTTCCGCGGCGGTGAGGCGGCCGTTGGCAGTGCGGACGATCATGTCGATCAGTGCGTCGCCAGCGGTGTCGAGCGTGAGCTCGCGGCGCAGCACGCCGGACACATCGACGTCGATGTGCTCGCCCATGGTGCGGATGGTCTTGGGGTTGCCGGAAATCTTGATCACCGGCACGATCGGGTTGCCGATGATGTTGCCCTGGCCGGTCGGGAAGGTATGGATCACATAACCGCCCGCCGCCATCAGCGTCACGCACTCGGCTGCGGCCGACGACGTGTCCATGTAGTAGAGGCCCGGGCCTGCCTTCGGCGCCTCGGCGGGCTCCAGCACCTCGATGTACTTGCACTTGCGGCCGATCTTCTCGAGGTTGCCGAGCGCCTTCTCCTCGATGGTGGTGAGGCCGCCGGCGATGTTGCCCTTGGTGGGCTGGCTGTCGGAGAGGTCATCGACCTTGTGGGCCTCGATCACCTCGTCCTGATAGGCCTGGAACACCTTCATCCACTTCTCGCCGATCTTGGCATTGACCGCGCGCGACTTGGCGATGTGCTCGGCACCGGTGATCTCGGAGGTCTCGCCGAAGCAGCCGTAGATGCCCTTGGGAATCAGCTTGTCGTACATGTTGCCGACAGTGGGGCAGGAGGAGAGACCGGTGGTGGTGTCGCTCTCGCCGCATTTCGTGGAGACCCACAGGTCGTCGACGCTGCATTCCTCGCGCTCGAGCTCGGAGGCCCACTGCACGAACTCCTTGGCCTTGTAGGAGGCCTTGGCGATGATGGCGATGTCGCCGTGGCCTTCGATGCCGAAGCCGACCACCGGCTTGCCGGTCTTGGCGATGCCGTCGACGACGCGCTTGGTCCAGCCGTCCTCGATGCCGATCACGATCACGGCGGCCACGTTGGGGTTGGAGCCGGTGCCGATCAGGGTGCGAAAGTGGAGGTCGAGGTCAGCGCCGAACTGCAGGCGCCCGTAGGCATGGGGCAGGGCCATGGTGCCCTTGATGTTGTTTGCGACCGCCTCGCAGGCGGCGTTGGAAAGGTCGTCCAGCGGCAGGATGACCACATGGTTGCGCACGCCGACGCGCCCGTTCTCGCGCCGCCAGCCCATGAAGCTGAGGTTGCGCCGCGGTTTGCCGGTCTTGGCCTTGGTTGCCATTGCTCGCCCCCTCACCAGCGCTTGGTCTTGAGATTGTGCACGTGGACGTGCTCGCCCACGCCGACGTCGGCGACGATCTTGCCGATGTCCTCGCCGTACTTCACGACCGTGTCGCCCTTCTTGAAAGGCTTGAGCGCCACCTTGTGGCCGATCGGAATATCGTGCTTGGCCTTGATCTTGGTGGTCTCATCAGTTTCCGTGATGACACCTATCATCGAGGTGCCGGCCTTCAGCCCCTCCACCACGACGACGCCCACATTGTCCTTTGGACTGTGGACCAGAAAGTGCGGCGCACTCATTTGCTATCGCGTCCCCTTGTCATATTCCGCCCACTCACAATCAGTCTTATAGTAGGCATATTCTTATATAAGACTTCATGATCATACACGCGTTTATTGCCGCGTGGGAAGCAGGAAATGAGCCCTCGGAAAGCAGACAGTCGCCCCCTCTATGCGAAAGTCTATGCCGCCCTGGTCGAGCGGATTCGCTCCGGCGAATGGAAGGCCGGCGAGCTTATTCCCAACGAGTTCGAGATCGCCGCCGAGTTCAAGGTAAGCCAGGGCACGGCGCGCAAGGCCATCAGCGCCCTGGCTGACGAGAACCTGGTGGTGCGGCGGCAGGGCCGGGGCACCTACGTGTACGAGCACACGCCCGACGATATCCTGCTGAGATTCCTGAACTTCTTCGACAGCGCGGGCCGGCAGATCGCACCCGGGAACCGCAGCACGCGGCGCGAGGTAGGCCGCTCGACGCAGGCGGAACGCAAGGCGCTGAACCTGCCGGCGGCGTCGCGCGTCATCCGCTTCGACCGCATCCGCACGCGCGGCCGCAAGCCGTTCGTAACCGAGTGCGTGGTGCTGCCGGAGTGGATGTTCCCGGGGCTCGCGGACGGCGCTGATATCCCAGATTCCTTCTACGACATCTTCCAGAAGGCTTACGGCGTGCTGGTGACGCGCACCGATGAGCGCCTGACGGCGACGGTCGCTGACCAGGAGGCGGCGCGCCAGCTTGCCGTCGCGGCCGGCACGCCCCTGCTCAGGATCGAGCGCACCGCCTACACGCTGGACGACCGCGCCGTGGAATGGCGGGTCAGCCTCTGCCACCTGGATCGCGCCTACTATCTGGCGCGGACGCGCTGAGCCATTTGTGCCCGCGGCCGCGGTGATCGTATAACGGCCGCAGCGTGGAGGTCCGCACATCGATGGCGCAGAACCGTTTCTCATTGGCCGGCAAGACCGCCCTCATCACCGGCGCCTCATCGGGCTTCGGCCGGCATTTCGCCGGAGTGCTTGCTGGCGCGGGCGCCAAGGTCGCGCTCGCCGCACGCCGGCTCGACAGGCTGCAGGCGCTGCAGGAGGAGATTCGCGCGGGTGGCGGAGAGGCGGTTGCCGTGAGCCTCGACGTCACGCAGAGCGCCACCGTGAAGGACGCCTTCGATGTGGCGGAGCGGGCGCTGGGGCCGGTAACGGTCCTGGTCAACAATGCCGGCATTCCCTCGGGTACCTTTTTCACCAAGACCTCTGACAAGGACTGGCGCAGCGTGCTCGACGTCAACCTCGACGGCGTATTCCGGGTCGGGCGCGAGGCGGCGCAGCGCATGATAGCGCACGGCAGCGGCGGATCGATCATCAACATCGCCTCGATCCTGGGGTTCGGCGCCATCCGCACACTGTCCACGTATTCGGCCTCCAAGGCCGCGGTCATCGCCCTGACGAAATCGATGGCGCTGGAGCTGGCGCGCGACAACATCCGTGTGAATGCGTTGGCGCCGGGCTATTTTTCTACCGAGTTCAACGACGAATTCCTAGCGAGCGAAGCGGGGCAGCGCCTGCTGTCGCGCGTGCCCATGCGCCGCGCGGGCGGGCTGCAAGAGCTCGACGGGCCGCTGCTGCTGCTGGCCTCCGACGCGGGCGCCTTCATGACTGGCAGCGTCCTGACCGTCGACGGCGGACATGTGGTGCCGATCGGGTAGGTACGCACACGGCACTCACCGGTTTGTTGCATTGTCACCACGTCAACAAGAGCTCGACGGTCATCGTCGGGCTTGTCCCGAGGATCCTCTATCAGCAGGCTCGGGAGCTAGCGGATCGCTGGATCCTCGGGACAAGTGCGAGGATGACGAGTTTGGACTAGGTTTCAGTTGCTATGAAAAACGCTCTGTAGAGTACCAATTGCCTACACTACCCGAACGGTACCCAGCATGACCCAGGAACGACCCGAGCTGCGCAAGAGGCCGGCCAACTTCGTGCCGCTGAGCCCGGTGAGCTTCATTGCGCGCGCGGCAGATTTCTTCGGCGAGCGTGCAGCCGTGATCCATGGCAACCGCCGCTTTACCTACAAGGAGTTCTATGCCCGCACACGCCGGCTCGCACATGCGCTGACCAAAGCCGGCATCAAGCGCGGCGATACGGTGGCGATTCTCGCACCGAACGTGCCGGCAATGCTGGAGGCGCACTACGCGGCGCCGATGATCGGTGCCATCCTGAACCCGATCAATATCCGCCTCGATGCGGCGCTGATCGCCTTCTGCCTGGAGCACGGCGAGGCCAAGCTGTTGCTCGCCGATCGCGAATTTCACGCGACCATCATGCCTGCGCTGGAGAAGATGGGCGCGCGGCGGCCGATCGTGGTCGACATCGCTGATATGGAGACCGAGGGCGCGCCAAGCTTCGGCGGTGTGGAGTACGAGAGCTTTATTGCCTCCGGCGATCCGGAGTTCGCCTATCCCGGCTGCGAAGACGAGTGGGATTCGATCTGCCTGCTCTACACGTCGGGCACAACGGGCAATCCGAAGGGCGCCGTCTACAGCCACCGCGGGGCGTATCTCGGTGCGATAGCCAATGCGCTCACCTTCAAGGTGGATCACGACAGCCGCTACCTGTGGACTCTGCCGATGTTCCACTGCTCGGGCTGGACCTATACGTGGGCAGTGACGGCGGCAGCGGGAACGCACGTGTGCCTGCGCAGGGTCGAGCCGCAGCGCATCTTCGCGGCCATCGCCGAGCATCGCGTCACCCACATGTGCGGCGCGCCGATCGTGCTCAACATGCTGGTGCATGCACCCACCGAGGCCAAGCGGCCGCTGCCGCTGCGCACAAAGGTGGCGACGGGCGGAGCGGCGCCGCCGGCGATCATCATCGAGCGCATGGAGGCGATGGGCTTCGAGGTGCTGCATCTCTACGGCACGACCGAGAGCTACGGGCCTTCAACCTACTGCGCGCCGCTACCGGAGTGGCAGGAGCTGCCCGTCTCCGAACGCTACCAGCGCATGGCACGCCAGGGCGTGCCCAATCCAATGATCGAACGGCTTGCCGTGATCGATCCCGAGACGGGCGTCCTTGTGCCGCGCGACGGCGCCAGCATCGGCGAGATCGCGCTGTCAGGGCATATCCTGATGAAGGGCTACCTGAAGAACGAGGCGGCGACCGACGCGGTGTTTGCCGACGGGCTCTATCACTCCGGCGACCTCGCCGTGTGGCACGCAGACGGTAGCATCGAAGTGAAGGACCGCTCCAAGGACATCATCATTTCAGGCGGCGAGAATATTTCCTCGCTGGAGGTGGAGGAAACACTCTATCGGCATCCGCTGGTGATGGAGGCCGCCTTCGTCGCGCGCCCAGACGACAAATGGGGCGAAACGCCGTGCGCGTTTGTCACTCTCAAAGCCGACGCGAGCGAGGTTTCGGCCGAGGACATCATCGGCTTCTGTCGCGAAAACATGGCGCGCTACAAGGTCCCCAAGACCGTGGTGTTCGGACCGCTGCCGAAAACTTCGACCGGAAAAATTCAGAAGTTCGTGCTGCGCGATCAGGCCAAGGCGCTGAAATAGGCGAGGCGGTGCCGGGGACCGAGAAGCACGCACCGCGCGTCCTCGCACACTTCGTCCCAAGAAGTGGGACATTTGCGCCACGGCGGCGCGCGGTGCATCGCAAGAGACCTTCCTTCCGCCCGCTTGGCGGGCCACCTTGTGGCCCGACCTCGCCCTGCGACGGCGAGCTTGAACCCGGGGAATTTATGCCGATGGAGTTGAGCCCGCTCAGACAGCTCCGCATGGGGCGTCTGCCCAAAATGGTGTCCTGGTACGAGCCCCGTCTGCTGGCGCGCGTGGGCGTGCGCACCATCGTCTCCTCCGTGTTCGGGCAGTATGCGGACCAGCGCCTGATGCAGGCCGTAACCGACCCGTGCGACGACAAGGAACTGTGCCAGCGCTACGACTATTCCGATACCACCGCAACAGATCCTCAGAAACGCGTGGTCGCGGATTCCTCCGGCGCGGTGTGGATCGATTACGTGGCGGACGTAGGCGATGGTTTCGAGGCCACCTATTCCACCGCCTATCTCCTCGCCCAGGACAGCCTCGACATCCAGGGCGCGGGCAAGCTCCCGCACGGCGACCTACTCATCATGGGCGGCGACCAGTGCTATCCGCAGGCCACCCGCGAGGAATACAAGAAGCGCCTGCTCGAGCCCTTCAACTGGGCCTTCAGCGTGCCCGAGCCCACGCGCAAGCTGTTCGCGATCCCAGGCAACCACGACTGGTACGACGGCCTTATCGCCTTCGACAGCCTGTTCTGCTCCTCACGCGACAAGCTCTCGGAGGACAAGGGCAACATCATCGGCGGCTGGCAGTGCCAGCAGCACCGCAGCTACTGGGCCATGCGCCTGCCTCACAACTGGTGGATCTGGGGCGCCGACATCCAGTTTTCCAAGTATCTCGACACCGCCCAGGTGAATTATTTCGAGGCCATGGCCAAGCAGCTCGATGAGGGGCACACCCTCATCATCTGCCTCGCCCAGCCATCCTGGATGATCGCGGATTTGCAAGGTCTCGACGAGGAAGAGAACTTCTTCAAGATCACCTCGATCGCGCGCGCCCGCGGCGCCCACATCGCGGCCGTGATCGCCGGCGACTGGCACCACTACAACCGCTACTACGCGCCCGAGCTCGACGTGCATTTCATCACGTCCGGCGGCGGCGGCGCCTTCCTGCACCCCACGCACATCCTGAAGAACAACGTCTCCGTGCGCTGGCCCGAGAAGCAGGAGGCTGCCAACGCGCCGGAAGCCAATGCCCCCGGCGTCCGCCAGGGCGAGCGCTGGCAGGCGCGCCGCTATGACATGCGCCTGCGGCGCGGCACGCGCGCGGCCGACAACGTCGTCGACCAGGCCGTGCAGGATGTGCAGGACGTGCTGGAGCCGTTGCAACCCGCGCGCATTCGCCGCCGCCGCAACCCGCTGCCGCCTCAGGCCACCAAGTGCTACCCGAGCAAGACGCGCAGCTACATGTTGAGCCTCGGCAACATTCTCTTCCCGTTCTACAACCCCGGCTTCGCGCTCGCCGTCGGCCTCATTTACTGGTTCGTCACCTGGCAGTTCCAGAACCTCGTCACCAGCGAGGAAATTTCGCTCGGCAAGATCGACAAGCTCGGCGTCGGCACCTCTATGTGGGAGGTGCTGCCGTTCATGCCGCTGTACCTGCTGCAGGCCATGATCGTCTCGATCAGCCTGACGGCCCTGCTCGGCGGGCTCTATGCCACACTGGTGTGGTACGTGGATGCGATCGACCGCCCCGGCTTCCGCCGCTACTTCACAAAATTTGCCGTTGGCAGCGCGCATTTCCTGGCGCACCTGATCGCAATGTTCACGCTCTCGCTGCTCGTCGTCAGCCTCAACAACCAGATGACGCCGACCATCGAGCGCTACGTGCAATCCCTCTCGCAGACCCGCGACCAGCAACCCGCGATCGTGCAGGAATCCCTCGACACGCTGCAGCGCAAAGCCCAGCGCCAGAAACAGGAGCCGTCCAAGACGGAGGCGCCGAGCCCCGTGCGCCAGATCGTCGGTTTCACCTCCTATCCCATCCTGATGGTGATTTTCGGCGCGCTGGTCGGCGGCTCGCTGTGGGGCCTCTACTGGGTGCTGACGGGCCTCGCGCGCATGCACGCGGCCGACGCCTTCGCAGCGTTGCGCATCGCCAACTACAAGAACTTCCTGCGCATGAAATTCGAGCCGGGGCGCCTCACCATCTACCCGCTCGGCGTCGACAAGGTGCCGGGCGCCGACGACTGGCTCAACGCGCCGCGCGACCGCGACAACCCGTTGCCGCACAACCCCAAGCTCATCGCTTCAAAGCCCATCGACATCCGCCTCATCGAAGCCCCCATCGTGATCGATCGGCGCGACGAGAAGGCGGAGTAGGATTGGTCTCATCCTGGAACTTTGTCCCCGGACCCGTCATCCCCGAAGCCGAGCATGGCGAGGCTATGGGGGATCCAACCGCAAGTGTAGTGAGTAACCCAGAGCTGGATTCCCGCGTTCGCGGGAATGACAATAGCGGCGTGTTGAGCCGCGTGAAATTCGTGCGCGCTCAAATCAACCGCGCCAGTCGCACAATCCCCTCCTCGATCCTGTCCTCGCTCGGCAGTGAGTAGCTGAGCCGCGCCGTGTTGCGCATGCGGTCGTCGAAGAAGAAGGCCGAGCCCGGCACGAACGCCACCCTGGCCTCGGCGAGCGACCGCGTCAGAAGCGCCGCGCCATCGAGCCCTTCCGGTAGCCGCAGCCACGTGAACAGGCCGCCCTTCGGCTCGGTCCAGCTCACACCCTTCGGCATGTGGTTCGCGAGTGCCGCCAACATGGCATCGCGGCGGCGGCGATAGTGCGCGCACGAGGCCGCCACGCGCTCGTCGAAGGCCGCCTCCGCCATGCGATGCATCGCCATCTGATTCAAGGTCGCATTGTTGAGGTCGGAGGCCTGCTTGATCAGCACCAGCCTCCGGATCAGCGGCTTCGGCGCCACGATCCAGCCGATGCGCAAGCCCGGCGACAGCACCTTGGAGAAGGTGCCACAGTAGATCGTGCGCGCCTTCTCGATGCTGCCGCGGCGCGCTACTTCCAGCGCCACAATCGGCAGCACCGGCTCGCCCTCGAAGCGCAGCATCGCGTAGGCCGCATCCTCGATGATGGGAATGTCGAGTTCGCCCGCAAGGTCGAGCAGGTGCTCGCGTGCCGCGCGCGACAGGGTCTCCCCCGTCGGATTGGCAAAGCTCGGCACGACGTAGGCGAACTTCACCGCCCCGCCGGCTGCACGCGCCGCATCGGCATAGGAGGCCGGCGTGCGGTTGCCGTCCTCGGGGCGCAGCTCGTCGTAGCGCGGCTCATATGCTGAGAACGCCTGCAGCGCGCCGAGATAGGTCGGCGCCATGGTCAGCGCGGTGTCGCCCGGCGACAGCAGCAGCCGCCCGAGAAACTCCAGACCCTGCTGCGAGCCCGAGGTGATCACCACGTTGTCCGCGTCACACACAACGCCGAGCGAGCCCATGTGCCGCACGATCCACTGCCGCAGCGGCAGGTACCCCTCGCTCACGGAATACTGCAGGCCGCTGCCCGCCGCGGCGGCATCGCCCAGGATGGCGGCATAGGCCTCAGCCGCCTGGCGCACAGGGAACAGCGCCGGATCGGGGATACCGCCCGCGAACGAGATCACGTCCGGCTGGTCCAGCACCTTCAAGAGTTCACGGATTTCCGACGCGCGCATGCGCTCGGCGCGGCCTGCGTACTTCGGCTCCCACTCGGCCGCGAGGGCAGTCTTGCTCACCTTGGCCTCCCTCATCTCATCGAAGGCCGATTTATGTCAGCATTGCTGACCTATTTCCAGGGAAATCCTTCCGTTTACGGGCCCTTTTTGTGCAGCTTGTGCCAGGTCGGCGCCCCGCACGATGGACACCCAAGCCAGCGGCGCGGATTTCCCGCCGCCTTCCAGCGAATGCCGCCGAGGTCCCAGACCGACCGCTCGCTGCCGCACGTCTCGCACCGTGCCATCCACGCGCGCGATTCCGCCTCCATGGAAACCGCCCACGCGCGCGGCAGAATGCGCAGGAAGAACGTCTGCGCGCGGCTCATTTACTGTATCGCTCCGGCTTATCCCGCCGTTCGCTACTCTGCTAGGGCTTGGGCAGCTCGACAAGTGTGTCTGCAAATTCCCATTTCAATGCGGGTGCTGTCATCCCGGGGCTTGTCCCCGGGATCCATCTATCTGCCCTCTCCGCGTCTGTTGATGGCTGGATCCCGGCAACGAGCGCCGGATGACAGAGCCAAGTGCCAGACTTGCTTACTCGGCTGCCTCTTTGCGCGACGCTTCCGGCATCCACTTGAGTTTGGGCTCGCGCGCCGCCTGCGTCTCGTCCAGCCTGCGGCGCGGCGCGAACCGCGGCGCGTCCTTGAAGCGGGTGATGTCGTTGCCGCCAGCCTTGGCCGCCTCGGCCAGCCCCCGCAGCGAGCCGACGAAGTGATCGAGGCTCTGCTTGGATTCCGACTCTGTCGGTTCGATCAGCATCGCCCCGTGCACCACCAGCGGGAAGTACACGGTCATGGGATGGAAGCCCTCGTCGATCATCGCCTTGGCGAAGTCGAGCGTGGTAACGCCCGTGCCCTCCAGCCAGTGATCGTCGAACAGCACCTCGTGCATGCACGGCCGATCTCCGTAAGGCAGCGACATGAGATCAGAGAGCGAAGCCTTCACATAGTTCGCGCTCAGCACCGCGTCCTCGGACGCCTGCCGCATGCCGTCCGAGCCGTGGCTCAGCATGTAGGCCAGCGCCCGCACGTACATCCCCATCTGCCCATGGAAGGCACACATGCGGCCGAACGGCTTAGCACCACCGTCAACATGCTCCACCAGCCGCACACCGTCGGCATCGGTCACCACGTACGGTACCGGCATGAACGGTGCGAGCGCCGCCGAGAGCGCCACCGGACCCGCACCCGGGCCGCCGCCGCCGTGCGGGGTCGAGAACGTCTTGTGCAGGTTGATATGCATGGCATCGACGCCGAGATCGCCCGGCCGCACCTTGCCGACGATGGCGTTGAAGTTCGCCCCGTCCGCGTAGAAGTAGGCGCCGGCCGCGTGCACCGCGTCAGCAATCTCCACCACATCGCGCTCGAATAGGCCGCACGTGTTGGGGTTGGTAAGCATGATTGCTGCCACGTCGGACGATAGGCGCTTCTTCACCTCGCCCACATCGACCGTGCCGTCTGCACGCGCCGGAACAGCTTCGATCTTGTAGCCGAGCAGCGCCGCCGTCGCGGGGTTGGTGCCGTGCGCCGACTCCGCCACCAGCACTTTGGCTCGCGCTTCGCCGCGCGCCTCCAGAGCCGCCTTGATCGCCATCATGCCGGCGAGCTCTCCGTGCGCGCCGGCCTTGGGCGTCATTGCAATCGCCGGCATGCCGGTCAGCGCAATGAGCCACCGCGACAGCTCGCCGATCAGCTCGATCGCGCCCTGCGCAGTCGATTGCGGCTGCAGCGGATGCACGTCACCAAAGCCCGGCAGCCGCGCCATCT
>CADEEC010000073.1 GCA_902826255.1 uncultured Hyphomicrobiales bacterium | reverse complement strand
AAAGCGAAGTAGGCCAGCCATGTTTCGCAACTTGATTGCCGGAGCCGCCTTGATGGCGGTCGTTGCGGGCGGCTTCGTCGGCTTCCGATTGGGAGCTGGCTCGTGGCCGATGCTGACGCCAAACGGGTTGGTCACCGATGCCAAGCGCGGGAACCAGCCGCCGGCGCGCACCGTGCTGTACTGGAAGCATCCGGACGGTGACGCCGATTTTTCGCAAGGCCCGAAGAAAACGCCAGACGGCCGCGGCTACGTACCTGTCTACGACGACCAGGAAGCCGACTTCGAAGAAAACCAACCCAAGCAGGCCGCCAAGGCCAAAGGCGCCGACCGGAGGATCCTTTTCTATCGCAACCCGATGGGGCTTGCCGACACGTCGCCCGTGCCGAAGAAGGACTGGATGGGGATGGACTACATTCCCGTGTACGAGGGCGAGGACGAGCCCGGCACGGTGACGGTCAGCCTCGACAAGGTGCAACGCTCCGGCGTGCGCACGGCGCCCGTCGAGCGTCGCAGCCTGGTGCAGCCGGTGCGCGCGCCCGGCACGTCCAAGCCGGACGAGCGCAGCTTGCACATCGTCTCGCTGCGCGCTGACGGCTTCATCGAAAAACTCTACGCCAATGAAACGGGACAGCACGTTAGGGCGGGAGACAAGCTGTTTCGCGTCTACAGTCCGCAAATCGTCACCGCCCAGATCGACTATCGGACGAGCACGGTTCCAGGCGGCGGTGCACGCGTCGAAAGCGGCGCGCAGCAGAAGCTCCGCAACCTTGACGTTCCCGAGGCGGTGATCGAGGCTCTGCGCAAGGACCCCAGCCCGCAGATGTCGATCGACTGGCCATCGCCGGCGACCGGCGTGGTGATGCAGAAACGGGTCATCGAAGGCCAGATGATCCGGGCCGGCGATGAGCTGTACCGGATCGCGGACCTGACTAGCATCTGGGTGATCGCCGACGTTGCCGAGCAGGATCTCGGCCTCGTAAAACTCGGCACCCCGGCGACCGTCACCTTCCGCGCTTTCCCCGGCAGGCCATTCAAGGGCCGCGTGACGTTCATCCTGCACGAGCTGGATGCAAGCACCCGGACGGCAAAGGCGCGCATCGAGATTCACAACCCCGATCACCTCATCCGGCACGAGATGTACGCCGACGTCGAGATCGAGGCGGGCGCGGGCGAGGCCACCCGCCTGGTCGTGCCGGCCTCCGCCGTGATCGACAGCGGCACGCGGCAGGTGGTGATCGTCGCCAAGGGCGAAGGCCGGTTTCAGCCGCGATCTGTCAAGCTCGGCATGCGCGGCGGCGACGGGATCGAGATCCTCGACGGCGTGAGCGAAGGTGAGGACGTCGTCACAGCAGGCAACTTCCTGATCGACGCGGAGAGCAACCTGAAGGCCGCATTGCAAGCCTTCACGCCACCCGCAGCCGCGGAGAGCAAACAATGATCGCGGCTTTGATCCGGTGGTCGGCGCACAACCTCTTCTTGATTTTGCTCGGCACCGTTCTGGCCATCGGGGCGGGCATCTATGCGGTGCGCAACGTGCCGCTCGACGCCCTGCCGGACCTGTCCGACACCCAGGTGATCATCTACACGGAATACGCTGGGCAAGCGCCGCAGGTGATCGAGGACCAGGTCACCTATCCGCTGTCGACCTCGATGCTGTCGGTGCCACGCTCGAAGGCGGTGCGCGGCTTCTCGTTTTTCGGCGTGTCCTTCGTCTACGTCATCTTCGAGGACGGCACCGACATCTATTGGGCACGCTCGCGCGTGCTTGAATATCTCTCTTCCGCTGCACGCAGCCTGCCGGCCGGGGTCACGCCGGCGCTCGGACCGGACGCAACGGGGGTCGGCTGGGTCTACCAGTACGCCGTCATGGCCGCCAACCGCACGCTGGCCGAAACCCGGGCCACACAGGACTGGCAACTGCGCTTCGCCGTCGCCAAGGCCGAGGGCGTGGCGGAGGTTGCCAGCGTGGGCGGGTTCGTCCGCCAATACTCGGTGGTCGTCGATCCGCGCCGGCTCAAAGGCTTCGACCTGACGCTGACCAAGCTGCGCGAGGCCATTCGCGCCTCCAACATGGATGTCGGCGGCCGCGTGATCGAGCTGGCCGAAACAGAATTCATGGTGCGCGGCCGCGGCTATTTGCGCGGCGCCCACGACCTCGAGCAGATCGTCGTCAAGTCCGAGGGCGGCGCGCCGGTGCTGCTGCGCGATGTGGCGCGCGTGGAGCTGGCGCCAGACGAGCGCCGCGGCGTGACAGAGCTCAACGGTGAAGGCGAGGTTGCCTCCGGCATCGCCGTGCAACGCTACGGCCAGAACGCCTTGACCGTGATCGACAACGTCAAGGCGCGGCTCAACGACATCAAATCGAGCCTACCGGCGGGAACCGAGATCGTCCCGGTCTACGATCGCTCCGACCTCATCCACCGCGCCATTGCCACCCTCAAGACGACGCTGATCGAGGAAAGCCTGATTGTTGCGCTGGTGTGCATGATCTTCCTGCTGCACGCGCGCAGCGCCCTGGTCGCCATCATCACGCTGCCGCTCGGCGTGCTGATCGCCTACATCTGCATGCACGCGCTTGGGCTGTCCTCCAACATCATGAGCCTGGGCGGCATCGCCATTGCCATCGGCGCCATGGTGGACGCGGCCATCGTCATGATCGAGAATGCGCACAAGCATCTGGAGCGCGCTCCGCCCGACAAGCCGCGCAGCGAAGTGCTGATCGAGGCCGCCAGCGAGGTGGGACCGGCGCTGTTCTTCTCGCTGCTCATCATCACGGTGTCGTTCCTGCCGATTTTCACGCTGGAGGCGCAGGAAGGCCGGCTGTTCAAGCCGCTGGCCTTCACCAAGACCTTTGCAATGGCCGCCGCCGCCCTGCTGTCGATCACGCTGGTGCCGGCGCTGATGATGCTGTTCGTGCGCGGACGCATCATCCCCGAGCGCCGCAACCCGGTGAACAGGTTCCTGATCTGGATCTACGGTCCCATCATCCGCCTCGTGCTGAAGGCAAAGACCATCACCATCACGATTGCCTTGGCCCTGCTGGTTGCAACCGGCTTTCCCGCCACGCGCATCGGCTCCGAATTCATGCCGAACCTGAACGAAGGCACGCTGTTCTACATGCCGACCACGCTGCCGGGCATCTCGATCACCAAGGCGACCGAGCTGCTGCAGATCATGAACAGGATCATCAAGAGCTTTCCGGAGGTGCTGTCGGTGTTCGGCAAAATCGGCCGGGCGGGGACAGCGACCGATCCTGCCCCAACGGAGATGTTCGAGACCATCATCAACCTCAAGGACCCGAGCGAATGGCGACCGGGCATGACGATCGACAAGCTGATCCAGGAGATGGATCGGGCCCTGCAGTTCCCGGGCGTATCGAACGCCTGGACCATGCCCATAAAGGCTCGGATCGACATGCTGGCCACGGGCATTCGCACTCCGCTCGGGATCAAGGTCATGGGCCAGGACCTGACGGTTATCGAGCGGCTCGCGCGCGAGATCGAGGCGGCTATCAAGGGCGTACGGGGAACGGCGAGCGCCTATGCCGAACGGATCATTGCCGGCTACTATCTGGAGATCGAGCCGGAGCGGATACAGCTCGCGCGCTACGGCTTGACGGTCGCGGACGTGCACCAGGTCATCGCCACGGCGCTCGGGGCGGAGACCGTGACCACCACGGTCGAGGGGCGCGAACGCTATGCGGTCAGTCTCCGTTATCCCCGCGACGTGCGCTCGGACCCAAACGCCATCGCCCGCGAGACTCTGGTGCCTTTGGCCAACGGCGGCTCCATTCCCCTTGGCCAGGTGGCCACGGTGCGGACCTCACAGGGACCGGCCTCGATCCGCACCGAGAACGCGCAATTGGCGGCCTACATCTATATCGATGTGCGGGAGCGAGACCTCGGCGGATACGTCGAGGAAGCGCGCCGGGCCGTGGCCGAGAAGGTGATTTTTCCACCCGGTTACCACGCCGTCTGGAGCGGCCAGTACGAGTACTACGAGCGCGCCAAGCAGCGCCTCGCCGTCGTGGTTCCGCTGACGCTCGTCATCATTCTGCTGCTGCTCTACCTCAATTTCCGCCGCGTCGCCGAAACGCTGATCGTGATGCTGTCGCTGCCGTTCGCGCTGATTGGCGGGTTGTGGATGATGTGGTGGCTCGGCTTTAACATGTCGGTGGCCGTCGCTGTCGGCTTCATCGCACTGGCAGGCGTTGCGGCAGAGACGGGTGTTGTCATGCTCATCTACCTCGACCACGCGCTCAAGGACCGCCAGGCGCGTGCCGTGCGGGAGGGCCGCGCATTCTCCCGCGAAGACCTGGATGCCGCGATCATGGAGGGCGCCGTCGAACGCGTGCGTCCCAAGATGATGACGGTGTGCGCCATCGTCGCCGGCCTGCTGCCGATCCTCTGGAGCACGGGCACCGGCTCGGAGGTGATGCAGCGCATCGCCGTGCCGATGATCGGCGGCATGCTGTCGTCCACGGTGCTGACGCTGATCGTCATCCCCGCCATCTATGCCGTGGTCAAAGGCTGGGGATTGGACCGGAGCAGCCCAGTTGCTCGTTCTGCGCGCGCGATGCAGGAGGCCTGAGCTCCTGCGCAAGCGCGTATGCGCACACGCCGACGGAGCTTACGGAAAATGCTCTGCGTGCCAGTCGGCCTCCAGGTCGGGGCTGATCTTGCCGTCGATGACGAACACGCCCGGCGCGCCCTCGTCGACCCACGCACGCAACGGTGCCAGGTCCTCCAGCGTGCGCACGGTGGCGGCACGGGCGCCGTGGCCGCGGGCGATGGCGGCAAAGTCGGTGTCCGGGAACTGCACGATGTCGGTGCTCATGCCGCGCCGCTTGAACAGGTGTACCTCGGCTGCATACGAGGCATCGTTGTAGATCAGGATGCACATGCGCAGCGTCAGCCGCACCGCCGTTTCCAGGTCGGCAAGCGACATCAGGAAACCCCCGTCACCGGCCCCGAGCACGACGAGCGATCCCGGATTGGCGATGCCGAGCCCGATGGCCGAGGCGAGGCCAAGGCCCACCGACTGGAACGAATGGCTGAGGCAGGAACTCCTCGCGTTCGGCACGCGCAGATAGCGCGGCGGCCAGCCGCAGAAATGGCCCGAGTCGGAGGCCACCACGCGCGCTTCGGGCAGCATCGCGTCCACGGCCTTGCTCAGCGTGCGGGGATCGATGAACCGCCCGTCGGAGACGTCGTGATAAGGCGCGTTATGGTTGCTGCCATCGCGCATGCGCGCCGCGGTGCGCGTGTCGCGCCACCCGCCTCTACCCGTGCGGGCGCCAAGCTCGGCCAGAATCGCCTCCGCGGCCGCACGCGCATCGGCGAGCACGGCGATATCGACCGGCGTGTGATAGCCGAGCTTGCTCCCCTCGATGTCGATTTGTGCCACCGTCGTGCCTGACGCGATCAGCTTGCCGCGCTTGGTCGTCCAATGCGTGAGGCTGACGCCGAATCCGACGATCAGGTCCGCCTCGCCCACCAGCGCGCTCGCCGCCGGCGAGGCGAAGCCGCCGCAAATGCCGAGGTTCCAGGGATCGCCCGCAAACAGCCCGTGCCCGCACACCGAGGTGGACAGCAGCGCGCCGGCCTGCTCTGCCAGCTTGGCAATCGCCGCCTCCGCGCCCGAGATCACCGCCCCGCGGCCGCCAATGAACACGGGCCGCTTCGCCTTCACGATGGCTTCCGCGAGGCGCCTGACGCTCTCCGGATCGGGATAGTGCGGACCCGGCGCCGCCGGCAGGGCGAGCGGCGGGAGATTGCCGGCCAGCATCGCGTCCTGCACGTCGGTCGGCAGGCTCAGCACCACCGTTTGCCGGTCGCGCAGCGCACGCGTTACGGCGCGCAGCGTATCCTCACGCGCGGTCGCCGGGCTATGAATCCGCTCCGCCACCGCGCCTACGGAGCGCGTCATGGCCGCCTGATCGAAATGAAAATTGTTCCTCACCGCGCCCGCCGGCACGTCGCCCGCCAGCACGAGCATCGGCGTGCGGCTCTTGGCGGCTTCAGCAATCCCGGTCAGTGCATTCGTCAGGCCGGGCCCGGAGTGCACGCTGACGAGCGTCAGCTCCTGCGTCGCTTTGGCGTAGGCGTCCGCCATGCTGGCCGCATTGCCTTCGTGGCGCGCCGCGACGATCTCCACGCCCGCCTCGGCCAGCGCATGCGAGATCTTGAAGTTGGCCGTACCGAGCAGCGCGAAGCAGCGGCGCGCACCATAATTTGCAAGGTCTCGGGCCAGCGCCGCCGCGACCGTCAGCTCACCCGCCATCATCGTCCTCGCTAACCGACCAGCCAGTTGGGCAGCCATGTTGCCACGGCCGGAAACACGATCAACAGCGCCAGCAGCAGCAGGCTCATGACGATATAGGGCACCACCGCCTGGAAGATGTGTGCCATCGTCACCTCCGGCGGTGCCACGCCGCGCATGGTCATCAGCAGCAGGCCGTGCGGCGGCAGCAGCAGCCCGAGCTGCATGCAGATCAAAAACAGCACGCCGAACCAGATCGGATCGATGCCGAGCCGTATCACGATCGGCATGAAAACGGGGAGCGTGATGAGCATCATGCTCACCTGGTCCACGAACACGCCGAGAAAGATGAGGATCAGCATCATCAGCGCCACCACGGCGAGTGTGGAGAACCCCTGCCCGAGGATGGTCGAAACGAGGCCTTCGGTGGCGCCCGAAAAGCTCAGGATCTGCGAGAACGTGGTGGCGCCGAGAATGATGAACATGATCATGCCCGAGATGGCCGCAGCGCCCTTCAGCGACTTCATCAGCGCTTCCCACGTCAACGCGCGGTAGAGCATGGCGACCGCCATGGTCGCCAGCGCCCCCAGCGCCGCCGACTCGGTGGGTGTCGCGAACCCGCCCGACATCGCGCCCACCACCACCGCGAAGATGCCGAGCAGAGGGATCACGTACAGCACCAGCAGCCGCCAGGCCTCCCACCCGGATTTCGCCGGGATCGGTGTCGGCGGCGCCAGGCTCGGCGTCAGCTTCGCGCGCACGACGATGTAGGCGACGAAAGCCACCGACAGGATCAACCCCGGCACGACGCCGCCGATCAGCAGCTTGGAAATCGAGATGCCGGACAGGCTGCCCAGCAGCACCGTCAACGCCGACGGCGGGATCAGCATGTCGACCGCGCCGATGGCCATGATCGGGCCGGTCGCCATGCGCGGGTGATAGCCGCGCGCGAGCATCACCGGCAGCATCAGCGAGCCCAGCATGGCGGTGGTGGCGATGGTGGAGCCCGAGATGGCGGAGAACACCGTGCCCGACACCACGGCCACCACGGCAAGCCGCCCCGGCACTTGTTTGATCAGGCGCTCGACGCCGTCGATCACTTTGATCGCCAGCCCCGTGTGGAACAGGATCTCGCCCATCAGCACGAACAGCGGAATGGGGGTGAGCGAGAAATTCATCACCGCCACCACGCTGTTGCGCACGATCTGCGCGAGGCCCGCCTCGCCGCCCAGGAACAGCCACGCGCCGACGATGTTGATCGCCACGAACGACAGTGCCACCGGCATGCCGATCAGAAGCAGAACGGTCGATCCGCCCAGCATCAACAGCGCGGCCAGTTGCCAGCTCATGGCCGCCACCATTCCCTCTCCCCATTCTTCATGGGGAGAGGGTTAAGGTGAGGGAGAACAACGGGGAGGAAGAGGGCCGTTGAACTGCCCGAGGCTGATGTCGCCAGCCTCATGACGCCGACACCGCGTCCGAGCGCGGCGCGCGCTCACCGTGCGCCAGCCGGCGCATGCGGAACACGAACTCGATGGCGAACAGCAGGAAGGCGAGGGGCAGCGGCACCAGCAGCCACCATTCCGGCGTCACCAGCGTCTTGATGGAGATGGCACCCGACACATAGCTCGCGGCCAGCACCTTCCAGCCGTACCAGACGAAGTACAGCGAGCACGCCAGTCCGAGGATGTCGCCCACCCACTCCAGCAGCCAGCCGATGCGCGCCGGCAACGCGCGCAACAGGATGTCGACACGGATATGCTGGCCTTGCCGCAGCAGCCATGGCGCCGTCAGCAGCGTCAGCAGGTAGAGGATGTCTTCCGAGATCTCCCCGCTCCAGGGAACGCCGCCGAGACCGGCGTTGCGCCCAACGACGTCGGCGCCGATCAGCAGCGTCATGCCGAGCAGCAGCAGGCACGCCGCCGCCATCAGGGCATCGAGCAGCCGGCCGTAAACGCGCGAGAGGCCTGCCATGGCGCTGCGCCCGCCCAGCTACTTGGAGAAGAACTCCCTCAGCTTCGGCCCGTGCTCGGGGCTCTTGGCGATGATGCCAGCCCAGCCCGTCTCGTAGGCCTTGGCGCGGAAGGCCTGGCCGTCAGCGCCCTTGAACTCGATCACCTGGATGCCCGCCGCCTTCTGCTTCTCGGTGTCGGTGGCATTCTCCTTGGCCGTCTCGGCGGCCTGGCCTTCCAGCCACGCGGCCGCATCCATGATCACCTTGCGCTGCTCGGGGCTCAGCTTCTCCAGCGACGCCTTGTTGATGAGGATGCTCACCTCGGCGCTGTAGAACCCGGGATCGACCCTGAACTTGGTGCGCTCGTGCCAGCCGAGATCAAAGATGCCCGTGATCGGCCAGCCGTAGCCGTCGACCACACCGCGCTCCAGCGCCGTGTAAACCTCGCCCGGCGGCGTCTGCACCACCGTGGCGCCAAGCGCCTGGAAGAACTCCCGGTAGACCGGCGTGATGCGCAGCTTGAGCCCCGTCAAGTCCGGCTTGGTGATCGGCTTCGTCAGGTAGAGATGGAACGGATTGTCGTCGATGTGCCGCGCCAAGAACACGGCGTTCATCTTCTCGGCGTAGAGCTTGGCCATATAGTCGAAGCCGCCGTTCTTGCGCAGCTCCGCCATCGGCCGCTGCGTCAGCTTCCAGGCATCGGCTTCCGGGAACACGTTGGTGTAGAAGGCGCCCGTCGCATTGGAGATATCCACCACGCCGTTCTTCAACGCGTTGCCGACTTCGAACGGCGGCATCGCCTTCGGTCCGCCAATGTAGTTGATCTGGATCTTGCCCTTGCCGTCGGCGTTCACCTTGTCGATGAACTTCTCGAAACCGCGCGAGTAGAACGTCTTCTCGGCGAACGAGGTGATACCCTTGAGCGTCACTTCCTGCGCCCCGGCCCCGCCGGAGCCGAGCACGAGACAAGCCACAACCGGTGCGGCGAAGCGAGTGCGCATGCGATCCTCCCTGCAGCGCCCCGAAACTCTGCAGACGGAGATCCCGGCAACGCGCTTTTATGGCGCAACAAGAGCACGCAACACGCCGGCCTGCAACAGAATGCCGGAGAGCAAGCCGCAAGCCGTGAGCCGTGAGCAAGCACTAAACCAAAGGGCCGTGCATTCGAGGAAATTGGTCGGAGCGGGGAGATTCGAACTCCCGACCCCTTGCTCCCGAAGCAAGTGCGCTACCAGGCTGCGCTACGCTCCGCCCGACCGTTCGTTCCGTCAGAATAGGCAGTTGCCGGCAGGCCGGCAACCTGCAGCGCGGGCGTTATAGCGGGCGCATGCGGGCCGGGCAAGCGGGGCAACCACGGCGGATTCTACGTTCATTCCCCACCCCCTGCGCGGGTGGCTGCCAGTGGCCGCTATACGTGCTGGCCGCCGTTGATGTGGAGTTCGGCGCCGTTGATGTAGCTCGACTGCTCGGTGCAGAGGAAATAGATGGCCTTGGCGACCTCCTCGGGCTCGCCGAGGCGGCCCAAGGGTATTTGCTCCTGGACGATCTTCTCGGTACCGGGCGAGAGGATGGCGGTGTCGATCTCGCCGGGCGAGATGGCGTTGACCCGAACGCCGCGCGGGCCGAAGTCCTTGGCCATCTCGCGCGTGAGGCCGGCGAGCGCGGATTTCGAAGTTGCATAGGCCGCGCCGGCGAAGGGATGCACGCGGCCGCCGGCAATCGAGGTGACGTTGACGACGGCGCCGTGCGCGCGTTCCAGCTCTGCGAGCAGGCCGCGGGCAAGCACGATCGGCGCGAAGAAGTTCACCTGGAACACGCGGCTCCAGTCCTCGTGCGGGGTCTCGATGGTGCCGAGGCGCGCGCCGCCGGCGCCCTTGGGGGAGATGGCGGCGTTGTTGACGAGAGCGTTGAGGCGACCGCCTTGCGCCTTGAGCCGCTCGCGCATCTCGCCGACGGCACGCTGCGTGTCGGCCGGATCGGCGAGATCGACCTGGATGTGATCCTCCGGGCCCATCTCCCACGGGCAATTCTCCGGAAAGCCGTGCCGCGAGCAGGTGATGACGCGCCAACCCGCGGACGCGAAGCGCTTAACGGTGGCATGACCGATGCCGCGCGAGGCCCCGGTCAAGATCAGCGTCTTCTTCTCGTGCTCGGGCGTGCTCGACATCGGGTGGTTACGTCTCGTAGACGATGAGCTGCAGCGGCTTCAATTCTCCGTCGTTGCAAGGGTTGAGGTCCTGCGGACAGTTCGAGAGCGCGATCACGCAATCCATCTCGGCGCGCAGGTCGACATAGTCGCCGGCCTTGGAGACGGGGGTGGCGATGGTCCAGGCCCCGCTCGCGTCAACCGGACAGTTCATGAAGAAGTTGAGCGACATCGGCACGTCCTTGCGTTCGATGCCATAGGGCTTAAGCGCGGCCACGAAATTCTCCACGCAGCCGTAGTGCGCATCGACGCCATAGCGGACCTTGTCGATCTCCGCGTTGCAGGAGCCGGCAAGCAGATCGTGACGGCCGCAGGTGTCGGCGACGATGGTGAACATGGGCTGCGACAGCTCGGAATAGAGCACGTGGCCCTTGGTGACATAAACCGTGCCGTTGAGGCGGACGGTGTTGGAGATCCAGAATTTCTCGGCGAGGTTGGCGCGGTTATAGGCGACAAGGTCTCCAACCTGCCGGCCCTCCAAATCGACGATGCGCATGACCTGGCCACGCGCGATCTCGTGCGCGATATGGCCGCGTGGCGGCAGCGTCGTGTCGAAGACGACCTTTCCGGGGACGGGCTCAGCATTCATTCCGGTACACCATTGGCATTGCTCTGATCCTGCAGCTGCTTTCCAAAATGGAAGCGTAGCCCTCCCGGGAGGGGCGGGCAATGCGCCACAGTTTCCACCAGCAGCGATATCAGGCGGGCTTGGGCCGCACCATTGCCGCGCCCGGCCACTGCGCGGCCGCTGCCCGCGCATATTGCGGCGGCACCGGCACGCTGGCGCCGAGCTTCTCGGCCGCATGCCAGGGCCAGCGCGGATCGTCGAGGAAGGCGCGCGCAAGCGCCACCATGTCGGCTTTGCCCGAAGCGATGATCTCCTCGGCCTGCGCGGGCTCGGCAATCAGGCCCACGGCGCGGGTGGCGATGCCCGTTTCCGCGCGCACCTTGGCGGCGAAGGGCACCTGGTAGCCCGGGCCCAGCGCGATTTTCATGTTCGGCACGACGCCGCCGCCGGTAACGCACACATAGTCGAAGCCCGCCGCCTTGAGGGCGGCGGCGTGGGCGACGGCATCGTCCGCCGTCAACCCTCCATCCGCCCAGTCGGTGCCGGTGATGCGGGCGCCGAGCACCGCTGTGCGCGGAACGACCTCGCGCACGGCCCGTGCCACCTCCATCGGGAAACGCAGCCGGTTCTCGGGCGTGCCGCCGTAGGTATCCGTGCGCAGATTGGAGAGCGGCGAGACGAACTCATGCAGCAGATAGCCGTGCGCACTGTGCAGCTCGATCACCTCGAAGCCCGCGCGGAGCGCGCGCTTGGCAGCCTGACAGAACGCGTCCGTGACACGCTTCATGCCCGCGGCGTCGAGAGCCGCCGGCGGCGGACCGCCGTCCGAGAACGGCACCGCCGATGGTGCCGCTGTTTGCCAAGGATTCTCCCCGGACGCGAGCCACTTCCCGCCCTTCCATGGCACGTGCGTGGAGCCCTTGCGGCCCGCATGCGCGATCTGGATGCCGTACTTGGTGCCGTCCGGCGACACCTTGCGTGCCGCAGCGAGAATGCGGGCGATGGCCGTCTCGTTCTCATCCGAATAGATGCCGAGGCAGGCATGACTGATGCGGCCGATCGGCTCGACGCCGGTCGCCTCGACCATCACGAGCCCGGCGCCGGACATGCCGAGCTGCATCCAGTGCTGCACGTGCCAGTCGCCCGGTGTGCCGTCGACGGCAGAGTACTGACACATGGGCGCAACCACGATGCGGTTCGGCAGCGTGACGGGGCCGAGCTTGAACGGCGAGAAGAGCTGCGACACGTGGGAAAGCCTTTGGGATGAGAAGCGGGTGAGAAGCGCATAGTGCGCGCGACCGCCTGCGCCTGCAAGGGGTCATCGGCCATCATGCGTTGGTGCAACGGAGACCAATGCACCGTTTCTCGACAGCGCCGGTCAGGGATAGAGCAGCGCCTTCGACCACGGCTGATCCGCCGACGGACGTCTGAAGACCACACGCTCGTGCAGGCGGAACGGGCGGTCGTGCCAGAACTCGACCTCGCTGGGGGTGAGGCGAAAGCCTGACCAGTAGGGCGGCCGCGGCACGCTATCAGGATACTTGGCCTCCGCGGCAGCAACGGCGTTCTCCAGCGCGGCGCGGCTTTCAAGTGGACGCGACTGCGCGGAGGCCCAGGCGCCCACCTGGCTGCCGCGCGGCCGCGACGCGAAGTAGGCATCCGCCTCTACCTGCGCGACGGTGGAGATGACGCCGCGCACCCGCACCTGCCGGCGCAGGCTCTTCCAGTGGAAGTTCATGGCCGCCTTTGCGGCGCCAAGCAGCTCCCGGCCCTTCGCACTCTCGACGTTCGTGAAGAACACGAAGCCGCGCGGGGTTTGGCCGGCCGCATCGACATTCTTCAGCAGAACCACGCGAACGTTGGGCAGCCCGGCCCCATCGACGGTCGCAAGCGCAAAGGCGTTCGCATCGTTGGGCTCGTGCGCCTCGGCCTCCTTGAACCAGCTCTCGAACAGCGCGAACGGATCGGACGAGGCGGCGAAGTCACCGGCCTGCGGTGCCGTGTAGTAGTCGGGCTTCATAGTTCTCAGATTCCTCTTGCGCGTCAGGGCACGCTTCTTCACGCCACATTAACCCTGTGCGCTCAGACTCGTCAGCCTCAGTACCGCTTTTCGTGAGTTGGGTCTGTAGCGATGCGTATATACGTGGCGTTGGCGGCGCTCGCCGCCGTCGTAGGGCTATCCGTGACGGCGCCCCTTGCCGCGCAACAGCTCCGTCCCACCGCACCCCCTTCCTGCAATTGCCCAGGTCCGCAGGTCGCGCCCCGCTCGCCGCAGCCGCGCCTGACCGATCTCTCCCGCGTACCGCTCGACATCTTCGACGAGGTCGCCGCGCTCGATGCCATCCGCATCGCCCTCACGCAGGTGGGCGACGGCAACAGCTTCGTCTGGTACCGCAACAACGGGCGCCTGAGCGGCGTGGTGCAGCCGACCCGGTCGTTCAAGGACGGCACCGGCCGCATCTGCCGCCACATCGTGGTTGTCCTCACCACAGGTCCGCGCACGGGCAAGATCGAGGGCTTCGCCTGCCGCCTCACCGACGGCGGCTGGCAGCTCGAGGGCTAGCCTAACTTCTTCGGCCCGCCGCTGATCTTGTCGCTGGGGACCGGCTTCTCACTGCCCGGCGTCTTCCTCTTTGCGGTAGCATCACGCTTTGCCTCCCGCACCCCCAACCTGCTATGGGACGCGGGAATTCCCTACCGCGCCGTCTTACTGGGGCTGACGAGATGCCGGGCTTGTGGGCCGTCTTCACCGTGATTGCTGCTTTCGGGCAGGTTCTGCGCAACGTGCAGCAAAAAGAGCTGACCGCCACGCTCGGCACGGTCGGCGCCACGCACGTGCGCTTTTTGTTCGGGCTGCCGTTCGGCCTGCTGTTCCTGATCGCGGTGCTGACGGCGACACAGCTCCCGCTGCCCTATCTCAGCTCGGCCATGCTGTCCTGGACGGTCGTTGCCGCGCTCGCTCAGATCTGCGCAACAGCGCTGATGCTGGCCGCCATGAAGGACCGTTCGTTCGTGGTGGTGACGACGTACGCCAAGACCGAGGCCATGCAGGTTGCCGTCTTCGGTCTGGTGTTTCTGGGCGATCCCATCACGCTGCCGCTTGCAGCCGCCATCCTCATCGCCACCATCGGCGTGCTGCTGGTGTCGTGGCCGCGCAGCGGCGGCGCGGAGGCCTTCTCCTGGCAGCCGGCATTGCTCGGCATCGGCTCCGGCGCCCTGTTTGCAATCGCAGCCATCGGCTTCCGCGGCGGCATCAGGGCTCTCGAGACGCCGAGCTTTGTCGTTGCCGCAACGACCACGCTGGCGACCGGCCTGGCCATCCAGACCGTCGTGCTATCCACCTATCTCTTCGTCTTCGACCGCAAGACGCTGTTCGACATTTTCCGCATGTGGCGCCCCTCGCTGCTTGCAGGCTTCACGGGCGCCTTCGCGTCTCAGATGTGGTATCTCGCATTTGCGCTCGAGACAGCGGCCAAGGTGCGCACGCTTGCGCTGATCGAGATCCCGATGGCGCAAATTCTCTCCCGCAACCTCTTCAAGCAGACGCTTGCATCTCGCGAGGCCGTCGGCATCGGCCTGATCGTCGTCGGCGTACTTATCCTGCTCAACACTTGAGTGGGACGTGTACGAGTGGGACGCACCCTGTTGCCATGTGACGAGAACGGAGCGTAGGCTCCGCCCCGCGTACAGAAAGAGGGGTCAACCCTCTGATCGTCCGCCGACGGTGCGGCGACATCATGTTCAGGCATGCAAGAGGAAGCGCCATGCGTCACTATTTGAAGCCGGCCGCCGCACTCGCGGCGTGTTTCGCCATTGCCTGCAGCGCTGCTGCACAAGAGAAGAAAGAGGAAGAGCCGTTCTGGGCCAAAGGCAGGCCCAAGGAGGGCGTGGGCGCCAAGATGGCGCCGGTGGCGGCACCGCCGATCCCCGTCGCCGCCGACAAGCTGCCCAAGCTGAAGGCGCCGCCCGGCTTCAAGGTCGAAGTCTATCAGAGCGGTATCCTCGACGCGCGCGGCATACGCCGCGGCGACAAGGGCACGATTTTTGTCAGTTCGCTGTTCGTCGCCGGCAAGGTCTACGCAATCACCGAGAAGGGTGGCAAGCGCGAGGTCAAGACTGTCTTGAAGGACCTGGAGCTGCCAAGCGGCATCGAGTTCCGCAAGGGCGCGCTCTATGTGGCCACACCCAAGAAGGTGATGCGCTACGACGGCATCGAGGACAAGCTCGACAGCCCGCCTGCGCCTGTCGATGTCTTCACCGACCTGCCGGGCGACATCCCGCACGGCTGGAAGTTCCTGCGCTTTGGCCCGGACGGCAACCTGTACGTTCCGGTCGGCGCGCCGTGCAACATCTGCGAGATCGATCCCGACAAGTATTCAGTGATCTTCCGCATCACGACCGACGGCAAGGACAAGCAGATCGTCGCGCGCGGCGTCCGCAACACGGTGGGCTTCGACTTCCATCCCAAGACCAAGGAGCTGTGGTTCACCGACAACCAGCGCGACTGGCTGTCGGAGGACTTCCCGTTGGATGAGCTGAACCGGCTGAAGAATGTCGGCAAGGATCACTTCGGCTATCCCTTCTGCCACTCCGGCACGATGGTCGATCCGGAGTTCGGTTGGGGCAAGTCGTGCGCCAACTACGTGAAGCCGGCCGCCACGCTGGGGCCGCACTCCGCCCCGCTCGGCATGCGCTTCTATTCGGGCAAGATGTTCCCGGCACAGTACCAGGGCGCCATCTTCATCGCCCGCCACGGCCCCTGGAACCGCACGCAGAAGTACGCCGACGTGTCGGTGGCCTACGTCAACGCGCAAGGCCAGGTGACCAGGGTCGAGCCGTTCCTGACCGGCTTCGTCAAGGACAACCAGTATCTCGGCCGCCCGGTCGATTTCCTGACGCTGCCTGACGGCTCGCTGCTGGTCACGGACGATCATGCCGGCGCGGTCTATCGCGTCTCGTATGGTCGCTAGCTCCGCGCATTCCTGGCGAGGGCAGGTCGCTGCCCTCGCCGCCGCGTTTGCCTTGACGTTCGCCACCGCCGGCGTCTGTGCGCAATCTCTCCAGGATAAGATCGCGCAGTGCGCCGCCTGCCACGGCGAGGACGGCAAGTCCTCCGACCCCGCCATTCCCCACATCGGCGGGCAGCCGCAGCTGTTCGTGATGTATCAGCTCTTCTTCTACCGCGAGGGCCGCCGCAAAAGCCCTGAGATGAACACCGTCGCCAAGGAGCTGACCGACGCGGAGCTGACGGCGATCTCGGAGCACGTTGCCAAGCTGCCCGCGCCCCCGCCGCAATCCGGCACACCGGATGAGGCCAAGTTCAAACGCGGCGCGGCGCTGGCGCAGCAGCGCATCTGCGCCAGCTGCCACAATGACGACTACTCGGGCCGCGAGCAGATGGCCCGCCTAGCCGGCCAGCGCGAGGCCTACACGATCCAGGCCCTGAAGGATTATCGCGCGGGCGTACGGATAGGCACGCAAGCCGCGATGCCCGAAACGGTGCGGGGCTTGAGCGATGACGATCTCGCCGCCCTCGCCCACTTCCTGGCCTACGTGCGTTGAGCGGCGCACACAACTGCGACTGTACCATCCGCGGGTCTTGCGCAACGCCATGCGGCCGTCTATGCCGCCGCCTCAGAAGGGAAAATTTGGCCTGCGTCTCAGCCGGGTGTGCACAGAACCGCGCCAAGCTCTCCGTATGAAGCCCTGCCTGCTGGACCCCAAGGGCGGTTCGTGTAGGATGCCGGCACCGGCCCAAGTTTGGGCACTGAGCGCCGGTAACTTTCTGAAAGGACAATAAGAAATGAATGGACCCAGTGCGGCGCCAGAGGTTCCGGCCGGCACATTGATGCAGGGTAAGCGCGGCCTCATCATGGGCGTCGCCAACAACCGGTCAATCGCCTGGGGTATTGCCAAGGCCGCCGCCGCCCAAGGCGCGACGCTCGCCTTCACCTATCAGGGCGACGCCCTCAAGAAGCGCGTAGAACCCCTGGCAGGGGAGCTGGGCTCCACCCTCGTGCTGCCGTGCGACGTTTCCGACCCTGCCTCGATGGATGCCGTCTTTGCCGAGCTGGCCAGCCAGTGGGGCAAGCTCGACTTCCTGGTGCACGCTATCGCCTTCTCCGATAAGGCCGAGCTCGATGGCCGCTATGTCGACACCACGGAGAAGAACTTCACGCAGACGATGCTGATCTCCTGCTACTCCTTCACGGCGCTCGCCAAGCGCGCCGAGAAGCTGATGCAGCCGGGCGGGTCGCTGCTTACGCTGACCTACTACGGCGCCGAGAAGGTGATGCCGCACTACAATGTGATGGGCGTCGCCAAGGCTGCGCTGGAGGCCAGTGTACGCTATCTCGCTGCCGATCTCGGGAAGGACGGCATCCGCGTCAACGCGATTTCCGCCGGGCCCATCAAGACTCTGGCGGCCTCCGGCATCTCCGACTTCCGCTACATCCTGCGCTGGAACGAATACAACTCCGCGCTCCGGCGCACGGTCACTATCGAGGAAGTGGGTGCCGCCGGCCTCTACCTTCTCTCCGACCTGTCGCGTGGCGTCACCGGCGAGGTCCATCACGTGGATGCCGGCTACCACGTGCAGGGCATGAAGAACGAGGATGCGCCTGACATCTCGGTGATCAAGGACGGGGCCTAGAGCGGCTGAGCCAGCGTCTGCTGACCCCGCCGCCGGCCGTCGATTAGGGCTTGTTGCGCGCGTCGACGCACTGCGCACCGTTCCAGAAGAAGTATTCGCCGCAGCCGCCGGGGACGCCCGGTCGCCTCTGAAGCTCGATCACGGTCGTACGGTCGTCAGCGTCGCCGTTCTCATCATAGTAATAGCCATACACGCGCGGGGCCGGCTCGACGATGACGGCCGGCGACTCCACCTCGTCCTCATACATGTAGGTTTGTGCCTGCGCGCTGCCCCAGGAGGCAAGCAGGCTAAAACCCGCCGCGGCGAGGCTCAGGGTTAGTTTGCTCATGAGGTGTCTCCGTTCGCTTTGCATTCATGGGCCGACCGGTCGAGCCCACATTCGTTCCCAAGTCCCTGTCAACCGCCACAAATCCGCCATGCCCGGCCGGTCGTCTCCCGCTTTCGGGGAGTGAT
>CADEEC010000072.1:2836-18125 GCA_902826255.1 uncultured Hyphomicrobiales bacterium | reverse complement strand
CCACGACTGGTCGCCCGGCTGGTTGGCGAGGATCACGCCGTAGCCCGGCTGCGAGCGACGCGTTGAGCAAAGAGGGCATCAGCGTCGAAATCGTCGACCCTCAAACTCTATTCCCCCTGGACAAGGAGATTATCCTGGACTCCTTGCGCCGAACCGGTCGGCTGGTGGTCGTCGACGAGGCTCGTGACACCTGCAGCGCGGCAAGCCAGATCGCTGCTATCTGCGCCGATGAAGGTTTCAGCGCCCTCCGCGCGCCTATACGCAGGGTCACGGTCGCCGACATGCCTATCGCCTACTCGCCACCGCTTGAGAAGGCGCAAATTCCCGATGCGGCGCGCATCGAGGCGGCGGCGAGGTCAGTGCTGTCGGAACCAAGCGCATGAAAGTGATCCTGAAACTCCCACGCCTCAGTATGAATATGCAGGAAGGCATCATCTCGGAATGGCTGAAGCAGCCGGGTCAGTCCTTCGCTGCAGGCGAGCCCATCTATGCGGTGGAGACTGAGAAAGTGACCACCGAAGTCCCGGCACCGTGCGCCGGCGTAATGCTTGAGATCATGATGCCGCAAGGTGAAAACGCCGAAGTGGGCGCCGCGGTTTGCCGTATTGAGAAAGTGGACTGACGTGCCTGCAAGCTTTGATCTTCAAGGCGAAGTGTTCCTGATTACGGGCGGCGCAAGCGGCATCGGCCTCGCCGTGGCCGAGCTTGCACGCGAGTGCGGTGCTGACGTCTGCATCTGCGATATAGACAAGGGCGCAGTAGAGAACGCTCTCAAGCGGCTGGGATCGAAATCCCTCGGTTTGTGCGTCGATGTGAGCGCAGAATCCGATTGCGACAAAGCCGTCCAAGACACCATTGAGCATTTTGGGAAGCTCAGTGTTCTCGTCAATTGTGCCGGTGTGTTCGAGGAATTTCGCGGAACGCTGCGGCAGAACCTTGGCAAGTGGCGCCGTGTTATCGATGTAAACCTCCAGGGCGCGTTCCTGATGTCGCGCGCGGCTGCGCGCAGCTTCAAGCAAGGCTCGCGCGCAAACTCCATCATAAATGTAGCGTCAGTGAACGGTCTCAACGGGTTTCGCGCTTCCAACGCCTATGGTGTCTCGAAGGCCGGGGTGATCATGCTGACGAAGAACCTCGCGACAGATCTTGCGGCCAGCGGCATTCGCGTCAACGCCGTCGCGCCCGGGTTCATCGACACGCCGATGACCGAAGGCATTTTCGGCAATGCACGCGTCGACCAGAAGCCCTTTCTCAACCGCATTCCGGCAGGCCATTTTGGCAAGCCGGGCGATGTGGCTCGCGCGATCGTATTTCTCGCGTCCGACTGGGCCTCATACGTCACCGGGACCGTTCTACCGGTGGACGGAGGCTGGAGTGCGTTCGGTGGGGCCGGGAACTTGAACGATGCCTGAATCAGTTATCTTAGAAGCAGCCTGAAAACGAGGAAACACCATGGCAAATGGTCCACGCATTGCTCCAATCACACCGCAGGAAATGTCCGGTAGCCAGAAGCTGCTGGTGGATCTCGCAGCCCACAACGGCGCGCCTGATCCGCTGGTCGCGAGCATCTTCGTCAAGAGCGAAATCGGCCGGCTGTGGCTGCGAACTTGGAACGAAATCCTAAACGGTGGAAGCCTGCCCGTGCCGCTCAAGGAGATGTGCCGTGTCCTCATCTCCACCAAGCACTTCTGCGGCTACTGCTCGACCGTGCGCTCACGCGTCGCGCGCGAGAACGGGCTGACGGAAGAGAAGCTGATGGCTATCCTGGATTTCGAGAATGCTGACGTCCTCTCTGCGCGAGAAAAGGCTGCCTTGCGCTTCGCGACTCGTTTCAAGCAGGGTGATGATGGCATCGACTCCGATGATGTTTACGCCGATCTCAAGGCGCACTTCTCTGACGAGGAAATCATCGAGCTCGCTTTGCTCTGCGGCGAAACCGATGGTATCGGCAAATTTGCGCGATCCCTCAACCTGAGGAGCTGGGAAGAAGCCTGCACGATTCAACCAAAACTGCAGGAAGGCCAAGTTGCCGCGGCAGCAGAGTAAGGATCGGACGCGCTGAGGTGGCGCAACAGACTGGCGCCGCCTTATTGATCTGTAGCCAGAAGCGATCTCATTAAACGATCTCTACTGAACGGAAGCTGGCGGATGCGCATGCCAAGCGCGCGCGCAACCGCATTACCTATGGCGGCAGCCGTCGGACCAAGTGCCACCTCGCCGACGCCAAGCGCAGGATTGGCCGCATCCTCCACCAGCTCGATCTCGATATCCGGTACCTCTGAGAAGCGGAGGATCGGATACTGTTCCCAGGCATCTGAGCTTATCCGGCCATCGACGAAGCGCACCTCCTCATGAAGGGTCCAGCTCGCGGCCTGGACAATGCCGCCTTCGATCTGATTCCGCAGTCCATCAGGATTGATGACGAGGCCGGCGTCGACGGTGCACCAAATCTTTTCGAGTATGACTGTCTCTGCCACTCTGACCTCGGCGACGGCCGCCAGGTACGCCGCGTGATTTTTGTAGCGGCTGAAAGCAACTCCCTTTGCGCGGCCTGAACCCTGAGGTTGATGTCCCCATCCTGCGAACTTGGCCACCAGTTCGACAACGCGCCGGGCCCGCTCATCGCGTAAGAGCATCAGCCGATAGGCCACCGGATCCTCACCCGCCGCGTCGGCAAGCTCGTCGATAAAGCTCTCGATAGCAAACACGTTGCCGAGCGCGCCAAGGCCGCGGAACGACGAGGTGCGTACGGGCATTTGCGGTATGAAGTGGCTGATAACTTTCTGCGGCACATCGTAGAGAGCGATCGCATTGCGCAAGGCGCCTCCGCCCATTTCGTCAGGGACATCAACGGGCGTCACTGCTGGCGGCGGGTGTTTCAGTGCCTCCGCACCAAGAAGATTGACACCACCGCTCATGCCAGGACGCTGACCGTGCGGTCCGCTCCAGACGTCCATTCTCCAGCCCGTCACCTTTCCGTTTACATCGAGACTCGCCTCCATGGTCATGCCCATCGCGGAGGACACGGGTGCGGATGCTAGCTCATCGGCTCGGCTCCATTGCACGCGTATCGGAGCGCCCTGTCGTTTGAGCGCTAGCCAAGCGGCATCAAATGCGACGTCATCTGCACCGTTGTGCCCGTAGCATCCTGCACTCTGCCTGTGAAACAGATCGATCCGCTCTGTGTCGAGGTGAAGAGCCTTGGCGAGCGAGGCGCGCAGAAAGGAAATGCCCTGCGAATGCGTATAGACCTGAAGCCTGTCACCATCAAAGCGAGCGATGGCGCAAGAAGGTGCGATCGATGCGTGGGCAAGATAAGGTCGCGAATAGTCAGCCCTTAATGTATTCGCAGGCTGTTGGGGGATGTCACGGCCGTTGCCGGTCTCTCTCTCGACGTTGGCAAGCGAACGAAGCCATGCAACGTCGTCGGCTCGATCGGGAATGGATGTCCCGCCCTCCCAGCGAGCGTTGGCCGAAAGGGCGTCCATGCAAGCCGTAGCATGGGCTTCGCTTATCGAGACGACTGCGATCAAGTCGCCATCGCGGATGACCTCGACGTCAGATGGAAAGCGCTCGATCACGCTGCTGGGAAGATCGAGGCAGCGAGCACCGGTCCACGGTCGCCGTAGCACGCGGGCATGCAGCATGCCGTCTATTGCAATGTCATGGATGAAGGCACCGCCAACGAGCTTGGCACGCAGATCCAACCGCGGGATCGATTTACCAACGAGAGCGTAATCTGCGCGCGCCTTTACGGGTGCCGTGCCCGTCACTGCACCTTTGAAGTCCACCGTGCCGGCCAAAGACCAGTAATCCAAGCCGGTCGGAGAGCCACCTACAAAGAACTGTCCGTCCCGGACAGTGATGTTTCGTAGCTCGGTATTCAGATCCACTGCCGCACGTGCAGTAAACAACGCGCGGGCTTCGGCACTGGCCAGACGGATCGCACTACCTGACACCTCTATAGAGGCGCTTCCCGCCGTGAAGCCCTCGTTCGGCGTAATAGGTGTCTCGCCGGAGACGATCTCGACACGCCCGAAGTCGACGTCAAGCTCTTCCGCCGCGATCTGGGCAAGCGCCGTCAAGACGCCTTGGCCAAGTTCGACTTTGCCGGTGTAGAGGCGGACTTTGCCGTCCTTGAACGCGAGCCATTGTTCGAGCCGGGGATTGTCGACAAGGCTCTTGGGAAGAGCATTTGGTATCATTGCGCTTGCAGGGCCTTGGCGGCGCGCTCTATGGCGCGAACGATGCGCGGCTGCGATCCGCAGCGGCACAAATGTTTATCGAGTGCATCGACGATCTCGGCACGTGAGGGTAAGGGGTTGCGGCTGAGCAGTGCCGACGCCGACATGATGATACCCGACAGGCAATAACCGCATTGTCCGGCCTGCTCATCGAGAAATGCCTGCCGGAGTGGATCGAGCTTGTCCGGCGGGCTCAATCCTTCGATCGTCGTGATCGATTTTCCTTCGGCTTGTGAAAGAGGCATGGTGCAGGAAAACTGCGGCTGGCCATCGACCAGGACCATGCAGGCCCCGCATTGCTCCAATCCGCAGCCAAAACGCGTCCCTCTCAAACCCAGCTCATTGCGGAGAAACAACAGGAGTGAGGGCTCTTCATCTACCGGTATGGCTCTGGTTTCGCCGTTGACGGTCAGACTCCGATTGTCGCCCATGGTGAGAGAGCTGCCTCCCTATAACAGCGCCAGCGAGAACCACGGAAAGATGATCAGAAGAATCAAGACCAGGAGCATGATCCCGGCAAATGGCAAGGCGCCCGCGAACACCTCTCCCAAACGGACGTTGTAGTCTTCGAGCGCGCTTCGGATGACGAAGCACGAGATACCAAACGGGGGTGTCAGGAGGCCAATCTCCACCGCCACAACCGCGATAATGCCGAACCAGACTAGGTCCGCACCGAACGGCTTCAGCAGCGGAATGAACAGTGGCACAAGGATCAGAATGATCGACAGAGAGTCGATGATGGTGCCGAGAAGTAGGGCAAGGACCACAAAGATGGCGATGGTCAGGACATAGCCCGCGTCAAGACTGGTCATGTAAGACGCGATCTGCGTGGGAAGACCGGACAATCCCAGCATTCGGCTGTACATCGTCGCGGCGAGAACGATGAACAGGATCGACGCTGTAATCGCACCGGACTCAATTACGATTGACCAGAGTTTCTTTGGATTGAGAGCCCCCTTAAGGAACGCGACAATCATGGCCATCAACGCGCCCACCGCTCCGGCCTCGGTCGGCGTGAATATCCCGCCGTAAATTCCTCCTATGACCGTCCCTATCAAAATGGTGGAGGGAGCGAGCTTCGCCAGCACGTCGACTACGGACATCGGCTCGAGCTCGATATCGGAGACCTGACGGTCTAGCTGATAAACAAAGCCAGGTGTCAGTTTCGCCATCGCAACAATGCCGACGCAGTATGCAAATGCCAGCAGAAGGCCCGGAACTATACCTGCGATAAACATCGCCCCGATCGACTGCTCGGCAATGATGGCATACACAATCAGAAGCACGCTGGGAGGGATCAGCATGCCGAGCACAGAGCTACCTGCTACCACGCCAACCGCAAATCGCCGCTGATACCCAAACTTGAGCATCTCGGGAACGGAGATGCGGGCGAAGACGGCGGCAGAAGCGATCGTCACGCCCGTGATGGCCGCAAAGACCGTGTTGCCCGCGACCGTTGCCAGCCCCAACCCGCCCGGCAAGCGCCGAAGTCCGCGCTCAGCGACCTGATAGGCGTCCTGACCCAAGCCGGCCGCACTGGCGAACATGCCCATGAGTACGAACAGAGGAATGACGCCGAAGACGTAATCTGAAATTGCTTGAGATGCCGCCAAGGCCAGCATGTTCACGGCAACATCGACATTGCCGCGCATCAACCAGACACCCACGAACGACGTGAGCGCCAGCGCAACGGGAATGTAGATGCCGATGTAGATCAGCGCGATGATGACGACGATCGACGTCAGACCGATATCGAACGGCGTCATTGGGAATTCCTGGCAGATGCCGTGCTGAACATCCGCTGGATTGCCGCGCCAGCTCGAAGCATGAATTGCAGTCCGGCAAGCGCCGCGCCGGCAACGACCACTGCGGACAAAGGCCAAGACGGGAATGTAAATATCCCGGGTGTGCCGATGAAATATCCTGCCTCGTAATCGTTCATCATCCTAGGCCAGACGCCGTAGATGATGATGCCGACCAGGGCAGCGCCGCCGAATTCTGCCAGCGCCGAGATTGCCAGGTTCAAGCGCGGAGAGATCTTTTCGAACGATGCTTGAAAAGTATCCGCTCGCATCACGCGCCCCAGCTCTACTGTGCGGCCTAATTGCAAAAACACGATGCACACGATCGAGAAGGCTACGATTTCAGGCACGCCTGCAATCGGGCGATTGAAGGCTGCGCGAGCCAGCACGTCGGCCGAAATAAGCAGCATAATCAGAAACGTCCACAGCCCGCCCAGAACATTGAACAGTGCGGTCAGATAGCTGATCGGGCGCGATGATGGTGGCGACGCATCGCCACCATCCGACTCGCTGTTAGGAGGATTTTCCAAGCATCGGCTCCTGAGCGCCTCTAGGCTTACTCCTTATCCCAATGACGCGCGATGGGCTGCTTGTTGGCGCGCATGACGTCCATATACTCCTTGAGGATGGCCGTGCCGGGCAACCCCTGTTTGTCGGCGGCCTTGGCCCAGTCCTGCGCGATGTTAGGAAGAGCCTTCGCCCACTGCACGCGCTGCTCTTGCGTGAACTGGATGATTTTTCCGCCGTTGCTCTGGAATGTCTTGAGGCCCTTGTCTGCTGCCGACACGACGTAAGTAGATAAGGCGTCGCCATAGCCAATGGCTGCTTCCTGCAGGACTTTCTGCACGTCTGCTGGCAATTTCTTCCAGCTGCTCTGGTTCACGGTGACAGCGAAGGAGTTGGCCGCGCCCAGATCAGCTTTGACGTAATGCGGTGCCACGTCATACAGCTTGAACCCGGCAGCAGCCTCGGCCCACACCATCGCACAATCGGCAATGCCGGTTTGAATGTTGTTGCCGAACTCTCCAAGATTTCCCTGAACGCCGACAGCGCCGAGGCCTTGCAGCCAGAGCAGGTTGGAACCCGCGCCGACGATGCGCTTGCCCTTGAAGTCATCGAGTTTCTGTATCTGCGGCTTGCAAACAACCTGGTAGTTGTCGACCGAACCCGAGGCGCCGAGGAAGAGCTGGTTGCTCTTGGCCCAGCCCTGCTTCATGGCCGGATACTTCTCGGTCAACTGGTTGATCGTGCGCACGACCAGCCCGACGTCGTTGGCCACAAAGGGCGTCACGAAGGCAACATTGTAGAGCGGCAGGCGGTCAACGTGGAAAGCCGTGACAACGATGCCAATGTCCGCAAGGCCGGTTTCGACGGCGGCAAGCTCCTCGCGGGGCTTGGCGATCGTCCCGGAGAAACCTTCATTCCAGTTGATCTTGTACTCGCCCTTCGCAGCAAGCCGCTTGTTGACTTCCGGGATGTAGTACTCCTTGAAGACCTTCACCCATGAGGCGGTCGGCGAGTAACCCGAGACGGCGGTGAGGTTGATGGCCTTCTGTGCCTGAGCCGGTGCATCCGGCAAGCTGGCGCACGCGCCAACCACCGCAAGCGCCGTGAGCATCTTCCAAGTGTTCATGTAAAGTCCTCCCTTAGTAAGCCGTCAGATGTTGGTTTCGGAACTTTGCCGGTGTTTCAGCGAGCTGTCTGGTGAATGCCAAGCAGGTGCGCTGCATTACCGCCGCAGATTTTTTCTTTCTGAGTTTCGTCGAGCTCGGTCGTGCCGCGGACAAAGGCAACGGGGTCTGGCTCTGCCATGTCGTACGGATAGTCTGTGCCGAGCAGCAGATGATCTGCTCCGTAGCGTCTTGTCAGGTATGCGAGGTGTTCCTGATCAAAAACCACGGTGTCAAAGTACAGCTGCTTCATATACTCGCTGGGCTGCCTCTTGACGCCGTGCCTGCAGTCCGATCTTGCGCGATACGCATGGTCCATGCGGCCGCCGTACATGGGCAGGAACCCTCCGCCGTGCGCTATGCAGATCTTCAGGCCGGGATGCGCATCAAGCACGCCGCCGAAGATCAAATGGCTGATGGCGAGTGTCGATTCGAGGGGTTGCCCAACGAGATTGTTGAGGTAGTGGTCGGTGAGACGCTCTCCTTCCGTAAATCCCATGGGGTGCATGAACACGAGCACGCCGAGTTCCTCGACTTTGGCCCAGAAGGGGCGCAGTCGATCGATCGACAGTTCATCGCCGTTCACATTGCTGTTGATCTCAACCCCGCGCATGCCGAGCTTGGTCACCATGCGGGTCAATTCTTCGACGGCCATCTCCGTGTTCTGAAGCGGTACGGTGCCCATCGCCACGAAGTGCTGCGGGTCCCCGGCTGCGATTTCGGCCAGCCGATCGTTGACGCAGCGGGCGGTCGCGCGTCCCACCTCCGGATCAGTCCAATAATAGTATTGAAATGGCGCGGGCGAGATGGCTTGGACGTCAATGCCGAGCCGTGCCATGTCGGCAAGCCGCGCCTTGGGATCAATGAGCTTGTGCCGTATCCCGGCCAACATCTCCCTGTTCAGCGCGTTGGTCTCTTCCGTAGCAAACTTAACGATGGACTCGGAAGCCAGCGGCGCCTTGTCGACGATCAGGTCATCCGCAGCCGGCGTGTGCACGTGGCAATGAATGTCGACGGTCACGCTGCCACGGCGACCGGAGGGGCGGGCGACAACACCGCCTCCGCCGCTGCCAGGGGTACAGGAGTACATCATGACAATTTTCTCCCGCCTCGGTCAGCGACCCTGCGCGGCTTCCGCCACGCGCTTGCTGTAAGTGGGATGCTCAGGCGAAGGCCGCTCCTTGACAATGTAGTTTGCGGCCTTGAGGCTCAGCACATCGTTGGTGCCATCCGAGTGCAGGAAGCTCAGAGCGTCGCGAAGAAGCTTCTCGACCGGGTTCTTGCGCATGTAGCCTGTCGCACCCCAGAGTTCGAGCGCCTGCTTGCAGACCTCGACCGACTCTTCGGAGGCGAAGATTTTCGACAGGCTAGCGTGCTTGGGATCGAAGTTTTTCTGCCTGCAATCCCAACCGGCAAACCAGAGGTATGACCTTACGGCTTGCAGTTTCATGGCCATGCGCGCCAGACGCACCCGCTGGATCTGGTGCTCGACGATCGGCACGCCGCCCTGCTTGCGCTCGAATGCATACTGCAAGCTCACATCGTAGGCGCGTTGCGCAACCCCGAGCACTGTGGCGCCGGCCTGAATGTTGGAACCAAAGCCCAACAGCAACGTCCCCAGCGCAGGCAAAGCCGAACCGATCTCACCGACGCGTTCGCGATCGGGCACTTCGACATTCTCGAAAACAAGCGTGCCATTCTGCACGGCGCGTTGCCCGAGCTTGTCCCACACCTCCGTCACCGTGAAACCCGGAGTGCCTGCAGGAATGAGGAAGCTCGACAGACTGCTGACAAGCGATCCCTTGGGATCGTTGCGGGCGAGGATATAGTAAAGCTTAGCGAGGCCGCCGTTCGAGATGTAGCGCTTCGTGCCGTTGAGAATCCACTTATCGCCCTTGCGCTCGGCGGTCATCTGCATGCCAGAGCCTGGCGCGTCGTATGGGAGGAGATTGTCGCTACCGAACAGAGGCTCGGTCGCGCCGACGGCCAGCAGGAAGTCAGGATCGTCGAGGATGCGCGGGATCCAGCGTTTGCGCTGGTCCTCGTTGGCGAGGTGCGCAAGCGCCGTCATGATCTTCCAGGTCTGATCAAAGGCGACGGCAATGCCAAGGTCGCCGTAGGCAAGCTGTTCGCCGACCATCGCCAAGGTCAAAACGTCGGCGCCCTCGCCCCCGTACTCCTTCGGGATCGACAGCGACCTCAGGCCGCGCTTGGAAGCCTCACGTATGATCGACCAGTCGAAGGAGTTTGCCGGGTCCGGATTGCGATCTGCCTTGTCCGCAGCTGGAATGATGTAGTTCACCGCAAAGTCCCGCGCGATGTCCCGAAGTTCCTGCTGTCGCGCGGTAATTGCGAAATCTACCATTGTAGTAATCCTTGTTGCTTGGCGCTTTTCAGGCGTATGTCAGCGCTCCGCGTCCGAGAAGACGTTCGTCTTTAAGGTCCTCGAACAGGCGCTCTACGTCGGTGAAGTGGACTCGTTTCCCGATGACAGGCTTGATCACGCCGCGGGCCATGACCTCCATGGTTTCGATGAACTCGGCGCGCGTGGAATGTCTTGAGCCGGTGACGATGCGCTCGCTGAGTATCAAGCCAAGCGGATTGAACGTGACGTCGCCCTGGCCCGCACCGACGATTACAGCGCGGCCAGCGACCGCGAGGGAGTCGATGGCCGATTGGAAAGTTTTCCCGTGGCCCACGTAGTCGACCGCAGCTTCTGCACCCTTGCCGCCGGTAAGGCGCTTAACTTCCGCCGCAACGTCGCCTACGGCGCGAACGTTGATGGTCTCATCGGCCCCCCACTCCCGCGCGAGTGCAAGCTTCTCTTCTGAGATATCGGCCGCAATAACACGAGCGCCAAACAGCTTGGCGACTTGGACACCATGTATACCTAATCCACCGCCAGCTCCGATGAGCAACACATCATCATGCGGATTGATACATGCGCGCTCGCGCATGCAATGCCAGTTGGTATTGACGGCGTCCGCGGCGATTGCAGCGCCTTCATAGTCCAGGCCATCCGGTATCTTCAGGAAGTTGCCGGCAGGCAGCGACACGTACTCGGCGAAACCGCCGTCGCGGTGCACGCCGATGTAGCCACCAAATTTCTCGCAAAGCGTTTCACGGCCGCCTCGGCACCAGCGACAATGGCCGCAAACGAGATAGAAGTAGACAGTGCAGCGGTCGCCCACCTTCACGTTGTCTACGCCATCCCCGATCGCGACGATGTCACCGCTGACTTCGTGGCCCATGATACGCGGCGTTTCGCCACCAAAGCGGCCGCCTCGCATGTTGAGCAGGGTCAGGCCGACGCCGGCAGCGCGCAGCTTGAGCACCGCCTCTCCGGCGCGCGGGACGGGCGTAGGCCGATCCTCGAGAACGAAGGGCTCACCCCAGCGGCGAACGACCGCGGCTTTCATGAACGCCCCTCGCGCCCAGCGCTGAACTCGCTGAATTTAGCGTCGTAGCGCATCGAATGGCCGTCAGACATTTCCACCCAGTTTGTTTTATTGGCCACGCAAAATTGGCTCAGGACTAGAATTATGGTTCAATATTCGGACCGGCGCAAGCGTCTTGAAGTCGTGCTAGTGACGGGCATTCGAACTCTGGGAATACCTGCAGCGCATGTCTCAGCGGGTGTGTCTCACCAGCCTGACCTAGTGGCCGCTAGTACCTTTCTGCAAATACTCGCCGATGTCGAAGCGTGCCGCGCCCGATGGTGGCGCCTGGTCAAGCACGAAATTGGTCCAAGTCGAAAGGTACGTGACGAAGGTATTGCTGAGGCCTTGTGCGCGCAAGTAATCGGCTTCCACAGGCAGCCAACGCGGCGCAAAGGTCGGATCAGCTCTCATCCGCTTGGGATAGTCCTTGTACAAGACTGCGACTTTCCCCAGGACAACGTAATCCGCGCCGTTGTCGAGGCAATGCTGAACATCCTCAGGCTTGATGATCTTGCCGGCAAACCCTACGCGAATGTTGCGGCGAGGAAGCTCGGCAAAGTATGACATCAACGTGCGGCCGCGATAGCGCGTATCCTCTGGCTCCTTGAATACATCCCACAGGGAAAGATCGAGATAGTCGATCTGGCTGCCATCCAGCAAGCGTTCCGAGACTTCGATGACGTCGTTGAGCCTCTGACCAAAGCGTTCTGGCGATATCCGCACGCCGAGCTGGAAATCTGGACGGCAGCGGTTGCGAATGCCCGTGATGATGTCAAACAAGAACCGGCTGCGGTTTTCGACACTTCCTCCCCAACGATCCGTCCTGCGGTTGAACTCCGGGCTCAGGAACTGGCTGATGAGGTAACCATGCGCGGCATGCAGTTGAACGCCATCGAACCCTGATTTCTGCGCACGCTCTGCCGCCCGGATAAAGCACGTTATAGTCTCGTGGATCTGGGGCTCCGTCATTGTCGCGACGCCCTTGGCATCGTCCCCAGAGGGGCTGAAGCGGCCCGGGACGATGGCGCGCAGGCCACCGTGGTAGAGTTGCACGCTGGAGCGGCAGTCTTGGCGTCCAAGGGCACCGGCAAGCCGCGTCAACCCCGGAATGTGCCGGTCAGAAAAGATACCGAGTTCGCCTGGAAAGCCCTTCCCGTTCTCCTGCACGTGCGATGCACACGTCACGATATGCGCGTATCCGCCCTCCGCGCGCACCCGCAGCCAATAAAGCTCGTCCTCTGAGAGAACGCCATCCTCTGCGCTCTGCTGGTTTGTCATCGGAGCCAGCATGAAGCGATTCTTCATTGCCGGACCTCGCTGAAAAGTCAGGGGAGTGAAGGCAATGCTCATCAACAGCCTCCCCGCTACATTCGCGACGGCAACCAAGTTGCAAGCCCGGGCCAGATCATCAGCAAGCCGAGTCCCGCAATGAGCGCAAAGATGAATGGGATGGTGCCGATAATGATATCGTCAAGCGTTTGCCCCGCCGGCACGCGCTTCAGGACGTAAAGGTTCAATCCTACCGGTGGCGTCAGAAGTGCGATCTCGATGAGAAGAACAACAAATACACCGAACCAGATGAGATCGACTCCCAAAGCCGTCAGCGCGGGAACCAGGATCGGAACGGTGAGGACAACAAGAGAGATGCTCTCGATGAAGCAGCCGAGGAAAATATAGAGCGCCGCTATGCCAATCAGCACTACGTTTGGTGACAAGCCCGATCCCGCAATCGCCTCGGACAGCAATCCTGGCACCCGCAGAAGACCCAGCACGTAGGTCAGGATCGAGGCGGCCGCGACGATCACCATGATCATCGTAGTGGTTTCAACCGCAGAGCGCGCTGCACCCATCAGGTTGGACCAAGTGAGCTTGCGACTTGCGAGCGCAATGAGGACAGCAAGGCAGCTCCCGAAGCCCGCCGACTCGGTGGGTGAGAAGAAGCCGGTATAGATGCCGCCGAGCACGGTGCCGATCACGCCGAGCGCCGGCAACAACGCGACCAGGCTCATGAGCTTTTGTTTGATTGGCACGTTCGGCATGCGGGGCGCATCGCCGGGCCGCAGAAGCGACCAGATCACGATCGTGATAGAGAACAATGCGGCAACCAGCAGCCCCGGGATAACGCCCGCCATGAACAGGTGGCCGATCGATTCACCGGTCAGCGCCCCGTAAAGGATGAGTGCGAGGCTTGGCGGAATGAGGATGCCGAGCGTTCCCCCTGCAGCCAAGGTGCCGAAGACCAGTCGTGGGCTGTAGCCATGCTTTGTCAGTTGCGGTCCGACCATCGTGCCGAGAGCGGCGGCACTCGCAACGCTCGATCCGCACATGGCGGCAAAACCGACGCTGGCCGCAACAGTCGAATGCGCGGCGCCGCCCGGCACATGGCCAAGCCAATTCACGGCGGCGCGATAAGCGCGATCAGCGACGCCTCCAATCAGCAGCATCTCGGCCATGAATACGAAGAGTGGGAGGCTGGTTAGGTAGTAGCTCTTGGTGGCGTTCCAGAGCAACTCGCCGACGACACCGGGTTGTGGCGGCGATAGCATGAAAATCGTGCAAAGAACGCCCACCAGTGCGATGGCAATGCCAATCCGCAGACCAAGGAGGAGGACGGCGAGCGTTCCCACCAGCACGATGATGAGTGTGAGCATCATGCTGGTCTGATCTCATCGTCGCTAGGTTTGGCTGGTTGTTGTGCCCACAGACTTTGTCGGAACGCGTTCGCGCACTGCCACGCAGCCAATGCCAGTCCGATCGGAATGACCATGAGGGGCAGATACTCTTGCACGACCCACTGGCCGACCATCTCGCGCAAGTTGTCGCGATAAGCCTCAACTACCGTGTGGGCGCTCAACACCACGAGCACTACACAAACGAGCACCTCCAGCGCTAGGCATATGCGCTGCAGCATCAGCCGCGATGAAGGACTGACCCTATCAGTCAGCAGGTCGACCGAGACGTGCGAGCCGCTGCGCAGCGAGCGCGCGAGGGCGAGAAAGCTGATGACGGGCAGCATGTAGGCTGCGAGTTGGTCTGCGAAGCCCGTTGGCGCATTGAACACATTGCGGGCGACAAGCTCGTAGCCGAACAGAGCCGCAAGGAATAGGACGATGCAGTCGCAAAAGCGCCCCGTCGCCCACGTTAGTGTGCCCAATACGCCGGGGTCACGCATCCCTGACCCTTCCAGATGTCTGGAGCCGCCATCGGCTTCGTGAGACATGGATGCCCCCTGTTGGCGCGCGGTTTGCCCTTCGCATCCCCTCTTAATTGTCGAGCGCTTGAATTTCCTTGAGCAAGCGATCGCCGTCAGCCCCGGCACGCTGCAGCCAGTTCGGCCAAACATTGTCGCGCGCCAGCGTGATCATCTTTGCGACTTCGGCCGGCTGCAATGTGTGCAACTTGACGCCGGCATCCGTTACGCGCTTCCAGCCCTTGTCGGCATCCACAAGGCCTTCTCGTAGCGCATCCTTGTGAATGGCCGCAAACTCAGTCTCGACAATCTTACGCAAATCATCAGGCAGCTTGGCGAGCGCATCGGTGCCGACGAAGAAGCTCCAGATGTTGAGCCCGATCGGCCATTTCGACGCGTGGCCGACGATCTCGTGCATTTTCGAGTCGACCACGGAATTGCCGGACGCCGTAAATGCCGCGACCAACCCGCGTTGCATGGAGGTATAGACCTCGCCGAAGGGCATGCTGACAGCCGCACCGCGGGCTGCCTGCATCAATTGCGCCTGCTCCGGCGATGCGGTGCGCACCTTGAGACCGACAAACTGGTCGACAGTCTCCAGAGGCCTGGAGGAAAATACGCCAACACCGGTAAATGCTCCAACAGCGATCGGTTTGGCGGCCCAGGTCTCGCCCGCCTCTTTCTGGATCACTGGAAGAATGACTTTCTCAACGGCGGGGACGTAGTTGGCTTCATTCTTGAGAAGGCCGGGAAGCCCCAGAACGATCCAGCGCGGATAGTTCGCAGCAGCATAGGCGATGATGAGGGAGCCCGATTGTACTCGTCCGGCCCTGATGGATTTCAAAAGATCCTGCGGTGCGACAATGCCCTGCACCACATTAATCTGCAGGCGCCCATTGGTTGCCTTGCTGATCCGCTCAGGGACAACGGTTGTCGCATAGCG
>CADEEC010000072.1:0-2736 GCA_902826255.1 uncultured Hyphomicrobiales bacterium | reverse complement strand
GAGCGAACCACGGCGGAAATTCAGTGTCAATGAATCTTGAATCAAAATTCACTAGCGCAAGGCTCCTTTTCTGCGCCAAGATCGCATCATCGGAAATGGATATCGACCTTGGCGGAGCGCTAAACAATGAGGGCCGCAGTTCTTGCGACAGGGGCAAACGGCAGCTGTATTGCAGCGGACCTCGTGCGCGCCGGCCACGCCGTGACCCTTATCGACCAGTGGCCGGAGCACGTCGAAGCCATGCGTGCGCGCGGCCTGCGCATCGAGATGCCCGAGGAGACAGTCGAGGTCGACGTCGAGGCACATCATGTGTGCGATGTGAGTTCGATGCACGGGACCTTTGACATCGTTCTGTTGTGCTCAAAGGCATACGATGCGCGTTGGCTCAGTGAACTCATCAAGCCCAAGCTTTCCGAGACCGGTCTTCTTGTTGGTGCGCAAAACGGAATGACGGTCGACGACATCACTGCCGTGGTGGGTTCCTCTCGTACCATCGGGTGCGTCGTCGAGCTGTCCTCCGAGATTTTCACCCCGGGTCTTGTCAAGCGCAACACGCCGCCCAGCCGGACTTGGTTTGGCTTGGGGAGTTTGGACCCATCCACGAAAGGACGCGAGGCCGAGGTTGAGTCACTGTTGAGAGACGTGGGCCGGGTATCGATCACGTCTGACGTGCTCTCAGCGAAATGGATGAAGCTCGTCACCAACACAATGTGCCTTGGCCCGTCGGCGATGACAGGGAAGACGATTCATGAGGCGGTCAATACACCCGGGGCCCGGGAACTCATGGTCAGGATCGGCGCAGAGGCGCTCGCCCTCGGACAGCGGCTCGGGCACCGCATTGAGCCGATTTTCGGGTTGAGCAAAGAAGAGGTAACGGGCACCAACCAATTGCTCGAAAAGCTGCTCGACAAGGTTGCGCGAGACATCGGCACCGCGGCGCGCGACTGCGTTCTACAAGACCATCTTAAAGGGCGCTACAGCGAGGTCGACAGCATCAATGGGCACGTGGTGGCGGAAGCAAAGCGGCTGGGTCATCAGGCTCCCGCCAACGCAGCGATCGTAGAGATAACGCGTCGAATACGAGAAGACGGGCTGGGCCTTGACCCGGCCAATCTGGAACTCGCGAACCGGTTGGCTGCGGACCGGCCATCCAGCTGATCATCTCTTCTCGGCCATGAGCATCATGACTTGCAGTGAAGCCAAAGCTTTGTAAGCTGCAGTCTCCACGGAAGAAATAAGGATACACTCATGCGTTTCTTGCTTGCCGCCGGGTTCGCCTTCGGCCTCATTGTCGCGAATACGCCCAGCAGCCACGCAGCGACCTGCGAACAAGCTGCATCTGCCTGCGTCCGCAGCGGGGTTTCACAAACCAAGTGCTACGGCGACAACATCGCCTCGTGCAAGCGCACTTGCGTCTACGTCGGTCCTATCTCCGGCAAGCGCACCAAGACTAGCGGCGATTGCAAACCTGGGAAGTGAGCGCCTCTGCATGTGCGAGGCCCGACCCATAGGGAGGGCCGAGCGCATGCAACGCCCGCCCTCTGCGGACACGCTCAACTAGTGCGCTATATTGGCCGCTCGGAAGGGAGGGAGCCATGGTGGAACGAGCAGGCGACATAGTGGGCTGGACTATGGTCGTGGCGCTGCTGACGTGGATGACCTGGGAGTTCACCCGCGGTTTGTTTGCCTGATCGGGCCTTCGGACCCTTCTAGTGCGTGTACACGCATTGTGTCAGCAGCCATACGAGCTCCCCCAACACGGCAGAGACGGTGCGCGCCGCGCCAGCCGGCGGCAGATCGGTGAAGACGGAGCCCGATGCATCGCGCTCAAGCTGCGTTTTGCCGTTGGTCGTGTTCGAAGAATTGGGAATGTGCGAGCGATCCGGCGTGGGCGGATATCTTCATTCTCACTTACCATTGACGCATCCTGCTGTTGAACGAAGTTGACGTCCGTCCAACTTACACGCCTACCTGGCCTGCCCCACGAAGCGGTATCAGGGATTAGGTTAGAGTCCGGCCGCTATTGGCCAGCGTCTGAGCTGGCCGGAGCGCAGCGTAGGGCAAAGCGGGCGCTGGCGGCAAGATCGTCTCGGGTGCCGGTGGGCGATAGCCGAGCGAAGAATGCGGCCTGATCGCATCGTCGTGGCGCCGCCACTGCGCGATCAGTACCGGTATGATCCTGCACGAAGCTGTAGGACTATACGTGACTGGGCCGTTCCGGCCGCAGCCGGATGCACGAGCCGTCGTTCAGCCACAGGCGCCCACGCTTCGGTTGCTTGTTTAAAACCTTCAACCCTTCCCGCCGCCAGATGCGGTACACCCGCTTGACGCTCACCTGCCAGCTCTCATCGAAGAGCAGGCGGCGGATGCGCCGGTAGCCATAGCGGCCATACCGCGTCGCCAGCCGCACGATGGCCTCGGTCCACGCCGCTTCGTCGGCCCGACATTCTGACTGTCGACGCTGCGTGGAGCGCGATGAGCCAACAACCGCGCACGCCCGACGCTCCGACACGGTGAGATCTCTAGCTTCAGACATTCCCTTTGTACGAGAGATCGACCAGTCCCCGCGCGGTAGCGTCCGCCGGGCGCGCGGTTGAGGTCTTCGACCCTTTTTTTCCGCCGCCGCCAGCCCTTAACCATCATGCGCGCGCGGGCTATTTGCGCGCGATCCAGCGCATCATAACTTACCCAGACTTGCGTGTCGGGCTGCTACCTTAGCCATGATCGTCTATAGCT
>CADEEC010000071.1 GCA_902826255.1 uncultured Hyphomicrobiales bacterium | reverse complement strand
TGCGGGCGTAGTACGGCCAGAACGAGGAGCCGATGGCGCCGGTGAACCAGTAGAGAGAAATATTGGCAAGCATCTCGTCGCGGCTCACCACGCTCTCAAGGTTACCGTCGTTATCGGTCCAGGTGCGAAACTTCTCGATGATCCAGGCCGCAAGGCCCGCCGGAGAGTCCGTGAGGCCGAAGGCGAGCGTCTGTGGCTTGGTGCCCTGGATCCACTGGTAGCCGGTCTCCTCCTTGAGGAAATGATTGAGCTGTTTGAGGTAGATTTTTTCCTCAGGCGTCTGGTTGGCAAGCATGGCCGGGTCGCGCCGTACGGCCAGCATGTTGAGATGGATGCCGCTCACAAACTGCGGATAGCGATGCCCCATGACGGAGGCAACGAAGCAGCCCCAGTCGCCGCCCTGCACGCCGAAGCGCTTGTAGCCGAGCACGTCCGTCATCAGCTCCGCATAGACATCGGCAATGTTCTCCACGCTGAAACGCTGCTGCCCGGGCTTGAACGACAGCGTGTAGCCCGGCAGCGATGGGGCGATCACCGTGAAATGTTCGGTGAGCAGTGGGATCAGCTTGTGGAACTCGAACACCGATCCCGGCCAGCCATGGGAGATCAGCAGCGGCGGCGCGTCCGGCTGCTTGCCCGGTACATGGAGATAGTGCAGGTCGATGCCGCCGATCGGCACCGTGAACTGCCGGAAGCCGTTGAGTTTGGCCTCCCAGGCACGCCAATCGAAGCTGTCGCGCCAATACGCGCACAGCTCTTGCGCATAGGCGACGCTGGTCCCTGTCGACCAAGCTTCCAGCGGCGGCTCGTCGGGCCACCGCGTGCGCGCGAGGCGCTCGTGCAGGTCAGCGATGTCCGCGTGAGGGATTTGCAGGGTGAAGGGTTTGGGAATCGACATAGCGGCCCGATTTTGTAGGGCGCAATAGCGAAGCGTATTGCGCCGTTTCAGGCAGATCGGGTGCAATACGGCTGCGCCTATTGCACCCTACGGCTACGAAAGTCCGCCCGCTTTCGCCAGCTCCCGCAGATGGTGATCGCTGTCGCCGAACGCCATGTCGATCATGGTGAGCCGCTTGAAATAGTGGCCGGCCTTGTACTCCATGGTCATGCCGATGCCGCCGTGAAGCTGGATGGCCTGCTCGCCGACATGACGCGCCGACCGGCCAACCTGGACCTTGGCCGCGGACATGGCTTTGCGCCGTTCGCTGGCATCGGCTTCGCCCGCCATCATGGTCGCGTAGTAGGCCATGCTGCGCGCCTGCTCCAGCGCGGTCAGCATGTCGACCGCCCTGTGCTGCAGCACCTGGAACGACCCGATCGCCACACCGAACTGCTTCCGCGTCTTGAGATAATCCACCGTCATTTCGTGCAGGGACGCCATGGCGCCGACGGCTTCGGATGACAGCGCGGCGATCGCCTCGTCGATCACGCGCTCGAGCACCTGCAGCCCCTTCTCGGGTCCCGCAACAACGGCCTCGGGACCGATTTTGACGCCGGACAGGGTCACGTCCGCCGCCCGCATGCCGTCCTGGGTGGGATAGCCGCGGCGGGTGACGCCATTGGCCTTGGCATCGACGAGGAACAGGCCGATGCCTTTACGCTCCGCGCGCGCGCCTGACGCCCGTGCGGACACGATCAGCTTGTCGGCGCTGTCGCCGTGCAGGACGACGCACTTCTCGCCTTCGAGCGTATAGCCGCCCTTGCCATCCGACCGCGCGGTGGTGGCCGTATCGGCGAGGTCGTAGCGCGCCTGCTTTTCCTGGTGCGCGAGCGCCAGCGTGAGCTTGCCCTCGACGATCGCCGGCACCAGCTCGCCGAGCAGCGTGGCGTTGCCCGAATGCCGGAGCGCACCGCCGGCGAGCACCACCGTCGCCAGGTACGGCTCGATGGCCAAGGCACGGCCGAACGCCTCGGCGATGATCATGGTCTCCATCAACCCCTGGCCGAGACCGCCGTGCTCCTCGGCAAACGGCACGCCGAGCAGGCCGAGCTCGGCATACTGGCGCCAGAGATTGGCGCTGTAGCCCGTCGGCTCCTTCATGTAGCCGACGCGCTTGTTGAGATCGCCGTAGGCGCCGTTGAGCAGCCGGTCGATGCTGTCCTTGAGCTGGCGCTGCTCGTCGCTGAAATCGAAGTCCATGTCTGATGTTCTCTTGCGGTCTATGCTGTCATACCGGGGCTTGTCCCCGGTATCCAGCCATCCGCGGGCGCCGGAGCGGAGCAAGTTGAGAGATGGATCCCGGGCACAAGGCCCGGGATGACACGCTGAGATCAGAAGCCCAGCACGGCCTTGGCGAGGATGTTGCGCTGAATCTCGTTCGAACCGCCGTAGATGCTGGTCTTGCGGTAGTTGAAGTAAGTCGGAGCAGCCGGCGCGGCCCAATCGTTGTCATCGGGCTCGTTGGAACCGTGCATCGCACCCTCGCCGTCCATCTGATAAGGCAGCGCGAGCGGACCGGCGACCTCCATCAGCAGCGCCGTCGTCGCCTGCTGGATCTCGCTGCCCCTGATCTTGAGGATCGAGGACATCGGATTGGGCAGCTTGTCCTTGCGCTTGCTGTCCTCGGCGAGGACGCGCATCTGCGTCATCTCCAGCGCCTTGAGGTCGACCTCGACGGCGGCGACCTTCTCGCGGAAGTGCTCGTCCTCGATCAGCGGCTTGTCGCCGGCCATCACCTTGGCCGCCAGCTCCTTGATGCGCTGCACGCGCTGCTTGGAGTATCCCACGCGGGCGATACCGGTGCGCTCGTTGCCGAGCAGGAACTTGGCGCAGTCCCAGCCGCGATGCTCCTGGCCGACGAGGTTCTCGACCGGCACCTTTACGTCATCGAAGAACACCTCGTTGACCTCGCGGCCGCCGTCGATGGTCTGGATCGGACGCACCGTGATGCCCGGTGTCTTCATGTCGATCAGGATGAAGGAGATGCCGAGCTGCTTCTTGGCCTCGGGATCGGTGCGGCACAGGCAGAAAATCCAGTCGGCGTGCTGGGCCAGCGTGGTCCAGGTCTTCTGCCCGTTGACGATGTAGTGGTCGCCCTTGCGCACGGCCGACGTTTTGAGGCCGGCGAGATCAGAACCCGCGCCCGGCTCCGAGAAGCCCTGGCACCACCAGTCATCCAGCGAGGCCATGCGCGGCAGGAAGCGCTTCTTCTGCTCCTCCGTGCCGAATGCGATCACCACCGGACCGCACATCGACACGTTGAAGGGCAGCGGCTGCGGCACGCCGTTGAACTGCAGCTCCTCCGTGTAGATGTAGTGCTGCACGGGCGTCCAATCTGCCCCGCCCCACTGTTTGGGCCAGTGCGGCACCGCGAGGCCCTTGGCATGCAGCGCCTGGTGCGCGGTCACCCACTCCTGTTTCGTCAGGTGGCGGTTCTCGTTCACCTTGGTGCGGATCGCTTCCGGCACGGCGGACCGGAAGTAAGAACGCAGCTCCTGGCGGAACGCGTTCTCCTCGGGACTGAAGCGCAGGTCCATCGCTCTCTCCTTAGACGATCTCGAACAGGCCGGCCGCACCCTGGCCGCCGCCGATGCACATGGTGACCACCGCATACTTCACGCCGCGGCGCTTGCCTTCGATCAACGCGTGCCCGGTCATGCGCGCGCCCGACATGCCATAGGGGTGGCCGATGGCGATGGCACCGCCATCGACGTTCAGCTTGTCCTGCGGGATGCCGAGCTTGTCGCGGCAGTACAGCACCTGGCTGGCGAACGCCTCGTTCAGCTCCCACAAACCAATGTCATCCACCTTCAAGCCGGCGCGCTGCAGGAGACGCGGCACCGCGAACACCGGGCCGATGCCCATCTCGTCCGGCTCGCAGCCGGCGATGGCGAAGCCGCGGAAGATACCCATTGGCTTGACGCCGCGCTTGGCCGCTTCCTTGTCCGACATCAGCACACAGGCGGAGGCGCCGTCCGAGAGCTGGCTGGCGTTGCCGGCGGTGATGAACTGGTCGTCGCCGCGCACCGGCTTCAGTTTGGCGAGGCCTTCAAGGGTCGTATCGGGACGGTTGCCTTCGTCGCGCTCGAGCGTGAAGGTCTTCTTGGTGATCTCCTTGGTTTCCTTGTTCTCGACCGCCATCACGGCCGTGAGCGGCACGATCTCCTGATCGAACTTGCCGGCCTTCTGGCCGGCAGCCGTGCGCTGCTGGCTCATCAGCGCGTACTCATCCTGCTGCTCGCGGGTGACGCCGTAGCGCTTGGCGACGATATCCGCCGTCTCGATCATCGGCATGTAGAGCGCGCCCTTGTGCTCGACGATCCAGTCGTTGCGATAGAACTTCGTGTTGAGGTTCATCTGCACGAGGCTGATGGACTCCAGGCCGCCCGCCACCGCGACCGGCACGCCGTCGTTGCGGATGGCGTTGGCGGCCAGCGCGATCGCCTGCAGGCCGGACGAGCAGAAGCGGTTGATGGTCTGGCCCGCGGCCGTCACGGGAAGGCCGGCCCTGATGCCCGCCTGGCGCGCGATGTTGCCGCCTGTGGCACCCTCTGGGTTGGCGCAGCCCAGGGTCACGTCCTCGACCAGCGCCGGATCGATGCCGGCGCGCTTGACCGCGTGCGAGATCACGTGGCCGCCCATATCGGCGCCGTGCGTGAGGTTGAAGGCGCCGCGAACGGCGCGGCCGATCGGCGTGCGGGCGGTGGAGACGATGACGGCGTCGACCATGGTGGATCCTTTCACTCGTGGGCCAAGGGCCTCTACTCGGCGGCAGCTCTGGCCTGATGCTTCCGCCGCTCTTCCTCAATCAGCTCTTTCTTCGACAGCTTGCCTACGGGTGTCTTGGGCAATGCGTCGCGAAACTCCAAATGCGCCGGCAGCTCATGCTTGCCGATCTTGTCTGCAAGGAATGCCCTCAATTCATCAAGCGTGAATTGACGCGCACCCTGTTTGATCTGGACGAAGGCTTTGGCAGCCTCGCCGCGGTAGTCGTCCGGCACGCCGATCACACTGACCTCGGCAACATCGGGATGCTCGTAGATCGCCTCCTCAATGGTGCGCGGATAGACGTTGAACCCGCCGGAGATGATCATGTCCTTCTTGCGGTCGACGAGATAGAAATATCCGTCCTCGTCCATGGTGCCAATGTCGCCGGTGAGCAGATAACCATCGACGAACGATGCCGCCGTCTCCTCGGGCGCGTTCCAGTAACCCCTGGTGACGTTGGGACCTTTCACGCGGATCTCGCCCTTCTCGCCGGGCGTCAGGCGCCGGCGGGGGTCGTCCAGCGCGACGATTTCCATGGTGACGCCGGGCAGCGGCATGCCGACGGAGCCGGCCTTGCCGCTCCATTCTCTCGGCAGGCCGGTGCCAGCAGGCGACGTTTCCGTCATGCCCCAGCCGCCGCCGAGTTTCTGGCCAGTGAGCCGCTGGAAGCGCTCCGCCACCTCGACCGGGAGCGCGGCGCCGCCGGAGGCAACATAGCGCAGGGAGGAGAAATCGCGTGCCTCAATGCCCGGCGTGTTGGCGAGCGCAATCCACATCGTGGGGACGCCGGAGAACACGGTCGCCTTCTTGACCTCGATGTCGCGCAGCGCGGTCTCGACATCGAAGCGCACGCGCAATAGCAGCTCGTTGCCCTCGAACAAGCCACGCAGCATCACAGCGGTGAGCGCATAAATATGGAAGAGCGGCAGGACGCAGATGACCTTGTCCTCGCCCGGCGTCGTGATGCGCTGCGGGTCGCCCCAGGCCTTGTAGATCGAGCAGGCCGCGCTGAGGTTGGCGTGCGTAAGGATCGCGCCCTTCGGCCGGCCCGTGGTGCCGCCGGTGTACTGCAGCAGCGCAATGCCCTCGGCATCAAGCGCGGGCCATTGCCGTGGCAGCTTGGCTGCACCGTCGGTGCGCAGACGATCGAACAGGATGACGGGGGCGTCAGGAGCAATCGGTGCCGTGGGGATGGCCGACGGGCCATAGGCCGTGTCGTCGGCAACAATCAAATGGTCGACAACACCATCGGTTTTGAACTTCTGCGCCAGCAGCGCCATGAAGCCGATGTTGGTCGTCACCAGGATACGGGCGCCGGAATTGGTGAGCTTGTAGGCAAGCTCGCGCTCGGCATCGAGCGGGGAGAGGTGCACCACGCGCCCACCGCACTTCAACGCGGCGAAGAATGCAATGGGGTGGATCGGCGTGTTGGGAAGATAGAGGGCGACCGCGCCGCCAGGCTGCAGCCCCAGGCCGAGCAGAGCGGAGGCGGTCTCGTCGATCGCGCGCCCAAGCTCGGCGTAGCTGACGAGGTTGTCGCGATACTCAAGGGCCGTCTTCTCCGGTCCGCTGAGGATTGCGCGCTCAAGCAGCTCCGGAAGCGGCCGCATCTCGATGGGCGCATCCCAGCGCACGCCGGGCGGGTAGCTCTTCTCCCAGGGCCGTTCCTCTCCCATCGCCGTCCTTGTCGGATTGTCGGGCCGGTCTTAATGATCCTGGAAACTAGGCCCGGAATGCGGCCTTGGCAACAAAGTTGACGTAAAGGGCAAGGAGGCTCAGCTGGCGCCATGAAAAACCCGTTCGATCTTTCCGGTCAGGTTGCGGTGATCACAGGTTCCAGTCGCGGCATCGGCCGCTCCGCCGCCGAGATCATGGCCTCGCTCGGCGCCAAGGTGGTGGTGTCGAGCCGCAAGGCCGATGCCTGCGAGGAGGTTGCCGCCGCGATCACGAAGGCGGGTGGAGAAGCGCATGTCATCCCCTGCAACATCGGCCGCAAGAACGAGGTCGAGGCGCTGGTTGCCGGCACGCTGAAAAAATGGGGACGGATCGACACGCTGGTCTGCAATGCGGCAGTGAACCCGTACTACGGTCCCCTCGGCGGGCTGCCTGACGAGGCGTTCGACAAGATCATGAACTCCAATGTGAAGAGCAACATCTGGCTCTCCAATCTCGCTATTCCGAACATGGTGGAGAACGGCGGCGGCAGCATCATCATCGTGTCGTCGATCGGCGGCATCCGCGGCACCAACATTCTCGGTGCCTACGGCATCTCCAAGGCTGCCGACTTCGCGCTCGCGCGCAACCTTGCCGTGGAGTGGGGCCCCAAGAATGTGCGCGTCAACTGCGTGGCGCCGGGCCTGATCAAAACGGACTTTGCCCGCGCCCTGTGGGAGGACGAGAAGAACCTGAAGCCGCGTCTCGTCACCACGCCCCTGCGGCGCATCGGCGAGCCGGACGAGATTGGCGGCATCGTCGCCTTCCTCGCCTCCAAGGCCGCGACGTTCATGACCGGGACGGTGGTGGTGGCAGACGGTGGCGTGACCATCGCCTAGCGCGCCTGTGCCATCTGGAATGGCTCACTTACTGCACTCATGACCGGAGCGGGCTCGACCAGCGCAACCGCGACGGCAACGGCTGCCAGCGCCGACAACAGTGCCTTCATGGGACGACTTCCCTGATTTGGAGGCCGCACACTGTCTGCAGCGCGCGTCAGGGACAATGATCGCTGCGCCGCCTGCTTTTGCAGGAACGCCGGATCGGTGAATCAGATGCTCGCAGACTTCGAGCTGGTGTCGGACACGCTGTTCAAGGCGGTCCCGGCCGCCCCCAACCGCTGATCTCGCGCGACATGCAGCATCGCCCGCTCTGCAAGCGCGGTGATGGTCAGCAGCGGGTTGACGCCCAACGAGCGCGGGATAATCGAGCCATCCATGACAAACAGCCCTTCGTGGACGCCGTTCGGCTCGTCGCTGTCCCCGTCGAACACCTGGCCCTTGTGATCGACAACACCGGTGCTGCGATCGCGGCCCATGCCGCAGCCGCCCAGCGGATGTGCGGTCGCCGGCTGATGCCCCATCAGTGTCCCGGCCAAAGGATTGGCGACGTAGGTGCCGCCGGCCTGCTCTACGAGCGCTTTGATGGCCGCGCCCACGCGCTGGTACACCGGCTCGTCCTCGATCCCGGGCCAGTGCAGGGAGAGACGGTCGTCGTCGAGCACGAGACGGCCGCGGGCGCGGTCGTGCGACACGGCGAAGAACGTCTGCAGATTCGCGAACGGTCCCTTGTAGACGCCCGCGACCAGGCTCTTCAGCGCACCGAGCATGCGCCCGTTCGGAAGGAACAGCACCGGCAGGATTGGCGCGAGCGCCGACGGCAGCACGCCTTCCTGGATGGTCAGGCATTTTGCGAGATCGTGCGGATCGACAATCTCGATCTGCCCCGATACCGCCGCACCGACCTCGATGCCTTCGATCTTCCTGGGATGTCCGACGCCGATGGCATTGACGGGAACGTTCGCGCCATATCCGAAGGCGATGATATCGCCGTTGGCCGAGAACCGGCGGCCGAGCTGATCCGACAACGCCAATCCGTGCTCGCGGGAGCGAAGCAGGATCTCGCTCGAGCCCATCGTGCCGGCGGCAAGCACGACCATGTCGGCCGTGACGGCTGCCGCATCGCCCGGCGAGCGCGTGCGGCTGGTGAGATCATGGAAGGACACCTGCCATCGCCCATCCGCCAACTTCGCTATGCGATGTGCGCTGGCTTGCGTGAAGATCTCGGCACCGTGGCGCGCCGCAAGCGGCAGATACGTCAACGCCACCGTATTCTTGGCGCCCACATTGCAGCCGCCGCAGCAGTCGCCGCAGTGCGTGCAGCCGGGCTGCGCGACGCCTGCGGGATTGACCGTTTCCTCGAAGGTCACCGTGATCGGCGCCGCCACCGGGCGCTGCTCGAGCGCGGCACCCGCATGCTCGAGCGCACGATACTTGGTGCGCGTCGACGCCAACGGATCGCGCGCAGGGCGCACCCATTGCTCGGCAAGCCCGTAGCCGGCCCCAAGGAACGCATCGCCGGCAATCTGATCCGGCCAGATCTCGTCCTGCCAAACCCGGTCATCGGGCCGCAGCGCAACGCCGGCATTGATCAGCGAGCCGCCGCCGAGACCGCAGCCGACGAGGACATGCATGTGATCGCCGAGGCGCACGTCATAGAGCCCCGACGGCGACCCCATGCGCATGCGCTTGCCGGAGACCTGGATCTCACGATGGATGTCCGGCAGGCGTGACGGGAAGCTGCCGGTGGGAAACTCCTTGCCCTTCTCAAGAATGGCGACCCGCTTGCCAGCCTGCGCCAGCCGCGCTGCGGCGACTCCGCCGCCGTACCCCGATCCCACAATGACCACGTCATAGTGCGGGCGCAGGCGATCCAGCGGTCGGGAAAGGCGCATCAACGGGGAGATCTCCCAGACGGTGTTTGCCTGCCGCAGAGGCGGCCTGTTGTGCATAACGCCGATTCGGTGAGTGGTGTTGCCTGCAAAGCGGGCGCGGCGGATTGCCCGATGGGGTGGTTAACAGGATATCCCCGCTGGGCCCCTCCGAAACGTTACTCTGTTACATACCCGCAACGGCGGCCGGTAAACGCACGCGAGAATTAGAATGCCAATTGGCCTGCGAAAGGTCGCCGCGCTAAAGAAACGTTACATCATAACAAATGAGGCGTGCGCGTGGCTGTGCTTGGCAGGTTGGCATGGGGACTAGCGGCTGCCGGACTTGGAGCCTTACAGGCCCCTCCAGCGGCCGCCCAGATGGAGTTGCCGGGGATCGTGGTCTCGACCCCCTCGCCGGTGGCCCGGCCTGCCAGGCCGAAAAAGGCGGCCGCACCGGCGCAGGATGCGCAGGCCGAGCCCGCAACCACGCCGGCGCCGATCGCCGAGGATACCTTCGCCGCCCTGACCGTCGTCCCGGCGCAGGACGTGGTGGCCATTCCCGGCGCCAACCTTGCCGATTCCCTGCAGTACAGGCCCGGGATAGCCGGCTCGACCTTCGCACCGGGCGCCAACCGGCCCGTGATCCGCGGCTTGGACAACTTCCGCATCCGTTTACAGGAGAACGGCATCGGCTCGCACGACGTATCGGCGCTGAGCGAGGACCACGCGGTGCCCATCGACCCGTTCGCCGCGGACCAGATCGAGGTGGTGCGCGGGCCGGCGACGCTGAGATACGGCTCGCACGCCATTGGCGGCGTGGTCAACGCCGTCAACGACCGCATCCCGCATGTCCTTCCCCCGCGCGGCTTCAGCATAGAGACGCGGGGCGGCCTCAACTCCGCGGACCGCGGCGCCGACGGCGCCTTCAAGGTAACGGCCGGCTCAGGGGCCTTCGCGTTCCACGCCGACGCCTTCAAGCGCCACGCGGGCGACTACGACACGCCGCAGGGCCGGATGCGGAACTCGTTCGTCGACAATGAGGGCTTCGCCGTCGGCGGTTCGCTGATCGGGCCCAGCGGCTTCGTGGGCATCGCCTTCACGCGCTACGACGCCCTCTACGGCATCCCCGGCGAGGACGCGCGCATCGACATGATCCAGGACAAGGTGCAGTCGCGCAGCGAGTGGCGCGTCGGCAGCATGGGCATCGAAGCCATCCGCACCTGGTTCGGCGCCTCCGACTACCATCACAAGGAAGTGGTGCCCGGTGAGCCCGAGCCCGGCTCCATTTTCAAAAACCGCGAGACCGAGGGGCGCATCGAGATCCAGCATCTGCCCGTGATGACCGCCTTCGGCGAGCTGCGCGGCGCGATCGGCACGCAGTTCGGCCACCGCAAGACCTCCGCGATCAGCACCGAGGGCGACGGCCTGCTCGACCCGGCCAGAACAAGCACCATCGCAGCCTTCATCTTCGAGGAGCTGCAGGTCACCAAGCGCCTGCGCCTGCAAGCGGCCGCCCGCATCGAGCAGGCGGAGATTGACGGCATCGGCCTCGACATGTCCGGGCCGCCCGCCCTTGTCCAAGGCGAGAAGACCTTCCGGCCCTTCAGTGCCAGCGCCGGGTTGCTTTACGAGCTGCCGCTGGGCGTAGTGGCGCGGCTGACCGGCCAATATGTGGAACGCGCGCCGGATGCGGCGGAGCTGTTCTCCAAAGGAGTGCACGAGGCGACCGGCACCTTCGAGATCGGCAACCCCTTCCTCGGGAAGGAGAAAGCCCAAACCGTCGAAATTGGGCTCAGAAAGTCGAAGGGTCCGTTCCGCTTCGATATCGCCGCCTACCACACCCGCTTCAACGGCTTCATTTTCAAGCAGCTGACGGGCGAGACCTGCGACGACACGCTGGCGAGTTGTGCGCCGGGACCGGGCGGCGAGCTGGACCAGGTTTTGTTTACCCAGCGCAACGCCGCCTTCACCGGCGCCGAGCTGCAGGCTCAGTATGACGTGGCACCGATCTGGCTCGGCGTGTGGGGTATCGACGGCCAGTACGACTTCGTGCACGCCCGCTTCGACGATGCGGCCGGCGGCAACGTCCCCCGTATTCCTCCGCATCGCGCCGGTGCCGGCATCTACTATCGCGATGCCGCCTGGTTCGCGCGGCTGGGCGTCCTGCACGCCTTCGAACAGGACCGCATCGGCGACAACGAAACCCCCACCAAAGGTTTCACATTGCTGAATGCGGATCTTGCGTACACCTTCAAGCTCGACGCGCGCAGCGGTATCGGCCCTGATATGACGATTGGCCTGAAGGGCGAAAACCTGCTCGACGACGATGTCCGCAACCACGTGTCCTTCCGCAAGGACGAGGTTTTGCTGCCTGGCCGGACAATCCGGCTCTACGGCATCGTCAAGCTCAACTGAGCTCAAGCCGAATTGATCTGACGAGGCGACGGCTGGCATACCCGCCAGCCGTTTTGCGTTGCACAAGTCCGCACATTCCCGACATCACTGACAGGCATCATGTTTTGCATGCACAGCTGCTTGAAATTCCACCCTGGAACGATGCTAGAAAGTGGGATAACCGGTCGCCTTGCACTAGGGTGACGGGTTGGGAGCAAGGCGAACAGGAACGGGAGCGATGGCGCAAAGCCAAGCGGAGATAAAGGCAAGGGGTCAGACGGCCCCGACCGATACATCCAATCCGGAATACTTTCATAAGGTCGTCGATTGCCAGTGGGCATGTCCGACCCACACACCCGTTCCCGAATACATTCGATTAATCGCGCAGCAGCGCTACGCGGCCGCCTTCATGCTGAACTGGGAGAGCAATGTCTTCCCGGGCATTCTCGGCCGCGTGTGCGATCGCCCGTGCGAGCCGGCGTGCCGCCGTGGCCGCGTCGAGGAGAAGCCTGTCGCCATCTGCCGCCTGAAGCGCGTCGCCGCCGACTACAAGGGCGACATCGACGCCTTCATGCCCGAGATTCCGAAACAGAAGAACGGCAAGCGCATCGCGCTGATCGGCGCAGGCCCCGCCTCGCTGACAGTTGCACGCGATCTGATGCCGCTCGGCTATTCGTGCACGCTGTTTGAGAAGGACGCCAAGGGCGGCGGCCTGATGCGCTCCAACATTCCCTCTTTCCGTTTGCCGGCTTCGGTGCTGGATGAGGAGATCGAGCGCATCTACGACTTCGGCATCGAGACGCGCTTCGGCCAGGAGATCAAAAGCCTCGATGCGCTGCTGAAGGAGGGCTTCGATGCGGTGTTCATCGGCACCGGCGCACCCAAGGGCAAGGACCTCGACATTCCAGGCCGCAAGGAAGCAGCCGCCAACATCCACATCGGCATCGACTGGCTGACCTCGGTCGCCTTCGAGCACGTGCACACCGTCGGCAGGCGGGTGGTCGTGATCGGCGGCGGCAACACCGCCATGGATTGCTGCCGCACCGCGCTCCGCCTCGGCGGCATGAACGTGACAGTGACCGTGCGCTCGCCGCGCCGCGTGATGAAGGCTTCGGCCTGGGAGATCGAGGATGCCGAGCACGAGGGCGTGCCGATCCTCGACAACCATGCACCGAAGGAATTCATCGTCGAGAAGGGCCGCCTGAAGGGCGTGCGCTTCGCGAAGATGAAAGAGGTCGGCACCGACAAGAGCGGCCGGCCCAAGCTCGAACCTTCCGGCGAAGAAGTCGTCATCGAGTGCGATGACGTGCTGATGGCAATCGGCCAGGAAAACAGCTTCCCCTGGATCGAGCGCAACATCGGGCTCACGTTCAACGAATGGGACATGCCCACCGTCGACAAGGTGACGATGATGTCGACGCGGCCCGGCGTTTTCTTTGGCGGTGACGCTGCCTGGGGGCCGGAGAACATCATCTGGGCTGTCGCCCACGGCCACCACGCGGCGATCTCCATCGACAGCTTCTGCAACGGCAGGCCGCTGACGGAACGTCCGGCACCCGGCAGCAATCTCTTCAGCCAGAAGATGGGCATCCACGAGTGGTCGTATAAGAACGACTACGCGCCGCTGCAGCGGGTGGCGATGCCGCACGCCGACAAGGCGCAGGCGCTGCGCAACCTCAAGGTCGAAGTCGAGCTCGGCTACGACGACAAGCTCGCCTTCAAGGAGGCCGAGCGCTGCCTGAACTGCGACGTGCAGACCGTGTTCTCGGCACCGCTGTGCATCGAGTGCGACGCCTGCATGGACATCTGCCCGGTCGACTGCATCAACTTCACGCCCAACGATGCCGAGCCTGCGTTGCGCGAGCAGCTGCGCGTGCCCGCGCGCAACAAGACGCAGGACATCTACGTTTCCGCGCCCTTGAAGACGGGCCGCATCATGGCCAAGGACGAGGACGTGTGCTTGCACTGCGGCCTGTGCGCGGAGCGCTGTCCGACCGGTGCCTGGGACATGCAGAAGTTCATGTATGTGGAGGCGCAGGCATCGCAGGCCTGTCTGACGCACCACAACGCCTATCTGCGCTGACGAGAGGCTTCATCCGGCAATGAGCGGCATCAACGACTTTGTGGTGAAGTTTGCCACCGTCAACGGCTCGGGCTCGGCCTCGGCCAACGGCATCTTCGCCAAGACGCTGTTTCGGATGGGCATCCCCGTCAGCCCGAAGAACATCTTTCCCTCCAACATCCAGGGCCTGCCGACCTGGTACGAGGTGCGCGTATCCGAAGCCGGCTACACGGCACGGCGCGAGGGCATCGACCTGATGGTCGCCATGAACCCGCAGTCCTACCCGCAGGACGTGGCGGAGATCGTGCCCGGCGGCTGGCTGCTCTACGACTCGACCCTGCCGCGCATCTGGCCGCGCAGCGACATCACCGTGCTCGGCATTCCGATTGCCGAGATGTGCGCCAAGAAGTGGAACGACCCGCGTCAGCGCCAGCTGTTCAAGAACATGGTCTACGTCGGCGCACTGACCGCACTGCTCGACATCGACCTCAAGGTGCTCGAGGGCGCGATTGGCGACCAGCTCAAAGGCAAAGAGAAGCTGGTTTCAGCCAATATGGAAGCCGTCGCGCTGGGTCGCGATTTTGCCTCCAAGACGTTCCAGTGCCCCCTGCCGATCCACGTCCGGCATGCGACGGGCGCCAAGGGCAAGATCCTCGTCTCGGGCAACGACGCCGCGGGCCTCGGCGCCATCTACGCCGGCGCCACCGTGTGCGCCTGGTATCCAATCACGCCCTCGACCTCGCTGGCCGAGGCCTACGAGAAGTACGCCAAGCGCCTGCGGGTCGCCAAGGACGGCCGCCGTCTCTACGGCATCGTGCAGGCAGAGGACGAGCTGGCCGCCATCGGCATCGCCATCGGCGGCGGCTGGAACGGCGCGCGCTCGTTCACGGCTACCTCCGGCCCCGGCATCTCCTTGATGAGCGAATTTCTCGGGCTCGCCTATTTCGCCGAGGTGCCCGTCGTTCTCTTCAACATCCAGCGCGGCGGCCCCTCGACCGGCATGCCGACGCGCACGCAGCAGTCCGACATCACCATCTGCGCCTATGCTTCGCACGGCGACACCAAGCACGTGCTGCTGTTCCCGAAGGACCCGACCGAGTGCTTCTCGATGGGCGCGGAAGCCTTCGATCTCGCCGAGCGCTTGCAGACGCCGGTGATGGTGATGTCCGACCTCGACATCGGCATGAACGACTGGATGACCGACGCCTTCAGCTGGGACGACAGCAAGGCCCACGACCGCGGCAAGGTGCTGGATGCCGAAACGCTCGAGAAGTTCGCTGAACTGAAGGGCAAGGACTGGGGCCGCTACCAGGACATCGACGGCGACGGCATCCCCTATCGCACGCTGCCGGGCACGCATCCGACCAAGGGCGCCTTCTTCACGCGCGGCACCTCGCACGACGAGAACGCACGCTACACCGAGGACGGCGTCATCCATGCCCGCGTGATCGACCGCATCCGCCGCAAGCACGAGACAGCCGCCACCATCGTGCCGAAGCCGGAAATCGGCATCCGCGACAAGGGCGGAAAGACGGGCCTCATCTATTTCGGCGCCACCACGCCGGCCGTGCGCGAGGCGCTCGACCTGCTCGAGCGCGACGGCATCCACGTCAACGCCATGCGCATCAAGGCCTTCCCGTTCACGCGTGAGGTCGCCTCGTTCTGTGCCATGCACGATCGTGTGTTCGTGGTGGAACAGAACCGCGACGCGCAGATGCGCGCGCTCCTGATGACCGAGGCCAACGTCCCCGGCACGAAGCTGATACCGGCGCTCAACTACGACGGCATGCCGATGACGGCCGCCTTCGTACGCGGCGCCGTCCTCAAAGAGTTGAAACCCGCGCAGGTCGCGGCGGAGTAATCGACAAATGAGCTACATCTCCAAACCCGTTGCCCACCATCCGCAGCTGCCGCGCAACAAGCTCGGCCTGACGCGGCGCGACTACGAAGGCAGCATGTCGACGCTATGTGCGGGCTGCGGGCACGACTCGATCACGGCGGCCATCATCGAGGCCTCCTTCGAGATGGACCTTCCGGCCCACCGCATTGCCAAGGTGTCGGGCATCGGCTGCTCGTCCAAGGCGCCGACCTACTTCATGAACCGCAGCCACGGGTTCAACTCGGTGCACGGGCGCATGCCGTCGGTGACGACGGGTGCGGCCATCGCCAACCGCGACCTCGTCTACATCGGCGTCTCGGGCGACGGCGACACCGCCTCCATCGGCCTCGGCCAGTTCTGCCACGCCGTGCGGCGCCGGCTGAACATGACCTACATCGTCATGAACAACGGCTGCTACGGGCTCACCAAGGGCCAGTTCTCTGCCACCAACGACAAGAGCTCGCCGTCCAAGAAAGGCGAGGCCAATCCGTTCGACGCCATCGACCTGTGCCAGCTCGCCATCCAGCTCGGCGCCGGCTTCGTGGCGCGGTCGTTCTCCGGCGACAAGAACCAACTCGTGCCATTGATCCAGGCCGCCATCAGCTACAACGGCTTCGCCTTCCTCGACGTCATCAGCCCGTGCGTGACATTCAACAATCACACCACCTCGACCAAGAGCTACGAGTACGTGCGCGCGCACAACCTCGCCTCCGAGAACCACCTCGACTACGTGGAGCCCAAGGAGGAGATCACCATCGACTACGCCGAGGGCACGACGGCCGACATCGAGTTGCACGACGGCTCGCGGCTGATCTTGAACAAGCTCGACTCCCAACACGATCCCCGCGATGCGGACGCCGCACTGATGGCCATCCGCACCAATGCCGCCAAGGGCGCCGTGGCGACCGGCCTGCTCTATATCGACCCGACCCAGCAGGACATGCACGACATCCTGGCGACGGATGCCCGCCCCCTCAACGCGCTGCCGATGACCGAGCTTTGCCCGGGGTCGAAAGCTCTCGAGGCCATCAACGCGCGGCTGCAATAGGAATTTTGCGCGGATTGCTCGGAGTAGGGGCGCTAACCAGCCGCGACCTACTGGTATATCTGGCCAGTGGGCGCTAGTGTTGCGTTCCAACTGTCAATCAATTTGAAGACTCCAAGGGAGGTTTATATGCGCAGGACTGTGCTGGCCGCTGTTTCCGCGGCGGCGGCGACGATTGCTTTTTCCGGTATTGCGGCTGCCGCCGAGGTGCGAATGATGACCGGCCCGCAGGCCGGCTTCTGGGTGCCGCTGGGCGGACAGCTCAAGGATGCCTGGGAGAAGGCGGTTCCCGATCTGAAGGTGCAGAACCTGCCCGGCGCCGGCATCGCCAATATCCGCGGCATTCAGGAGGGGAAGGCTGAGGTCGGCTTCGGCAACACCATCACCACCGCCGATGCCGTCGCCGGAACGGGCGAGGCGCCGCTCGACAAGAAGCACGACAAGATCTGCAACGTGGCGACGCTGTATCCGCAGTACTTCCAGCTGGTCGTCAACGCCGATGCCGGCATCAACACGCTGAAGGATCTGAAAGGCAAGGGCTTTGCCACCCAGGTCAAGGGCAACACAGGTGAGCTGATCGCACGGCATGTGCTCAAGGTCACCGGCTACACCTACAGCGACGTGAAGGCGAGCTTCACCAACAGCTACACCGACAGCGTCGAGCAGATGAAGGACAACCGGATGCACGCGTTCGCGCTCGGCACCGGCATCCCGGCCAGCTCGCTGATGGACCTTGCATCCGCGCGCGACATGAAGCTGATCGACATGCGCGACATCTACGAGCCCATGCGCAAGATCAATCCGGCCTACAAGCTGGTGACGATCCCCAAGGGCACGTATCCCAAGCAGGACAAGGACGTGCAGGTGATCGGCTACTACACGCACGTGGTTGCCGCCTGCTCGCTGCCGGCCGACACCGTCTACAAGATGACGGCCGCCATCCTGCCCAAGAAGGACGACATGGCCGCGGTCTACAAGGAGCTGGCCAAGCTGTCGCCCGAGATCATGGCGCAGGATATCGGCGTGCCGTTCCATCCGGGCGCCGCCAAGTGGTACAAGGAAAAGGGCATCACCGTTCAGTAGCGCTCAGCCTTTTGCCGTAGCGAAAGCAAAGCAGAGGGCGGCGCGTTGGCGCCGCCCTTTTGCACACAAGAACAATGCCAAGCGCAGTTTCCCGGGCAGGAAGACGCCATGTCGGAAGTATCGGGCTACCGAGCTATCATGCGCCAGCTCGCGGCAGCGGTCGCGCTGGCGATGGCGCTCTACCACATCTATGTCATCCTGCCGCCGCTCGACTTCATCTCGCCGTCCCTGCGCGAGGTGTTCCGCGGCCCTCCGACTGACTACATCTTCCGCGGCATCCACCTGCTGTTCGCGCTGGTGCTGGTGTTTCTCTACTACCGCTTCAAATCGCCGACCGACGAAGAGCTGGCGATGCTGCTGGCCGAGCAGCGGGCGGAGGTCACGAACAAATCCAAATCGCCGTCGCTGATCGATTTCTTGCTGATCGCGGCCAGCATCGCGTCCGTCGGCTACATCTTCGTCTACTACGACTACATCATCGACCGCATCATCTACGTCGACGACATGACGTGGACGGATATCGTCCTTAGCATCACGCTTATCCTGCTGGTGCTGGAG
>CADEEC010000070.1 GCA_902826255.1 uncultured Hyphomicrobiales bacterium | reverse complement strand
GCCAGCTCGTACAGCGGTGTGTAGCGGCCGAGCATGTACAGCAGCGACACCGCCAGGATCGCCGCCAGCGTGCGGCTGCCTTGCCTGAGAAGGCCTCCGCCCGCGATGCCGAACCACAGCAGCAGAACCGTCGTCGTGGCGCCCACGAACAGGTAGTTGAAGGAGCGGTCGGTCGCGCCGACTTCAGGCAGCGTGTCGTAGTTAGGTCCCCAGTAGCCCTGGGTCGTCTCCAGCGAGCCCATGACGTTGGCTGCCGCCATCGATGCGAGGTTGGCCGGATAGAGCGAGGCCTCGTGCGCGGCCGAGATGACAATGTCGGGCCGGTTGGAGAGGGCGGCGAACTGAATTGTGAGCAGAAGCGGGATCGTGCTGAGGGCGAGGGTCGCGCCGGCCATCGTCAGCAGCACGCCGGCGCGCGTGCGCAGCCAGCGGCCCGGTTGCGAGGCGGACATCATGTCCGCGAGGACTACGGCGGCCAGCACGAAACAGAACAGCAGCGACTGATGCGTGCGTCCCAGCACGAGCACGGTTGCTGCGATCCCGAACGCCAGCGCGCCAAGGTAGGACAGCCGTTGCAGCGTGATCATCAGCAACAGCAGGGCGATCGGGAACGACGCGTAGCTCAGAATGACGGCGGTGTGCTGGAGGCGGCCAGCGGCCGGACCACCGAGCATGAAGACAGCGGCGGCCAGCGCGGATGCCGGCAACGGCCAGCCGGCGCGCCAGCCGATGATGCCCACCGCGATCCCGCCCGCGAGCAGATGTGCGTAGACGATCAGATCGAAGGCCTGCATCGACGGCGCGGAATCGAACCACGCCCATACGGCAAATGCGGGTGCGAACAGCAAGGACTGAGGGTCCGCGACGCTGGGGTGTCCGCCGTAGTGGTAGGGGTTCCAGAACGGAGTTACGCCCGCGTGCAAAGAGGCGGCCAGGAACCGGAAGAAGGCGAAGAACTGGTTCTTCGAATCCCACGGCACGACCATGCCGGACATGATCCAGCGACTGGCCGCAATCAGCCAGATCGCCGAGATCGCGGCCACAAGGAGGCTCAGGCTTGACAGCGGGCCGGAGCGTAAAAGAACGCCCAGCTTGCGATCCGCACGATTGCGCACGTGCCCCTTCCCACACACAGCATATCGGGAGGCGGCGCGAGCCCCCGGATATTCGACTTCCCCAAGGCCCAAGGTACTCCGCGCGCGGCCCCGCGCCAATCTCGACGGTGGGGCATGCTAAAGACGGCGAAGGTGTTTTGCCGTGCCGCACCGAGTGTGGCGGCAACCTATTTCTGCCGCACTGCACCATAGCTTGCGCGATTGCCAACGCTGCCTGGCGGCTTACACTTCAGCCCTGGAACGCCGCCCAGCACATTGCCTTCCTTATCGCAGTCCACAGTCGAGGAGGACGTCATGGCAGAGAGCGTCTACAAGATCATCGAAATCGTCGGCACCAGCCCGACCTCTTGGGAAAAGGCTGCCGCGGCGGCCGTTCAGCGGGCAGCTTCATCGTTGCGGGACCTGCGCGTGGCCGAGGTTTCCGAGCAGGATCTCGTGATTACCGACGGCAAGGTGGAGGCCTATCGCGTTCGTCTGAAGGTCTCGTTCAAATACGAGGACTAGCTCAAGGTGCGCAGCATCACTGACACGTGAACGCGCTTTGCCGATCCGGGGCGGCCGCCGCCCCGTACCTCCCTGTGCTCCTGCCGGAGCAGAACCATCAGGGAGATGTTCATGCCGTACTCCAAAACTGCTCTGGCCGCGGTCGCGGTCGCCGTGGCCGTCGCCGGAGCCAGCGCGCCCGGGTTTGCCGCGACCATCGCCGCGCTGCAGGACGGAAAGTCGATCGTGCTGATCGACACCGACAAGAAGAAGGTGACGGGCTCGGTGAAGCTCGCCGGCGGTGGAATGCTGGTCGGCATCGACGTGCGCCCTGCCGACGGCAAGCTCTACGGCGTTACGCCGGACGGCGCGATCGTCACGGTCGATGCCAAGACCGGCAAGTGGGAGAAGAAGAGCCAGATCACCGAGAAGCTGCCGGCCGGTGCCGCCGTTACGGTCGATTTCAATCCGGCGGCCGATCGCCTGCGTATTCTCACCAGCACCGGCACCAGCTTGCGCATCAACGTCGATGACGGCAAGACCATCGTCGACGGTTCGCTCAAATACGCCGAGGCCGATGCCAACAAAGGCAAGATGCCGAAGGTGACCGCCGGCGCCTACTCCAACAGCTTTGCCGGCACCAAGGAGACCAATCTCTACGACCTCGACACCGGCAACAAAGCTTATGTGCGCCAGGCTCCGCCCAATGACGGCATCCTCAATACGCTCGGCAAGATGACGATGAGCGGCCCCGTCGCCTTCGACATCTGGTCGGACGGCAAGGGCGGCAACATGGGATGGATGCTCTCCGGCGGCACGCTCTATACGCTCGACATCGCCACCGGCGCGACCAAGGCCGTCGGCAAGGTAACCGGCCTCAAGGGCAAGATCAGCGACATCGCCATCCTCCCGGCGATGTAAGCGACGGCGATGCGGCGAGCGCGCGGGGCTTGCCGCATACGCTGCGCCCGGCCGCGCGTGCGCGGCCGGGCTTATACGGTGCCGCTGTCCGCGCCAGTGCGGAACTCGAACCATGCAAGCCCTATCGCCGGGCGGCGAGCGCCGCCTGCTGCAAATCCTTGTTGCCGTGGCGGGCCTGGTGCCGGTGCTGTCCGGCCTGTGGGGCGTGGTGTTGGGCCTCGATACCTTCGGTGCGCACGCACGCCTTTCGCTCACCGGCGACAGCCACGTGCGCTATCTCTCGGGACTTATCCTGGCCATCGGACTCGCCTTCTGGAGCACGGTGCCGCGCATCGAGACGGAGGGCGCACGGTTTCGCCTGCTCACGTCGCTGGTGCTGATCGGCGGCTGCGCGCGACTCGTCGGCCTGCTGCATTTCGGCACGCTGACGCGCGGCGTCGTCGGCGCGCTCGTCATGGAGCTGATGGTGACGCCGAGCCTCGCACTGTGGCGCGAGCGTCTTGAGCGCAAGCACCATCGGCAACCGGTGCCGGCTTAGATCACCTCTTCTGTCTTGTCGTCAGTCTCGCCGTAGCGCCGCATGGTGGCGGGCTTGGTGCCGGCGTAGAGCTTGTCGATGTTGGGCGCGATCTTGGCGTTCTCGCGCTCGAACAGCGAATTGCCGGCGAGGTCGCTGTCGACCAGGAACGGCCCGAAGTTTTCGACATCCAGCACCCAGATTGCCTGCGCGAGGCCGAGCTCGTTGACCCAGTGCGTGGCCGCCACCTTCCTGATGCCGCGGCCGAGGAGCGCGCCGGTGCCGTAGCCCACCGTCGTCAGGTAGATCGCGTTGTTGGGCACGAAGTGCTTCTTGTAGATCTCGCTCGACATGCCGCCCTTGCCGAGGATCAGGTTGCAGCGCGAGAGCTTGAACCAGCCATCGAGCCACTTGGCGAAGCGGAAGGAGGCGGTGGCCGTCACCGCGCCCACCGTGGCGCTGCCATCGGGATTGAGCGTGGCGGCGGGCGAGCAGTGGAAGTTGGCGAAGCCCAGCTCCTCGGGTGCTGCGGGCAGGCCGAAGGAGTCCTCCACGGCGCGCTTGTAGACTCCTTCGCGCGCGGTGTAGATGCGCCCCGTCAAATAAACGACGTTGCCGAGTTCCAGCTTGGCGAGGTCTTCCGTCTTGGCAGGAAGCTGCAGATTGACGGTCTTCAGCGTGGTGGCCATGCCTTCAGCGCTACCTTTCTTATTTGCTTGCGGCGGGGATAGCACTGAACGCCGTCTACGTTTCACGTGAAACATTCACAGCGTTCAATGTTTACCATGCGTCTTCTTTTTAACCCTCAGAACACGATCACGCCGCGCGCGACGGCGCCTGAGGTCAGCAGTTTGAAGCCTTCGTTGATCTCGTCGAACTTGTAGGTGCGGGAGATCAGCGCATCGAGGTTGATGCGCTTGTCCATGTCGAGGTCGGCGAGGATGCCGAAATCAACCGGCGGACGGATCGAGCCGTAGTACGTGCCCGTGATCTTCTTCTCCTGGAACACGACCTGGAACGGATTGATCTGTGCCCGATCGGTAAACGCCGGCATGCCGACCATGATCGCATGCCCGCCCGGCGCGATCGCATCCACGCACGTTTCCATGGTCTTTGCGCCGCCGATCGCATCGAATGCGTAGTCCACGCCGAGCCCGCCCGTGAGCTCCTTCACGGCCTTCACCGTGTCGTCCTTCTTCGCATTGATGACGTGCGTCGCGCCGAACTCGCGGGCGTAGCCGAGCTTGTTGTCGAGCAGGTCGCAGGCGATGATCTTCTCCGCACCCGCCAGCTTCGCGCCCTGCACCACGTTGAGGCCCACGCCGCCGCAGCCCACCACGAGCACTGTAGAGCCGGCCTCCACCTTTGCGTGCCGGATCGCGGCCCCCACCCCGGTCGCCACGCTGCAGCCGATGATGGCCGCGTGCGTCCACGGCAGGTCCTTGCGCACCGCCACCACCTGCTCCGCCGGGCACACCACGTACTCCGAGAAGGTGCCGATGCGCGCCATCTGGTTCACCGGCTCGCCGTTCAATTTCACGCGCGTGGTGTTGTCGTGCATGCGCCAGCGCTGGCTGTCGTCGTGGCCGTTGCAGATCACCGAGCGGCCCGAGGCGCAGTAGCGGCAGTGCCCGCAGTTGGGCCGGAACGAGAAGATGATGTGGTCGCCCTTCTTCACATGGGTAACGCCCTGTCCCAGTTCGACCACCACGCCGGCCGCCTCATGCCCCAGCACCATCGGCAGCGGCAGCGGCCAGTCGCCGTTCATGATGTGATAGTCGGAGAGGCACACGCCCGCAGCCTTCACCTGTACGCGCACCTCGCCCGCCTTCGGTCCTTCCTGCTCAAGGTCGAGGATCTGCAGCGGCTTGTTGACTTCGGTGAGAACGGCGGCGCGCATGGGATTCCTCCTCGTGTGCTTATTCCGGGAATTGGATAAATTCAGCCGGCACACAGTCCGTCAGCCACACCCCGTTCGTCGAGAGAAAAAATGCGTGGCCTTGGGCCTGCATCCGCCCCGTCGCCACCCGCAGGACCACCGGCTTGCCGTGCCGGGCGCCAACCTTTGTCGCGGTTTCCTCCTCCGGCGACAGATGCACATGCCGGCGTTGCCCGGCCTTCAGGCCTTCGGCGCGGATCGCCGCCACCGACTTCGCGCCCGTGCCATGAAACAGCGTGTCTGGCGGCACGCGCGGCTCGAGACCAAGTTCGATGTCGATCGAGTGCCCCTGGTTCGCCCGGATGCGCTGGCCGCTGCCGTCGATGGCAAACCGCTGCTTGTCGCTGGTGGCTACGACTTCGGCGACGAGGTCTCGCGTTAGTGCCACGCCATGCGCACCGGCCTTCTCGATCAACGCGTCGATATCCGCCCACCCGTTCGCATCGAGCATCAACCCGATCGTCTCGGGCTTATGCCGCAGCACGAGGCTCATGAACTTGCTCGCTTTGGTCAGGTCTCGCGCCATCGCACTTTCTTCTCCCTCTCCCGTCCTTATGGGGAGAGGGCCGGGGTGAGGGCGGCTCCAAAATCAGGGCGTAACGTGTAGCCGCCCATAACCCTACCCCTCTCCCCATGAAGTATGGGGAGAGGGAAACTTCACTACTCCGCCGCCTCGCGCCGCGGCTCTTCCCATTCCACCGTCGTTCGCCGCATGTAGTCGGTGAACCACACCGGATCGGTGCGGAATTCCACGCGGCCGTCGCCATGCACACGCGCTGTCGCCCGCCGCGACGACAGGCAGAACATGTGCACGCTCATCGGCATGCCGCCGGTGTGGCAATAGCTGACCTCGATATGGCAATCGACCACCATCGACGAGCCCATGAACCCCATGGCGCCCATGCCGATGTTGTTGCCGACCTCCTTCAGCTCCTCCTCCAGCGCCGCGATCTTCGGGTCCGGATTGCGCGAGCCCACAGTACGCAGGCACGACGCCTGCTTGCCGAGCACCATGCAGATGTCCTTCGAGCCGCCGAGGCCGATGCCGACGATGGCCGGCTGGCAGGCGAGCCCGCGCCGCCCGAACTGGATCAGCGTATCCAGATAGAAGCGCTTGATGCCGTCGATGCCGTCGGCGGGAAACAGCATGCGGTAGTCGGAGCCGAACAGCCCGCCCTTGTGCACGGTGGTCAGCTCGATCCAGTCGGCATCCGGGTGGAACGCATACTCGATCTCCGGCGCGCCGATGCCGCAGTTGTTGTTGTGGTCCGTACGCCAGAGCGGATGCACGCGGTTGGGGCGCAGCGGCACGTCGTGCGTCGCATTGGCCGTGGCGCGCCGTAGCGCTGCCTCCAGCGCGATCGGCCCGCCTTCGTTGCGCGCGTCGTTGCCGATCTTGACGTACCAGCGCGGCACGCCGGTGTCGCCGCACATGGCGCGCCGGTCTTCCTTCGCCGCCTCGTAGTTCTCCAGCATGGCCTGGATCACAAACGCGGACAGGTCGCCCTTCTCCGTGTTCGCGCATTTCCTGAGACCGCCGAGATAGTCGTCCGGAATCTCAATCGCCGCCTTCGCCATCAACGCCTCGGCGGTCTTCTGCAACGCTGCAATCGAGATCATGTTCGTTCTCCATTGTCATCCCGGCCGGAGCGAAGCGGAGAGCCGGGACCCAGGGTTTCAGTTGATACCCTGGAATTGGATCCCGGATACTCGCTGACGCGAATGCCGGGATGCCATGCTTTGGTCAGTGCGTGCGTGCTTTGAGCACCCGCGCCCGCCGCAGCCGCGCCCGTACCGCAATCATCGCCCGTCGCCAGTTGAAGAAGCGCGGCACGCGGGCACAGTAGCGCCGGTAGGCGTCGCCGTAGATGCCGGCGAGCCACGGCTCCTCCAGCAGCACCATCAGGAAATACACCGCGATCATGGCGCCGCATAGCAGGTAGGTCGGTCCGTTGTCGGCCGTCACCGCCAGCGCGGCATACACCACCATCAGCATCGCGTTCTGCGGATTGCGCGTCCAGCGGTAGATGCCGCCCGTCACGAGGCCGTCCTGCGCCCCGTAGCTGTTGTCCCGCCCCAGCACGCGAAACGAATAGACGAACACCGCCACCGACACCGCGAGCACGATGCCAGCCACCGCCCGCACCCACGCCGGCAACCCGATAAACACCGTGCGATCCACCAGTGCCATCAGCACGCACAGCACATTGAGCCCGCGGAACAGCGGCCAGAACACATAGCTCTGCCAACTCTTGGCGCCCGGCGTCGGCCAGATGCGCAACGCGGGTATGAGCATCGTCAGCAACAGCAAGCCGAGCAGCACCCCCGCCACCGCCAGCCCGATCACAAACACCACGCCTGCCACGCCCATCCTCCGCCCGCTCGAAGCGTGCCCGCATCATAGCCGATGTCGCGCTTCGCGGCGGAACTCCCCCTCTCCCCGCTTGCGGGGAGAGGGCCGGGGTGAGGGGCAGCCACAAGGGCCCCCGTTGAAGCTGAGCCCCGAGGCGCTTCGGCATCGTCACTCCGCCGCCTCCTCTGCTCCCTCTCCCCGCCTGCGGGGAGAGGGTTGGGGTGAGGGGCGGCCACACGCGTGGAGCGTCGATTGAGCCGAGTTCACTCCGCCGCCTCCTTGAGCAAGCTCTGCCCCGGCCGCACGATGGTGAACTGAACCGGCTCGTTGACGATGTCGAGCGCATCGCCCTTCTGCCGCACCACCGTAAATGTGGACGTGTCGAGATCGCCCTCGCTCGGGAAGTCCTCGCGGTAGTGCGCGCCGCGGCTGTTCTCGCGCGCCAGTGCGGCCGTGGCGATCACCTTGGAAACCTCGACCAGCGAGCGCAGGTTCAGCCAGTCGTGCCAGGTGAGATTGAAGGCGCGGTCATTGTCGGGCACGCCGGTTGACAGCAGCTCGCCCCCGATCGCGTCGAGTTTGCCCAGGCCCCGCTTGAGCCCCGTTGCATCGCGCAGCACGCCCACGTCGTCCCACATGGTATCGAGCAGGCGCTCGCGGAGGCCGTTGAGATCGCCGCCCTTGTGCCGGAAGGGATGCTGTGCGCGCTCTATCTCCGCGGCGATGTGGTCCTCGTCCGGCGCGCGATTGGCCCCGTTGGCTGCCACCCACGCCGCCATCGTTTCGCCGGCGATGCCGCCGAACACGGTGGAGTTGGCAACGCCATTGCCGCCGAGCCGGTTGGCGCCGTGCATGCCGCTCGCGTCTTCGCCGGCCACGAACAGCCCCGGCAGCTCGGTCGACGTGTCGACCCTGCATACCAAACCGCCCATGAAGTAGTGCGCGGTCGGCACCACCTCCACCAGCCCGCCCGCCAGGTCGAAGCCGCAGTCGGCGCAGCGCTCCACCATGCCCTTGAACATCTTGGCGACCTTCTCGGGCCCCAGGTGCGCCATGCTGATGTAGACGCCGCCGTGCTGCGTCGTGCGGCCGGCCCGCATCTCAGCATAGATGGCGCGCGAGACCACATCGCGCGTGGCGCGTTCCAGCTTCGGGTCGTAGTCGGCCATGAAGCGCCGCTCGGCGCCGTCGAGCAGATATCCGCCCGCCCCGCGCAAACCTTCCTCCAGCACGGTGCCGGTCATGCGCGTGTCGGGTCCGGCGAGCAGCCCCGTCGGATGGAACTGCACCATCTCCATATCGCGCAGCGGCAATCCGCGCCGCAGCGCCATGGCGAGGCCGTCCATGCTCTTGTCGCCGGACGGCGTGTGATAGCGGTACATGGTCGGCCCGCCGCCGGTCGCCATCAGTACCGCACGCGCCTCCACGAAACGGAAGGCGCCCGTGCGCATGTCGATCATCAGCACGCCGGCGATGGATTGGCCGTCCTTCGCCGGAATCAGCGCGACGGCGCGATGCTCCTCCAGCCGCTTGATCGGCCGCGCCCACACCTGCTCCATCAGGCGATTGATGATCTCGATGCCGGTGAGATCGCCCTTGTGCACGGTGCGGTCGAAGGTCTGGCCCGCGAATGCCTTGCCGTGCAGCGTGCCGTCCGCATTGCGGTCGAAGAAGCAGCCGATCTCGTTCTCCAGCTCATGCACGCGCTCCACCGCCTTGGTGATGAGCGTCCAGGCGAGATCCTGGTCGGGCAGCCACTTGCCGCCCTCGATGGTGTCCATGAAGTGGCGCTCGATCGAGTCGCCGGGGTTGAGCGCGACGTTGTAGCCGCCCTGCACCATGCGCGTGCAGCCGCACTTGCCGATCAGGCCCTTGGTGGCGACCGTGATGTCGAGATCGGGATTGGCCTGGTGCGCATGCAGCGCCGCGAACAGCCCCGCGCCGCCGGAGCCCAGGATCAGGATATCGGTCTTAGAGCGTTCCAGCATCACACTAGCCTCACACCGCGCCGACGAGGAACGCGAACGCGACGCACGCCGCAATCGCCAGCGCCGCCAGCGCGAGATCCTTCTGCCCCTCGCGCCACGGCATGTTCTCGATCAGCAGTACGCGCAAGCCCCCCAGCATATGCACCGCCAGCAGGAACACGAGCATCGTCTCGCCGATCTTGAACAGCGGATTGTCCATCCAGCGCAGCGTGGAATCGAGGCGGGCCTCGCCCTGCAGTGCAAGTCCTAGCGTCAGGAAGTGCAGCGGCAGGAAGCAGGCGAGTGCGAGCCCCGAGATTCTGTGCACCATGGCCGCGACCCACAGCGCATTGCGCCGCGGTGCCGTGGTGTGAAGCTGCCGCGCGCTCATAGCACCACCGCCATCACTGCGCGCAGGCCAAGTGCCGCGAGCGTCAGCCCGAACAGCCACATCAGCGCATCGAGCGCGCCCTTGCTCTTGAGCGGCGTCCACTCGGCGAGGATGCCGCGCAGGCCGATGGCGCCATGGATGGCCACCGCCAGCACGAACACGCCGTAGAACAGCCCCCAGCCGACACTCCCACGCGTGCGCCCGAGGATGTCGCCCGCCGACAGCCCGCGGCTCGTCGCATAGAAGATGACGATCAGGTGCCCAATCACCAACGGCGCCATGATCGCCGCCGTCGCCCGCTGCAGCACGTAGAGACGGACGTTCATGGCAGCCTCCTGCGCGCGCTCCAACTGTCATCCCGGGGCGTGTCCCCGGGATCCAGCGCGCAGCAGGCGCCCCGCGGCGCTGGTAGAGTGCAAGCATCCAGCGACGACATCCCAGCACCATGGATCCCGGCAACGAGTGCCGGGATGACATTCCTCGGTTTGTTCGCGGGTCTCACAGCTCCCCCTTGATGTACGCCTGCATCGTCCGTCGCTTCAGCCCGGCGATGGAGGCGGTGGGGTTGAGCTTGTTGGGGCAGTGCTCCTGGCAGCTCTGGTGCGAGTGGCAGGCGTGGCAGCCGCCGGCCTCCGCGATGGCCGCCAGCCGTGTCTTGTTGCCGGCATCCTTGACGTCGTTGACGAGCGTCCACGCGCGGTTGAGCGCGGCGGGCCCCAGGTAGTCCTCGTTCCAGCGCACGGTATCGCAGGCGGCGTAGCACACCGCGCAGTTGATGCATTCGATCGCCGCATCTGCCGCAATGCGCGGCGCGCTGGCGGGCGAAATCCTCTCGATGGGGTCCTTGCGCGTCTTGCTCGGCGCGAACACGCCCTTGGCCCGCTGCCACTTCTCGAAGAAACGCGTGAGATCGGCGGCAAGGTCTTTGATGACCGGCAGGTTGGCGAGCGGTCCGATCTCCAGTTTGCCGTCCTCGATCACCTTCGAGGTATGCGTGCGGCAGGTCCAGCGCGGACGGCCGTTCACGGTCATGGCGCACGACCCGCACATGCCGACGCGGCAGGCGAAGCGGTAACTGAGCGTGGGATCAGCGTTGCGCTGCACCCATGTCACGACGTCGAGCACGGTCTGGTTGGCGCGCTGAGGCACCTGGTAGGTCTGGTAGCGGCCGTCCGCCTTGCCGCGCCACAGCGAGACTTCGATCATGCCGGTCATCGAAAGGTGCTGCCGATCTGTCAGTTTTATGGTTCCTGCGAGCCGCGCAGGTACATTAGAACCTATCAAGAGTGTTGATTGAGAAAAAACGAATATCAATCATTCATATCTTCAATTATTTTGATGATATGCGGCGGCCTTTTCCGCTGCCGGCGATGGCGATCAATTCGCTCAGCAGGGCATCCGTCAGCGATGCTTTGGCATGGCTCTCGGGGCGCAGCAGCCCGACGACGCGATGCACGGTCCGGCCCGGAAGGGCGATCGTGCGCACCGGAAACGCAAAGCCTACGCTCTGGCCGCGGTCCGGCACGATCGACACGCCGAGCCCTTGCGACACCATCGCCGTCACGGCCTCCAGCGTATCCAGCGTCATGGCTTCCGCCACCTTCAGTCGGCGGCGCTTCATGGTGGCGTGGATCAGGCGCCCGACCCAGGCCTGCCGCGTGTAGCGGATAAAGGGGTAGCGCGCGATCAGCTCGCCGGCCGGCCGGTCCGGTGCGTCGGGCGGCGCAATCAGCACCAGCGGCTCGCGCGCGAACGGCGACCAGACGCAGCCGGCCGGGACCTTGCTCAGCTCGCTCACGATGGCCGCATCCAGGCGCTTGCGGGCTACGCGCCCCACCAGTTCCGCCGACAGCGCCATGGCGATTTCGACATGCAGCCCCGGGTGCTTGCGCTGCAGCGCTGCCAGCGCGCCGGGCAGTAGTCCCGTCAGGACGCTCGGCACCGCGCCCAGCCGCAGGTGCCCTTCCACTGGTTGCATGTCATCGGTGCGCCGGCTGAGGCGCTCGTAGCCGCGCACCAGCTCCCTGGCTTCCGGCAGCAGCGCGCGCCCCGCCTCGGTCAGCACCGGCGGCCGCTTCGACCGGTCGAACAAGACAAGCCCTAGCTCCTCCTCCAAAGCCTTCACCTGCATCGACACGGCCGACTCGGTGAGATGCACCTCGCGCGCGGCCGCTGCGAACGAGCCGCGTTCCGCGATCGCCAGCAGCGTGCGCAGGTTCTGGATCGACATCTAGGTCCGCCCAGCGAAATCCGCCGCGCGAAGCGCAAGCACTTCGCCCTCGCTCTCCTCGGTATCGAGCCACAGGAACGGCAGGTCGGGAAACTCCGCCTCCAGGATGTCGCGTCCGGTGCCGATTTCCATCAGCAGCGTGCTGTTCGGCGTCAAGTGCGCGGGGGCCTCGGCAAGGATACGCCGCACGATGTCGAGGCCGTCGCCGCCGCCGGCATGGGCTTGCGTCGGTTCTGCCGCATACTCCGGTGGAAAGGCAGCAACGCTTTCCGCGCTGACATAGGGCGGGTTGCTGATGATCAGGTCGTAGCGCTGCCCCTTGAGGCCGGCGAACAGGTCGGAGCGCACGAGGTGCACGCGATTCTCCAGGCCGTAACCTGAAACATTGCGCTCAGCTACCGCGAGTGCATCCCCAGACAGCTCGGCCGCGTCGACCTCCGCCTCGGGGTAGGCCAGTGCCGCCAGGATCGCGAGGCAGCCCGAGCCCGCGCACAGGTCGAGGATACGCTCCGGCTCAGAGGTTTCGGGGAGCACCTCCTCCAGTCCCTGCGCCATCAGCTCCGCGATGTAGGAGCGTGGCACGATCACGCGCTCGTCGACATAGAAGGCGTGCCCGCCTGCCCACGCCTCGTTGGTCAGGTACGGCGCCGGCTTGCGTGTGGAGATTCGCTTCTCGATGCTGGCGCGCAGCGCGGCACGTTCCGACATGAGCAGCCGCGCGTCGAGCCACGGGTCGAGCTGGTCGACCGGTAGCTTGAGCGTGTGCAGGATCAGGAAGGCCGCTTCATCGCGCGCGTTGCTTGTGCCATGGCCGTAGACGAGCCGCGCGTCGTTGAACCGGCTCACCGCGTAGCGCAGCCAGTCGCGCACGGTGATCAGGTGCTGGTCCGGGTGTTCAGAAACGTCCATGCCGTTCAGCGCTTGCCGCGAATCTCTCTGCAAACAGGGTGCATGTCATGCCCTCGTCTCAGGTAGCTGCATCGAGGCGCCTTGTCCACGTGCCGCATTGAAATCCCTCGGTTAATTCGCGCAAGGCATGGCACCGTCACCGGTGCAGATATTCTCGCATTGTTCCAGGTTTCTGATGGCATGGATTTACTTTGAGAGTTTCGTGGTCTTTGAAAGAAGTCGGCAAGCCCGCTATATTTTAATTGACGGGTTTATCGGTTTCTTGCCATTAACTCGCGCGCGTCGTTTATTTTGATTGAAGGGATACAATAGTATGGCTCGGGATTTGGAGCGGATGTCCTTGAGGGAGCTTCAGGAGATGGAGCTCAAGATCAAGAAGGCGAGGGCCGGGGTCGAGGATCGCAGCCGCGCCGACCTCCGCAAGAAGATCGAAGCCATGGTCGCTGAGGCCGGTTTCAAGATGAGCGACATCTTTGGCGGCCGTGGCGGCAAGGGCCGCACCGTGGCCGCCAAGTATGCCAATCCCGACAATCCTGCCGAGACCTGGACGGGGCGCGGCCGCAAGCCCCGCTGGCTGACCGCCAAGCTCAAAGAGGGCGGCAAGATGGAAAAGTTCATCATCAAGTGACGTCGGGGCGAATGTCCGCTTCGCCACGAGCCCGCGGAAGCCGAGCCAACTTGGCTTGAGTCAGTGGGCCGCCTCCCAGTTATCTGCCGCCTTGGCATCCACCTGAACCGGAACCGCGAGCTTCACGACGGGCTCGGCGGCGCGTTCCATCACGCCCTTGATCGTCCCAAGCGCCTTGCTGACCTCGCCGGTCTTCGCCTCAAACACGAGTTCGTCGTGCACCTGCAGCAGCATGCGCACCGACGGCAGCTTGGCGGCTTCGAGCGCGCTCGGCATGCGGATCATGGCGCGCCGGATGATATCGGCGGCGGAGCCCTGAATGGGCGCGTTGATGGACGCGCGTTCCAGAAAACCGCGCATGGACGGATTTTTTGTATTGATTTCAGGGTAATGGATGCGGCGCCCGAAGATCGTTGAAACAAACCCGGTATCGTGCGCTTGCTTCTTTGTGCTTTCCATATAGTCGCGGATTCCGGGAAAGCGCTTGAAATAGGTGGCGATGTATTCCCCGGCCTCTTGCTTGGAAATACCAAGCTGTGCCGAAAGGCCGAAGGCCGAAATCCCGTAGATAATGCCGAAATTGATCGCCTTGGCCCGCCGCCGCACCTCCGCCGGCATGCCCTCGACCGGCACGCCGAACATTTCGGACGCGGTCATGGCATGGATGTCGAGCCCGTCGGCAAAGGCCTTCCTGAGCTGCGGAATATCGGCGATGTGCGCCAGCACCCTGAGCTCGATCTGGCTGTAGTCGGCTGAGATGAGCTTGTGTCCCGGCGCGGCCACGAAGGCGGTGCGGATTTCGCGTCCCTCCTTGGTACGGACGGGAATGTTCTGCAGGTTGGGATCGGTGGATGCCAGCCGCCCGGTCGTCGTCGAGGCGAGCGCGTAGCTGGTGTGGATGCGGCCAGTTTCCGCGTCGACGTACTGGGGCAGCGCCTGCGTGTAGGTCGATGTCAGCTTGGTGAGCTGGCGCCATTCCAGCATGACGTTGATGAGTTGGCGGTGCTGCTCGGGCAGGTCTTCGCGCGCGGCGAGATCGTCGAGCAGGCCGGCGCGGGTCTCCCATTGCCCACTCTTGGTCTTGCGGCCGCCCGGAAGCTTTAGATTGTCGAACAGGAATTCGCCGAGCTGTTTGGGCGAGCCAAGATTGAATTTGTGGCCGGCGAGCTCGTAGATCTCGGACTCAAGCCGCGCCGTGCGCTGGGCGAACGCAGAGGTGAGGCGCGACAGGATGCTGGCATCCACCTTAATGCCCATCCGCTCCATGTCCGCCAGCACACCCACCATTGGCCGCTCGAGCGTCTCGTAAACGGTGGTGAGCTGCTCCGCAGCAAGCCGCGGCTTCAGCGCCATCCAAAGGCGCAGCGTCACGTCGGCGTCCTCGGCCGCATACTCGGTCGCCTTGTCGAGTGGCACCTGCGCGAAGGTCTTGTCACCCTTCTTGGCGCCCGGCGCGTACTCGATGACCTGCGTGAACGGCATGCACGTGTACTTGAGATGGCGCTCGGCGAGCGTATCCATCCCGTGCTGCCCGCGGCCTGCGTCGAGCGCGTAGGACAGCAGCATGGTGTCGTCGATGGGCGCCAGCGTGATGCCGTGCCGCTTCAGGACCAGATAGTCGTACTTGAGGTTCTGCCCGATTTTCAGGACGGCCATGTCCTCCAGCAGCGGCCGCAGTATTGCTAGCGCTTCGCTGATTGGAATCTGTTTGAGGTCGCCTTCTCCGAAGTCGAAGCTGCCCGCGCCCACGCGATGCCCGAGCGGCACGTAGCAGGCGCGGCCCGGCGCCACCGCCATCGAGAAGCCGACGAACTCCGCCTGCATCGGGTCGAGACTTGTCGTCTCCATGTCGAAAGCGAGGTGCCCGGTTTCGCGCGCCTCGGCGATCCACGCCTCGAGCTGCGGCAGCTCGGTCACGGTCGCGTACTTGCTGCGGTCGATTTTTTCCGCGCACGCCGCCTTCAGTCCCGCGGCCACGCCGATCGCCGGGCCATTGCCTGCCGCGGTGTCGGAGGTGCGCGATGTCGCTACCGCCTTGCCGTTGGCGGGTGAGGGTGTTGTCGCGCTTTTCGCGGGAGCGGGGGCACGGTCCGATGGCGGCGGTGCCTCGGTGCCGAGCCCTTCCGCGATCCGCTTGGTGAGCGTTCCGAACTCCATGTCGCGCATGAAACCCAGCAGCGAGGCGGGTACGGGGTCGCGCACGCCCAACAACTCCACCGGCACGGCCAGCGGCACGTCCTGCTTCAGCGTGACGAGATCGAGCGACAGCCGGGCCTGCATGGCAAACTCGGTCAGGCGCTCGCGCCGCTTCGGCTGCTTGATCTCGTGCGCCCGCGCGAGCAGCGCCTCCAGGTCGCCGTACTCATTGATGAGCTCGGCCGCCGTCTTCACGCCGATGCCCGGCACGCCCGGCACGTTGTCCGTGGAATCACCGGCCAGCGCCTGCACGTCCACCACCTTGTCGGGCGTCACGCCGAATTTCTCGCGCACCTCGTCGGGACCAATGGCCTTGTTCTTCATGGTGTCGAGCATCGACACACCCGGCTTGACGAGCTGCATCAGGTCCTTGTCGGAGGAGACGATGGTCACCTCGCCACCGGCCGCGACCGCGTCTTTGGCATAGGTCGCGATCAGGTCGTCGGCCTCGAAGCCATCCTGCTCGATGCAGGCGATGTTGAAGGCCTTCACCGCGTCGCGGATCAGCGGAAACTGCGGAACCAGCTCTTCCGGCGCCGGTGGCCGGTGCGCCTTGTAGTCCTGGTAGATTTCGTTGCGGAAGGTCTTCTCGCTGGCGTCGAAAACGACGGCGAGGTGCGTCGGCCCCCGCCCCTTGCGCGCATCCTGCAGCAGCTTCCACAGCATCGCACAGAAGCCGTGCACGGCACCGACGGGCAGCCCGTCCGACGGCCGGGTCAGCGGCGGCAGCGCATGGAAGGCGCGGAAGATGTAGCCCGAGCCGTCCACCAGGAACACGTGGCTGCCCTTGATGACGGGCACGGGCTCGCCTGGCGGCACCGAGCAGGCGGCAGCCGGACGGGACGTCTTGGACTTCGCGGATTGGGTGGCCATGGGCCGGCAATATAGGCTTGCGCACCCTCTTGTCATCCCGGAAGCCGCGTTGCGGCTATCAGCGACCCAGGGCTGCAGAAAACTCGAGTGTTCTTAAGGCCGCCGCGCCTCGGGCAGGCTGTCGATAGATGCGAAATAGGGTTTGATATCAACAAGTGGCGTGCCGTCGATGCAATCCACGTTGCGGACGCGCAGGGTCGTGCCCTCGATGCCGAGGAGCTCAACCGCGGCTATGGCGATGGGGTTGGGGCGAACCGGTGATCGCAGCGCGAATGTCCCGCGCGGCCGGCCGAGGTGAGCGGGCACCTGCTGGATCAGGTCGCGGCGCGCCTGGTCCATCCAATACATGAGCCATACGTGGCTGCAGAGGGAGAGGTCGGCAAGGCCGCCGGCATAGCGGGAATCGATCTCGACGCGCCCCTCTGCCGTCGACTGGGAGATGTTCCTGGGGCAATCGCTGCGTGTCTTGAACGGGGTGCGAATGCGGCCGATGAAGTAGATGTTCGCGTCGAAACTGCTGGGCAGATCGATCTTCACCTCGCCGGCGCGAGCGGTGTTCCTGTCGGGCATGACAAGCTCCAGCCAGGACCGCAGATGGCCCGGCGCACAGCTCTATTGAGGCCGTTTGCGGCACCGGGTCAAATGGAGTATCTAGCCCCTACGCACCCGTAGCTCAGCTGGATAGAGTGTCGCCCTCCGAAGGCGAAGGTCACAGGTTCGAATCCTGTCGGGTGCGCCAGTCTTGAATTCGATCTTTGATTTCACACGATAATTCGGCCGATTTCCCAAACCAACGGGTCAGGTTTGGGAATGTTTGTTCGCGGTTAGTCCGTCGATGGCGGTGTCAGCAAGTAGCGGCTGATTGTATTGCTCCGCGTAGCGCTGAATCTCAGACAAGGTGCTGTGACCCGTGATCGCCCTGGCCGGGTTCTCGAAAATACTTTCATAAGTGTCACGAAGGAACAGGTCAAACATTTGTCGACCGGCCGCACCGGCCTGTAACTGGGGGAAAGAAAAATGCTGAGTAATATCTATTCCGAGGTCCCCCACAACACCGTATACGAACGTCGAGCAGTTTATACCGCCAAAGATTGCAGGGAAGGCGCCATAATCAACTACTACAGATTGCCCATTATGCAGAATTATCAGATTCTGAAATTCATTGTATTTGAGCAAAACTTCCGTCTGATGCTCAGGCGGGACGGCAATCTCGACTGTCGTGGTGTACGGAGAGCGAGCAATCAGCGTCGCATCGCTCATCTCTCTGAAGACACCAACAAAAAGTGGTTCTGGCCACGACCATGAGGTTTGAGTGTTGACCTGGAGGTTAACCTCAAACGTTTTTGGCGGGAGGCCATTCCCCGGGTCCAATGTAATAGCGACGCGCCCAGAAGGCGTGTCGGTAAAGTGGTGTATCTTGATGGTTGCCGACATGTTCTCCCTCCCCCAATTACCGGTAACGCCTCTGTGGATAAAGAGGCGTCTATTCAAGTCCTTCTGATACTGGCGTTATCTCTTTTGTTCTCGCTACGAAATATTTCGTCGCAACAAAATTTGAGGGTCGGATTCCGTAGGGTGGTTCAACTTTCATATCTGTCGGTCTTATATACTTGGAAAGCGAAACAGGTTGGCAGGTGGCGTCACCAGGC
>CADEEC010000069.1 GCA_902826255.1 uncultured Hyphomicrobiales bacterium | reverse complement strand
GAGGAGCCCGCGTGCCGGGCCGTTTCTATCGGCGCAGCAAGGGGGTGTCCACAGTACCGTTGGCCGGTCGGCCCGCCGCTTTTCCAGATTCCGATGCGCTGTCCGGTGGCCTGAACAGGGGCAGTCCGAAACTGGGGTGCCTCATCCGGGATACCGCGCTTCGGATTGAAAAATGAAATGATTCAGACTATATTGCAGCGCAGAAGCAAGAACAGGCGGACCGAAACGATGATCTGCGCAGAAAAAATCGGTTTCTAGCTCTTCGGCGGCTCGTACTTCGAGACGAGACCAGCAAATACATCCAGTACAATCAGCCGACAAAGATCAGGGTCGCGGCGCATCTCGTCGATTTCCGTCAAGGGGTTCGGCGTGCTGTCCAGGCACGACTGGAGATCCTTGAGCGCGCGGTCTTGATCGGCCGTATCCTGGGTGATCTCGAAGCGTAGCCAGTGATAGCACCCACGGTTGTAGTAGGCGGCCGGATAGTTGCCGTCCTTCCTCAAGCCGCCCCCATCGACGGTGGCCAAAAAGTCGCTCAGCGTGCCGATGGCCACATCGTACGAGACGTGATGCCGCTGAACCCGGGCGGCGTTGATCCAGACGAACGGTTCCGCCCACTTGCTCTTGCGGGCGTCGGCGAACTGCCGAAGGGCCTCCGCCACGTGGCTGGCCGAAGCCTTGGGGTTGGCAGCGCGATCCAGCCTGTTGCTCAATTCCAGCGATTTTAGCCTGCCCTCGGTTTCCCTGAGCGTTTGCTCCGTCTTCTTCAGCCTCTCGTCCGAGGACTCCTGCCGTTCGGACACGACCTTGGCTTCCTGGGCAGCCTCCTTGGCATCGTGCGACGCCTTCTCTGCCTCGCTTTTCACCTCCTCCATCTGTCGCTCGAGGTGGCCCACCATGCGAGGCAGCAGCCTTCGCGCGCCGAACCCCGCGATCACGCTAACCGCGATCGAACGAAGCTGCTCGGTGAGAGTCTGGAAGTTCGTCAGGCCGCCGACGGCAATCACGAAGAACAGGAAGGCGATTGCACCGGCGGCGCCGATACCGAAGCTTTGCTTGGCGGAAGGATAGAGGAACCACGGCTCCGCGCCCTTGGTCCGCGCATTCTGCTGCTGCCTCTCATTGTTGATGCAATGCGCGACCCAGCCGCCAAATCCTCCAAATACGACACAAACCAGGAGGATTTAAACCAACGCAATCTGAGCAAAACTCCAGACGCCGCCCAAGCCGCTCACGCTGCAGCCGACTTAATTATCCGCTGACTGTCTATCAGCTAGCTGGGCAATTGCCAACGCGTGGCAGGTGGGCGGCAGCTAGCCCCTCTTGCGAGCGCCGCGTTTGCTGCCTGGGGCTTCCGCCTCGGGCTCTTCCGGCACCAGGAAATCCTCAGGCCCTTCCTCGGCATCCTTGGCCTCGTCGCCCTCGGGCGGGGCGTCCAGCATCTTGTCGACGATGAGGCCGGCGTTTTGCCGAATCGCCTTCTCGATCTGGTCGGCGACCTTGGGATGCTCCTTGAGGAAGGTTTTGGTGTTCTCGCGGCCCTGGCCGATGCGCTCGCCGTTGAAGGAGAACCAGGCACCCGACTTCTCGACGATGTTGGCGCGTGCCCCCAGGTCGACGAGCTCGCCCATCTTGGAGATGCCCTCGCCGTACATGATGTCGAACTCGACCTGCTTGAAGGGCGGGGCGACCTTGTTCTTGACCACCTTGACGCGGGTCTGGTTGCCGATGATCTCGTCGCGGTCCTTGATCTGGCCGATGCGGCGGATGTCGAGGCGCACGGACGCGTAGAACTTCAGCGCGTTGCCGCCGGTGGTCGTTTCCGGATTGCCGAACATGATGCCGATCTTCATGCGGATCTGATTGATGAAAATCACCATGCACTTCGACTTGGAGATGGAGGCGGTGAGCTTGCGCAGCGCCTTGCTCATCAACCGCGCCTGCATGCCGGGCTGCATGTCGCCCATCTCGCCCTCGAGTTCGGCGCGCGGTGTCAGGGCGGCAACCGAGTCCACCACCAGCACATCGATGGCGCCGGAACGCACCAGCGTGTCGGCGATCTCGAGCGCCTGCTCGCCGGCGTCGGGCTGGGAGATCAGCAGATCCTCAACCTTGACGCCGAGCTTCTTGGCATAGACGGGATCGAGGGCGTGCTCGGCGTCCACGAACGCGCAGATGCCACCCTTCTTCTGGGCCTCGGCAACAACCTGCAGGGCGAGCGTCGTCTTGCCTGACGATTCAGGGCCGTAGATTTCGATGACGCGGCCCTTGGGCAGGCCGCCGATGCCGAGCGCGATATCGAGGCCAAGGGAGCCCGTAGAAATCGCTTCGATATCCAGTTTCTGGTCGTTGGCCCCAAGCCGCATGATGGAGCCCTTGCCGTGCAGCTTGTCGATCTGCGCAAGCGCCGCCTCCAGCGCTTTCTGCCTGTCCATGCTACCCCCTTCGACCACACGCAGGTGCGGCTTTTCCATGGAAAACCCCTTATTTCACGAGTTGCATGTCGACGCAAAACGACTCGACTGTTGTCCACTTTGTACACGTTTTGTTCTATTCATGCAATCCGCGTTCCGGCGCTCATCCACAGCACATCGGAGCGGTCATGCCGGTCTGGCGGTGCGCATCATGCTCCGCAGCCAGACGAACACGGGCCACGGCAGCGCGGCGAACGTCATGGCGGCGAGCACGGCTGCAATCGGACGGCTCACGAAGGGAAGCACGCTGCCGTTCGATTTTATTGCCCGAGCTGCTCCTTCACCTTGGCGGCGAGCTGCGGCAGCGTGAAGGGTTTGGGCAGGAAAGCATAGTCGGCGCCGACTTCGAGGCTCTTCTTGAAGGCATCGTCCGGGTAGCCCGAGACGAAGATGAACTTGAGCTCGGGATTGGTGCGGCGCAGCTCCTTGAGCAGGGTCGGGCCATCCATTTCCGGCATCACCACATCGCTGACGACGATGTCGACGCGGTGGTTCTCGCGCTCCATCACCTCGACGGCCTCGACACCGCTCGCCGCCTCCAGAACCTCGTAGCCCTGACGGGACAGTGCGCGCACTGCAAAGCTGCGGACGACGTCCTCGTCCTCCACCAGCAGCACGCGGCCGGCGCCGGTGAGATCGCGCGAGGGCTCGACCTTCTTGGCGCGCTGCGGCAGCTCCTCCTCGTTCTCGACGATGTGACGCGGCAGGTAGACGCGGAAGGTTGTGCCAGTTCCGACCTCGCTGTCGGCAAAGATGTAGCCGCCCGTCTGCTTGACGATGCCGTACACCGTGGAGAGACCGAGGCCCGTGCCCTTGCCGACCTCCTTGGTGGTGAAGAACGGCTCGAAGATCTTGCCGATGACGTCGGGCGGAATGCCGGCGCCGGTATCCTCCACTTCGACCAGCAGGTATTCGCCCGCCGCCATGCCGAGGTTGGCGAGCTTGAGGCTGTCGCGCTCCGTCACGTTGCGGGTGCGGATGGTGAGCGTGCCGCCGGCGGGCATCGCATCCTTGGCATTGACCGCAAGGTTGATGATGACGTGCTCGAACTGGGTTTTGTCCGCCTTCACGTGCCATAGATCACGGCCGGGGAGGATCTTCAGCGTCACCTTCTCGCCGAGCGCCTTGTTGAGGAGGGCGGAGAGATCGGTAATGACCTCGCCGAGCTCCAGCACCTCCGACTGCAGCGTTTGGCGCCGCGAGTAGGCAAGGAGCTGGCGCACCAGGCCGGCGGCCCGGTTGGCGCTGCTGCGGATGTTCATGATATCGCGGTAGGCGGCATCAGTCGGCCGGTGCGTCTGCAGCAGCAGATCGGAGAAGCCGATGATGGCGGTGAGCACGTTGTTGAAGTCGTGCGCCACGCCGCCGGCCAGCTGGCCCACGGCCTCCATTTTGTGGCTTTGGGCAAATTTCAGCTCCAGCGCCTTCTGCTCGGTGGCATCGATGGCGTACAGCACGGCACCGTCGCGGGCGCGCGCGCCCGTGCCGAGCGGGCTGACGTAGAGACGGCGCGCGAATTCGCCGTGCTTGCCGAAGACGATGTCCGCGGGGCCAGAACCGGTACGGCCGGAATAGGCGCGCTGCAAAGCCTTGGCGACGGCTTCGCCCGCCTGCGGATCCGATGCCGTCAGATCGGACACATTGGCCGCCGCACCGTTGCCGTCATTGAAAAACATGCGCATGAAAGCGGCATTGGCGGTGGCGATGCGGCCATCGGCGCCGACCGTGGCGATGCCGAACGGCGCCGCCTGGATAAGGCGGGCGAACTCGGCCTCGGTGCGGCCGCGCTCCAGCAGCGCATCCGGCGGATCGAGCACCAGCACGACAGCGACGCCGCGCGCGGTGTGGCCGCGGCAGACGAGGCGGACGGGAACGGCGCGGCCGTCCTCGGCAAGCAGGTCGAGATCGAGCCGCGTGGTGCGGCCCGAGCGGCTGGCGGAGCGGATCAGCGCGGCGCCGTCATCGGAGACGATATCGGAGAGCGTCAGCGCCTTTCCGGCCTCCGGGCGCAGGGAGAGGAGCTGCGCCAGCGTGTTGTTGACGTGCAGGATGCGGCCATCGGCGGCAACCGCGAACAGGCCCTGCGGGAGGTCGTCATAGAACGAGAGCGTCGACTTCAGCGCCGACACGGTGTCGATCTCGCGCGTGCGCTGGCGCGTGACGTCGGTGATGGTCCAGATGGTCAGGCCGTTCTGCGCGCCGTCCTTGCTCGGCGCGGCGGCCGGGCGCACTGACACCTGCAGCCACCGACCGCGCATGCGACCGGCCTCGGCGGAGCGGAAGAAGAATTCCTCCTCGCGCGGCTCGCGGCGCTCGGCGGCGCGGCTCAGGCGGTAGTAGGCTTCGGCCGATTGCGGCTCGGCGGCGAAAATCTCCTCCAGCGTGCCGTTGCGGCCGAGCCGCGACGCGATCAGCCGCTTGAGGGCTTCGTTGCGATAGACAACCGCGCCGCCGGGACCGGCGAGTTGCACCGCGCTTTCGAAGCTGTCCGTCGCCGCCTTGACAATATCGGTTTCGGCAACGCGCTCGCCGAGGCGCAGAAAGCCCGACAGCAGCCCGAAGACGAGAAAGACGCCGCACACGACCAGCAGGGCGAGGACGACGAACACGATGGATTGAAGAAGGCCGCGAGGCCCGAATGCCAGCGCGGCAAAACTCGCGGCCGTGACCAGGGCAAGCCCGACCGCTACGGCACCGTGCGCGCGACCGAGCGCGCGGACGGCCGATCCCTCAGCATTGATTGCGTCGATTCGGGCCATGCCGCAGAACTTTAGCTGATTCTGGGCAAGCGAAGCCTGCAGGCCCTGCAGGAAGTCGGCAAAATGCCTACGCATGTACTGACCGCAACTGATGATGACTGCCTCACGAAAATGCCCCGGGACACGTCCACTGCCGTGGCCGTCCACAGGGCCCTTCGCGGCTTCAAGAAAGCCGTCATTAGGGTTAAGATGGCGCTAAGAACGCGGAGGGTCGGCGGACGTGGCGCGTCATCGGTTTGCCGCAAACGTTGCCCCCTTGGAGGTGACGTTGGGGTGCCGATGGCGTAACGAAACGTCGGCGCGCACGAATCTGCAGCAGGACGGGAAACTCCAGCCGATGTCTTCGCTACTCTGGCCGCTGTTCGTTCTGATCCTCGTCATCGCGGCGATTGTCGCAACGTTGTGGGGATTTCGCGCGTATACCACCGGCGACACGAGCATGAGCCTCGCGTGGCTGATGCCGCAGCGCCCTGAACCGCGCCTCGGCGTCATGGAGCAGGCGAGCGTGGACGGCCGCCGCAAGCTGCTGCTCATCCGCCGCGACGATGTGGAGCACCTGATCATGACGGGCGGTCCCGTCGACGTGGTGATCGAAACCGGGATCGTGCCGCCACGCCACGCCCTTGCGGAACCGGCCTTCCCCATGGAAACCGAGGAGCGGCGCGAGCCCTCGCCGCCTGTGTTCACGCGGACCCCGCGCAGCTTTGGTCAGGCCGTCAACGAATAGGCGTCCACTCCTGCCAAGCGGCTACGGGCCAGCGGCGCCCGGCGCTCGCATGCGGTCCTTTGGCACGCGCGCACTTATTTTGAAGGAAGACAGCCGATGAGCACGTCTCGGCACGCCCGGACCCTCTTGCTGATTGCCTTTGCGGCGCTGCTCGCCCTGCCGGGCGCGGGCTTCGCGCAGCAACCCGCGCCACCTCAGCCGGCACCGCAGCAGCCTGTCGCAGTGGCGCCGGCGCTTCCCTCCGATGTCGCGACCGCGCTCGGCAAGATGACATCGACGCTGTCGGATGCGGAGAAAGCGCTGCAGCATCTTGGCGAATACGAGGAAGGCCTCGGCACGCTGCGCAGCCGGGTCGAAGATGTCCTCGGCGACAGCACCAAGACGGCGGAAGCGCTGCGCCCCAAGCTCGCCGACGTCCAGAGTCAGATCGAGAAGCTCGGTCCGGGACCGGGCAAAGACGCACAGCCCGAAAGCGCAGAAGTTGCCGCCGAACGCGCGCGGCTCACCACACTGGCGGCCGCCTACGACGGCGCCATCAAGACCAGCGAATTGTCTTGGGTGCGGGCACGCCAGCTGATCGAGCGCATTACGGCGCTGCGCCACTCGCTGTTCACAAAGAACTTGCTCGAGCGGCTGCCGAGCCCCCTGCTGCCGGGCGTCTGGCGCGACTTTTCCTCCGCCGTGCCGGGCGTGCAGCAACGGGTGACCTACTTCGGCAGCGACTGGCGGAGCTGGGCGGCGCCAAAATCGCGCGAGCTGGCCTTTTTGCTGGCTGGTGCGCTCGTCCTCTACCTTGTGCTGAAGGCGATCGCCTGGCGCGCGACGCGGCGCCGCGCCGTTGCTGCAGACGGCGCGGTGCCGACCTTCTTCGAGCGCGCACTGTCTGCCGCCTGGATTGCGCCGCTCAGGGCCCTCCCCGCGATCGCGGCAATCATGCTGGTGTATGCCGGCCTTGACGGACTGGGCCTGCTCTACAGTCCCTGGGAGCGAACCGCCGGCGGAATTGTCAAAGCCGTCCTGGTCTTTTCTGCCGTCTCCGCGCTGCTTTCCACCTCGATGGCGCCGCGCGCTCCCCACTGGCGTCTGGTGCCGCTGGCGGACCAATCGGCCAAAAAGCTGTCGCGGCTATTGGCCGCCATGACGGCCGTCTACGCTGTCGACGGCGCGCTGACAGAGGTCGCCCGCGCCTTTTTCGTGCCGCTGTCCTTCAGCATTACGCAGTCATTCATCATGAGCACGCTGTTTGCGGGCCTCTTGATCGCGCTGCTGTTAACACCGTTCACTCCACCCGGCGCTGCAGCCGATGCGTATCCCCGCTATCGGCCGCGCTGGCTGAAAGTGCCGCTCTGGCTAATAGCCTTCGGCATCATTGCTGCCGCACTGAGCGGCTACGTGGCGCTCGCGCGCTTCGTTGCACAGCAGGTGCTGCTGACGGGCATCGTGGTGCTGCTGATGTGGCTCGGCTACCTCGCCATCCGCGCCCTCACCCGCGAGCCGCCGCAGCGCACGCGGCCGGTCGGCGACATGCTGGAGCACCGCTTCGGCATCGACGCGCCGCGCCGCCACCAGCTCGCCCGGCTGACCGAGATCGCGCTCACGCTCGGGCTCGCGATCTGCGCCCTCCCGTTCCTGATGCTGCAATGGGGCTTCTCCGGCGCCGACATCCGCGACTGGCTGACCTCGCTGTTGTTCGGTATCGAGATCGGGCAATTCCGCATCTCGCTGGTGCGCATCCTGGGCGGCATCCTGCTGTTCATCGCGCTGCTGCTCGCGACCCGCATGATCCAGCGCGTCCTGCGCGAGCGGGCGGACACCTCCCGCATGGACGCCGGCATCGCCAATTCCATCGAAACGGTCGTGGGCTATGCCGGCACGGGGATAGCCGGCCTCATTGCGGTATCCTATGCCGGCCTCGACATTACCAATCTCGCCATCGTCGCCGGTGCGCTGTCGGTCGGTATCGGCTTCGGCCTGCAGTCGATCGTGAACAATTTCGTCTCCGGCCTGATCCTGTTGATCGAGCGCCCGATCAAGGTCGGTGACCGGATCGTGGTCGGTGGCGTCCCGGGTCAGGTGCGCAGCATCAACGTGCGCGCGACCGAGATCGAGACCGGCGATCGCGCGAGCCTGATCGTCCCCAACTCCGAGCTGATCACGGGCCGGGTCCTGAACTTGACGCACCGCAACTCGATCGGCTCCGTGAGCGTAAAGGTGCGCGTCGGCTACGGCTCCAACCCCGAGCAGGTGATCGCCATCCTGAAATCGTGCGCGGAAGCACACCCGCAGGTGCTGCGCACGCCGGCACCGGGCGCGGTTCTGGAAGGCTTCGGTGACAGCGCGCTCCTGTTCAGCCTGAGCGTGACGCTGCCGGACATCGGTCAGGCCGGGGCCGTTCAGTCGGAATTGCGCATCGCCGTCATCAAGGCCCTGCGCGAGGCCGGCATCGACATCCCCTACAATCAGGTCGACGTCACGCTGCACGACCTCGACCAAGTCAAGGCCCGCCTGCTCGGACAGCAGCCGAACGGCGTCACGGCGGCCGGCTAGAGCAGGATCGCTTCGGATTGAACCACCTTGCCACACGGGCTGGGGTGCGGGCCGAAGCGTGAATCCTGCTCTGCCTGGATTTTTCGAGAGTGCGATTCACGCTTCAATTGGAAGCTGCGCTTCCAATTGAAACGATCGCGCCCTAGGCGCCGCCTTCGCCGCCATTCCTGCGCAGGATGGTGCGCGAGAACCAGCCCGGTTTCTTCGCCCCGGCGGCAGCGCTTTCCGCCTCTTCCTCCGCCGGCCCGCCGACGACCGCGGTGAACTTCTCGAAGAACTGGTCCGCCAGCTTCTTGGCTGTGGAGTCGATCAGCCGCCCCCCGAGCTGGGCGAGCTTGCCGCCGACATCGGCCTTCACGTCGTAAGTCATCAGCGTGCCGCCAGCCTCGTCGGCGAGGCGCACGGTGGCGCTGCCTTTGGCATGGCCCGCCACCCCGCCGCTCCCCTCGCCCGCGATGCGGTAGCTGTTTGGCGGATCGAGGTCGGAGAGCTTCACCTTGCCGTTGAAGGTCGCCTTCACTGGCCCGACCGCAAGCTTGACCCTCGCCGTCATGTCGGTCGGCGTTTCCATCTCCAGGCTTTCGCAGCCCGGAATGCACTGCTTGAGGATCTCCGGATCGTTGAGCGCAGCCCACACCGTCTCGCGGCTCGCTGCGATGTGCCGTGTGCCGGTCATGTCCATGACGCTATCCTCGTCGATGTCGGTGAAACCGCGGGCGGAACAACCACTTGTGTAGCGCCTGCCGGACCCCGCAGCAACACGCACCGGCGGGTCCGCGACGCGACCCAGACGTCAATCGCACTCTTGAAAAACTCAAGCAGGGCAGGATTCGCGCTTCGGCCGACACCTCAGCCCATGTGGCAAGGTGGTTCGATCCGAGGCGATCCTGCTCTAGCGCGTCTTGCGCACGATCAGGCAGTCAAGCGGAAGGCAGCCCGATCCGGCCGGCAGCACGGCGAGCGGGTTGATCTCGATCTCGCTGACATCGTCCTTGAAATCGGCGATGAGGCAGGAGAGGCGATGGATCACCTCCGCTGTGGCCGCGAGATCGCCCTTCGGCTTCCCGCGCCATCCATCGAGCAGGCGGCCCGCCTTGGTCGACTGCAGCATCTCTTGGGCCTCGGCGGCGGAGACAGGCGCCAGCCGCACCGCGACGTCCTTGAACAGCTCGACATGGATGCCGCCCATGCCGGCCACGATCACGGGGCCAAATTCTGGATCGACGCGGGCGCCGATCAGCAGCTCGGCGACAGAGGAAATCATCGGCTGCACCAGGAGGCGGGTCTCGTCGCCACCGGAAAGGGCCCGCCCCTTGTCGAGCAGATCGCGCGCCGCCTGCCCGACCTCCGCCTCGTTGCGCAGGTTGAGGCGCACGAAGCCGTGCTCCGACTTGTGGGCCACGCCCGGCACGAGGGCCTTGATAACCACCGGCGCGCCAAGCGCCTGCATTGCAGCCTGGGCCTCGGCGACACTGGCGGCCAGCCGCTCCGGCAGCGCCGGCAAGCCGTAGGCCGCAAGCACCGCCTTGGCGTCGTGCTCGTCGAGCACCGCGCCTGCGCGCGCAGATGCCAAGGCGCGCGCCGCGTCTGCTCGCCTTGTTCCGGAGGCCACCGCACGCGCCTGCTGCGGCGGCGGTGCCGAATGCCAGCGCAGATATCGCGCGACCGCGCCGATGCCTTCCATCGTCCCGCGCAGGCTCGTCACCGACTTCTCCGCCGCCGCTTGTGCATAGCCCGGATGCACGTCGCTGCTGACGTTGGAGACCGCCACCGCGGGCACGCCGGCGTCGGCCGCTCCGTCGGCAACCGCACGCAGCAGCGTCGAATACCGATTGGCCTGCTGCTCGCCGAGCCCGCGCGGGGAATCCTGCAGCAGCATGATCACCCCGACGTCGGGCTGCTCGCCGAGCGCCTTCACGCACCGGCGCGCGATGCTGGCGTCGTAGAGCCCGGCCCAGGTGAGATCGAGCGGGTTGGCAATGTGCGAGTTGGGCGGCAACAGCTCGGTCAAAGTGTCCTTGGCCGTTGATACGGCGGGCAGGGTGAGCCCGGTTTCGTCGGCTGCATCCAGCGCCAGCGCGATCTGCCCGCCCGAGAGGCTCACCATCGCCGTCCCGCTGGCCTTGAGCGTGCGCGGCAGCGTGGAGAACGCCAAACTCGTCTCGATCAGCTCATCGAGCGAGAACACCTGCACCGCACCCGCGGCACGCAGCGCCGCGTCACTGGCCTCCAGGCTGCCGGCGACCGCGCCCGTGTGGGCGGCAACCGCCTGCTGGCCCTTCGCCGAGCGCCCGCTCTTGAGCACGATCACGGGCTTGTTGAGCACCCGCGCCCGGCGGCAGGCGGCGATGAACCTCTGCGGCTCGCGCAGCTGCTCCAGGAACACGATCAACGTGTCGACGGTCGGCTCCTCGACCAGGAACGACACGTAGTCGGCCACCGTGGTGACGGCCTCGTTGCCCGAGGTGATGAGGTGGCTCAGGCCCAGTCCGCGCGCCGCGTTCAACAGGGCGATGCCGATGGACCCACTCTGCACCACCGCAGCCGTGCGGCCGACCGGCAGCTCGCCGGGCAGGGACGTGCCAAACAGCGCCGTGCGGTCGACGAAGTTCAGGAAACCCAGGCAGTTGGGGCCGCAGGCGGCCATCCCGTGCTCGCGCGCGAGAGCAACCAGCTCCCGCTGCAAACCGGCCCCATGCTCGCCGATCTCGTTGAAGCCACTCGACAGCACGGCCAGCGCGCCGGCGCCCTTGGCGGCCGCTTCCTTGGCGACATCGACCACTTTTTCCGCCTGTACGGCGATGAACACCGCATCGACGGTGCCCGGCACCTCCGCAAGCGAGGGATAGCAGGGCTGGCCCAGCAGCTCCTTGCTGCGCGGGTTGATGAGATGGATCGTGCCGCCGTAGCCGACGGCCTTCAGCGCATTCCAGGCGTTGAACCCTGGCCCGATCTTGTCGGACGCGCCGACGATGGCGATCGACGCCGGTCGCAGCAGGCGGGCAATCGTCATCCCTAGTGTCCCGATTCCGAAGCTCGCCATACCTTGAAGCCAGCGTCCCAAGCGAACTTCGGGATCGTAAAGGACGCCAGGGTCACAATCTTGCTAGTGTGATTCAGATTGAGAAATTCGCTCCGAACCAAGCTGCTGGTGGTGGCGAATTTCTCGATCATCCCACTAGTCCTCGAACTTGGGCGCGCGCTTCTCCAGGAACGCCTTCATGCCTTCCTCGGCGTCCGCGTGCCCGAACACCGCGGCACACAGCTCTTCCTCGTAGTCAACCATGCTGTCCCAGGAGTGGCGCAGGTTGTGGCTGATCGCCTTGCGCGTGGCGCTGATCGCCTGCGGGGATGCCGCCGCGATGCGCTCGGCCACCTTCTGCGCTGCGCTCATCAGTTCGCCACGCGGTACCACCTTGCTGACGAGGTCCATGTTGTAGGCCTCCTGCGCGCCGAAGTTCTCGCCCAGCAGCAGGATATCGAGCGCCTTGTTGCGTCCCACGAACCGGGGCAGGCGCGTGAGGCCCATGCCCCAGCTCGGCACGATGCCGAGGAAGGCATCGCCGGCGCGGAACACCGCGTTGTCGGCCGCGATGCGGTAGTCGCAAGTCCAGCCGATGGCCGTGCCGCCACCGATGCAATAGCCGTGGATGGCCGCGATGATCGGGCGCGGGAACGTCTCGATGCGCTGCAGCGTGCGCCGCCCGTAGTCGCGGAAAGCCTTGCCGTCCGCCGGCGTGCTCATCGACGATTCCTGGCGCAGATCGGCGCCCGCGCAGAAGGCCTTCTCGCCCGCGCCCGTCAGGATCACGCAACGGATCGCCTTGTTGCGCTCGATCTCATCGAGTGCGGCGTGCAGGGCATCCAGCAGCCGGATCGAGACGGCGTTGACGGGCGGATTGTTGAGGGTCACGCGCGCAATCGCGCCCTCCGTCTCAAGCAGCACGACTTTGTCCGTCACTCCAGCTTCCTCCTGAACGTCATGCGTTGTCTCAGCCTGCCCTCAGGGCGACGGCTTGTACTTGGCGATCATGGCTTGCACCCTGGCGACCGCGTCTTCCGGCAGCGTGTGCCGCGCCGGGAACGGCTTGGTCTTGCGCGTCGCATCGATGATCAGCTTGGCGGTCGTGCCCTGGTTGTTGGAAGGGTCGAGCACGGCGCCCATGGCGTTGCGCAGCACGTCCATGTCGGTGTCGGCCTGCATGCGCGTCGCCATCGCCCACATCACGTCGAAGTCGCTGGTCACGTCCACGTCGTCGTCGACGATCACCACCAGCTTGACCGAGAGGTCGTCGCCCAGCGTCACGGCCCCGATGTTGCGCACCTGCCCCGGCGCGGGATCGCGCACCGAGACATAGACATGCAAACGGCATGTGCCCGACTTGGGATAGGCCACCGCCGTCACGTTGGGGTTGTGCTGGCGCAGCGTGCCCAGCAACCGGGCTTCCTGCGGGATGGCCAGCAGCATCGTGTGCTCGTCGGAGATGCCGGGCACGATGTCCTGGAAGATGGCGTTGTTGCGATAGAGGATCGAGTCGATCTTCAGTGCGTGCTCGGTGGAGCGCTCCGACGCATAACCCGTGAACTCCGCGAAGGGACCCTCGGGGAAGCGCTCACCGACGATGATGGTGCCCTCCAGTGCGATCTCGCACTCGATCGGGATTTCCACCTTCCCCATCGGACCCATGGCGATCTTGAGCGGCTCGCCGAAGAAGCCGCCCGCGACCTCGTACTCGTCCGTGGATATCGGCCCCTTCCAAAGCCCGGAACCGAAGCTCAGCAAGGGATGGCAGCCGATCAGCACGGCAACCGGGAGGTTCTGGCCAAGCTCCTGGGCGCGGCGTGCGTAGGTCCACAGGTGGCGCCGGCTGTGCAGGCTCGTGCCGAGGATGTTCGGGCCCTTCAGCTGCATACGATGGAAGCTGGCGTTGCGGACGCCAGTATCGGGGTCCTTCGCCACCACGATGCCGTTGGTAATGTAGGGGCCGCCGTCCTCCGCAAAATGCCGGGGAATCGGCAGGCGGTTGAGATCGACGTCGGCGCCGGTCAGCACGTTGTCGAGGATCGGGCCTTTTTTCACGAGTTCTGGGGTGTAGAGCTTGTCGCCGACGCGACCCCAGGCATCGAATAGCTCGGCTTCCTCCACGCCCAACGCAAAGGCGTAGCGCTTGCGGTTACCGAACACGTTGGCGACAACCGGGAACGGGCTGTTGCCGACCTTCTCGAACCACAGCACGGGCGATTGCCCCCGCCGCTCCAGCTCCATCGCCATCGCCGTCATGTCGTAGTCGAGGGCGATCGGCTCCTTGACCCTGAGGATGCTGCCGGGATCCCACTCGGCTACGGCATCGAGGAAGTCGCGCAGATTTCTTGCCGGCTTGGCCGGCTTCTTGGTCTTGCTCACTTGGATTGAGTGCTCCTCGTTGCTGCCCGTGTCAGGCGTCGACCATCTGGTCCAGCACCCAGTTGTCGAAGGCGTGGCACAGCGTTTCCATGTGGGTGAACTTGCCTGACAGGCCCACCGGCAGGCACAGGCCTTCCTGCTGGCGCTCTACGGCCTCGTTGTCCTCGGGCACGATGGAATCCACGCGGCGGTAGTAATACTCCGCCTTCTCCGCGAAATCCGGCCGCGCCACGGCATCCTTCGAGAAGAAGGACGCCGCCACCAGCGTCGTGCGATCCGGCCCCTTGGGATGCAGCTCGAATGCCCAGGCACTGTCGACCGTGAACCCGAACAAGGTGGAGGGCAGCAGGCACGGGTAGTAGGTACCCTCGGTGTAGCGTCCGCTCAGCTTCGGGAAGCGCGGGAACGCTTTATCCTGGTCCTCCTCAAGAAGTCCGCGGCTGCCGGCATGAACCGTGAAGTGCGCGATGTAGATGCCGTCCGTCTCCACGTGCGAGGCGCGCTGGCGGCTCTTGACCTTCTGCTTGGCAAGGCTGCCGGGATGCACGAACGGCACGTGCAGGCTGTCGTTGTAATTCTCGTACCAGAGCTTCCAGTTGGCCTTCACGTCCCAGCTCTTGCGCCGGGTGCACACGAGGTTGGCGGGCTCGTAGCCGGCCCATTCCCGTTGCAGGCTTCCCAGCGCCTTCGATGCCGCAGGCAGCGTGTTTTCGAAAGCGACAAACAGGAAGCCGTCGACGATATCGAGGCGCGGGGCATGCAGCGACAGCTCGCTCTTGATGCCCTCCATGTCCTCGTCGACCAGCGGCGTCGCTACCAGACCGCCGGTCAGGTTGTAGGCCCACGCGTGATAGGGACAGCGGATCAGCTTGCAGTTGCCCTCGCCCCACAGCAGCTTGGAGCCGCGGTGGCGGCACGAGTTGAAGAAGGCGCGCACCTTCTCGTCCTGCCCGCGCACCACGATCAGGGGAATGCCGGCGACATCAAGCGTGAAGAAGTCGCCGGGCTTGGGCACCTGGCTGACGTGGCCGACATAGTTCCAGCCCTTGCGGAAGATGCGCTCGACCTCCCGCTCGTACCAGCCCGCCGACGTATAAGCCCAGTGCGGCAGAGGCTCCGCCTGCTGCGGAGGAAGGCGCACCTTTTCGAAGCTGCTCGCCGCGAACAGATTGCCTTCCACCGTCATGACGTGCTCCTCCTGCGCGTTCTGGTCGCCGCTCTACTTGTCGGCCTTGGCCGCCGCGACAACTGCCGCAGCGTCGAACTTGTTGATCTCGTCGATCAACTCGTTCGTGTAGGACGCCGTGACATCGAAGTCGGCCGGCAGAAGGTTCTCGGCCTGCATCAGCTTGGCAACGCCACGCCACTGCGACTCGAGGTTCTCGCCCCACTTGACGCCTTTGGGCGTCGAGTAACCGCTGAAGCGCGACTCGAATACGAGGAGCGCCTTCTCCATGGCGATCTTCTCGTCGCCCTCGGGCTTGGTCGCGGGGCACTGCTGCCAGTGCACCCTGATGGTCTTCTCCGGGTTGGTGAGACCGTAGATGGTGCTCTGGGCGATGCAACGCAGCGCCTTGGCAACCGTTGCCTTGTTGGCCGCCAGGAAGTCCTCGTGCACGACGATCACGTTACCGATCAGGTCGTCGAAATACGGAGGGTTGAACTGAACGAGATCGGCACCGGCCGCCTGCAGCTGCGCCACGGCGGTATCCCACGCAAACCAGGCATCGGCGTCACCGCGCTTGAGGGCAAGCATCGCCTGTGCGCCTTCGCCGATAGCCAGCCACTTCACGTCCTTGTCGGGATCGATCTTGGCCGCCTGCAGCATCTGCCGCCCGTAGGGCACCGCGCCTGTCGACATGGCGATGGCGCCCATCGTCTTGCCGCGCAGGTCTTCGGTTTTCCTGATGCCGGAGCTCTTCAGCGCCACCGCGCGATAGATGGTGCTTCTGGAGTAGGTATAGACCGACTTGACCTTGGCGCCTTTCGCGCGCGCCATCATCAGCACTTCCGGGCCGAGGTTGGCGAAGGTGACGTTCTTGGCGGCGATCTGCTGCATGCCGGCCGTGGCGCCCTGAATGCCCACCACGTCGACGTCGACACCCTCCTTCTCCCAGCACTTCATGTACTTGGGCAAGGAGGAGTGCGCCGCATGACCCACGGTGATGGCCGTGGTCGTGGGGGAAAATATAAGCTTCTGCGCGTAAGCCGGGGAGGCACCCGCAAACACGACAATGGCCGCGGCAATAGGCATTGAGGGAAAACGTTTTGGACTGGGCATAGTCTGTCTCTCCGTCGCTACAGTCAGGCGTTACTCAGGCAGATGTGACGTTGTGCTGGTCGTTCCAGAACACCAGCTTGCGGTGGGCGTATCGCAGCAACACGTGGCAGGTGATGCCGTAGGCCGCGAGCATGATCAGAAGTGCAAATACGCGCGGAATGTTGAGCTGGTAGTTGGCATCGAGGATCAAAAAGCCGATGCCGTCCTTGGAGCCGACGAACTCGCCGACCAGCGCACCGAGGATGCTGAACACCACGGCCACGCTCAGCCCGGCAAAGATGAACGGCAGCGCATTCGGAAGCTGAACCATGCGGAACGTCAACCACCGGCCGGCCTTCAGCGAGCGCATCAGGTCTAGCTTGCCCTGCTCGCAGCTCCTCAGCCCAATGATGGTGTTCACGAGGATCGGGAAGAAGGCGACCAGCGTTGCCGTCACGATTTTGGAAAGGGAGCCATAGCCGCACCACACCAGGATCAGCGGAGCGATCGCGATCTTGGGCACCGTCTGCAGGGCAACGACCCACGGATAGACGGTCTTCTCGATGAACTTGAACTGGGAAATGAGGGCTCCGAGCGCAATGCCCATGAACATCGCGATGAGAAAGCCCGACAGCGCCCTGTAAATCGTTATCCCGAGGTGCTCGAGAAAAAGCCCGCTGGCGAGGCCATGCCACAGCGATACCAATATCTTGCTCGGCGGCGGCAGCAGCAGCGCATCGACCTCGAAATAGCGGACGTGAAACTCCCAGTAGGCAACGAGGAGGATGGCAAAGAACGGCGAGACCAGCTTGTCCGTGATTCGGGCCAGCATCGAAGGCTTGGCCGGCAGCGAGGGAACGGAAACGGATCCGACAGCACTTTCGCTTTGAACAGTCATGGCGTGGCTCCGTTGCGCGCGTGTGCGCCAGCCCCGAGCAGCCCGCGGATATGGCGGACATACTTGCCGAACTCTTCCTTGTTGATCATCTCGAGCGTTCTCGGCCGCGGCAGATCGATGACAATCTCCTCGACCACGCGGCCCGGCCGCGGCGACATCACGATCACGCGGTCGGCCAGGAACACCGATTCCGTGATCGAATGCGTGATCAACACCACCGTCTTGCGCGTCGCCGCCCAGATATCCAGCAATTCCAGGTTCATCTGATCGCGGGTCATGGCATCGAGCGCGCCGAACGGCTCGTCCATCAGCAGCATGGCCGGATCGTGCACCAGGGCCCGCGTGATCGCCACGCGCTGGCGCATGCCGCCCGACAGCTCGTGCGGATACTTGTTCGTAAAATCCTTGAGGCCGACGGTTTCGAGCAGGGCACGCGCCCGCTCTCCATACTTGCGTGCGTCGAGCTTGAGCACCTGCACCGGCAGCAGAACATTCTGCATCACCGTGCGCCACGGCAGCAGGGTGGCATCCTGGAACACGATACCCGCCTGCTCGGAGGGCCCGACCTGCGGTGCGCCGTTGATCCTGATCGTACCCGAACTGGAGCGTTCGAGGCCGGCAACCAGCCGCAGCAGGGTGGTCTTCCCGCACCCGGACGCGCCGACGACGGTAATGAACTCACCTGCGCCAATGGTGAGATTGGTATAGTTGAGCGCATGAACCGGCTCGCCGGACGCGGTGGCGAAGACCTTCGAGACGCCACTTAGCTCGATGGCCGGTGTGGTGTCGTGCAGACTAAGCGCTTTCTGCATCGGTTAGCTGGAACCCGCTCCCCAAAAGCTCCCGGCACTTGGAAGATGGTCCGCGAAGTGCCACGCGGTCAGTGCCCAGGAGAAGGGCGCATGCGCAGCTCGCGCTGCGCAGCGCGGCGATGCAGCATGATGTCGGCACTTCGCCATCGACATCTCTCTGACTAGTATTATCTTTAGAACATTAGCACCACAGTCCGCACCGAGGAAGTAGCAGAATTTGAGCACTATGCTCATGAATAGAGCAACAGCTTATCGCGCCTCGATATCAATTGCAGGGCCCGGACAGATGACGGTCTCTCAGCCCGGCAGTACGGTGGCGCGCAAGTCCAGCTCCTTCGTCCCCGCAGCAACCCTGGCCCACAGCGCACCATGACCGCTACCCAACCCAGACGCCTGCTCGTCCGCATCCGCGGGGCATCGGGAATTGTCTACGGCGTGACGCTGCACCATCCGC
>CADEEC010000068.1:6600-18424 GCA_902826255.1 uncultured Hyphomicrobiales bacterium | reverse complement strand
AAGGAGCGCAAGGACCGCGTCGACGACGCGCTCAATGCGACCCGCGCCGCGGTCGAGGAAGGCATCGTTGTCGGCGGCGGCGTCGCGCTGCTGAAGGCGGCGCAAGCCATTACGGCCAAGGGTGAGAACGACGACCAGTCAGCCGGTATCGCCATCGTCAAACGTGCGCTGCAGGCCCCGATCCGCCAGATCGCCGAGAACGCCGGCGTGGAAGGCTCGATCGTCGTCGGCAAGGTGCTCGACAAGAGCGGTGCCGCGTTCGGCTACGACGCCCAGAACGACGAGTACGGCGACATGTTCGAGAAGGGCATCATCGACCCGGCCAAGGTCGTGCGCACCGCTCTTCAAGATGCCGCCTCGATCGCGGGTCTGCTGATCACGACGGAGGCCGGCGTCGCCGAGGCTCCCAAGAAGAAGGATGCGCATGCCGGTCACGCGCACGGCGGCGGCATGGGCGGCATGGACATGTAAGTCCAGCCTTCTCGGATACCATCTACAAAACGCCACCCGCACAGCGGGTGGCGTTTTCATTTTCCGGATCTCTTTCGCCCGAGCTACGCGCTATTTCTTCCGGCGGTAGTGGACCGTCATGAATTCGTTCCACTGCCCTTCAGCGTCCATTGCCCGTGACGTCAAAATGCGATGGTCGCGGCTCCGCAAGGTGAATATGTCCTGGTACTTCGACATCGAACCGTCACCGGCAAAGGACGGACCGACGGAATCGAGCGTGAGTACCTTGCCGGCGCCATCGAGTGCACCGTCGTAAATCCATAAATGGGTCATCATCGAACCCACCCACGTGCCGACGAACCGACCAATACGCGGATCAAAACCGAGCGTAATCATCGTGGAAGCAGGTGAGCCGTCCGGCATTTTCGACGTGCCGTCACCGACAACCCACAAACCGCCGAGCGATCGAACGGTCTCCGAGCCGCCGCTTTTCATAGGTGGCTGATCCGGCCCCATGGAGCATTCGCCCTCGTAGATCCAATCTCCCACGAAGCTCTGAAGCCAATCATGCTCTTTCTGAGGTTCTGCTTTCATTGCTTGCCGTAGCTCTCCATGGCCTGCTCGAATTCTTGCATCGGCTTCGAGCAATTGATCATCCAGGGCGTGCCGAAGCGATCGACGAATGTCCCAAAGCGCTTAGCCCAGAAGGTCTCTCCAATCGGCATAGTGATGTAGCCCTTCTCCGACAACGCTGTGAACGCCCGATCCGCATCACCCGGTTTGTCGTAAGTGCAGCGTAACCGACATGCCCTTCATGTCCTCGGGTTGGCCGGGCATGCTGTCCGACGCCATGACGCACTGATCGCCGAACGAAAGGCACGCATGCATGATTTTGTCTTTCGAAGAGGCTGGAACATGCTCGGCGGCAGGCGTTCCGGCGAACTTCATCATGTCGAGCTTCCCGCCGAGCACCTTGCTGTAGAACGTCATGGCCTCCGCGCAGGTGCCATTGAAAACGAGATACGGATTGATTTTCATGGTCACTCCTCCGGTTGGTCGTGGCCGCTTGGCTCGTTAACGCCGCTTACTGCGGTTCGGCGCGATACACTCACGGCATCGTGACGCGACTATTCGAAGGCCGCGCCCCAGTTCATGTGGTGGAGGCCTCGCCTTCGCCCCGCCCTAAGTCCGGTTCCTCGGCGTCCAAGAACTGCTCCAGGCGATGCAGGCTCGCATCCCAGAATTGCCGGTAGCGCTCGAGCCATTCGTGCACGTCCCGGAAGGCCCCCCCTTCAATGCGACACGGCCGCCACTGTGCGGACCGACTACGCGCGATCAGTCCGGCGCGCTCCAACACCTTGAGGTGCTTGGAGACAGCCGGCAGGCTCATGTCGAACGGTTCCGCCAACTCGCTGACGGACGTCTCGCCCTGAGCAAGGCGCGCCAGGATGGCCCGCCGGGTAGGGTCCGAAAGGGCCGCAAACGTCGTGCTCAGTGCATCGGAAGTCATTATTATCTTTCTAGTTAAATAACCAATTCGTTAAATACAGGCGCGAGCTCGTGCTGTCAACACAGAGCTGACTGAGCCCGCCGGGGGACGCCGCGTTCCCGACGGTCACGTCGAAGGGCGTTAACCGAGGGTGTCCGCCGAACCGCAAAACGCACGAAAAATTAACGGGCCTAAAAATACAGTTGAGGCGTTCAAGACGTCGGATCGGTGCCTTCGGGCGTCGTTCCGGGCTCAAGTGGCGACGCCGATATGCGCTCTATTCTGTTCGACGACCGCGGAGACGTCTGGGACGCCGGCTCGCGCCGGCTTGCCGACGATCTGCAGGCCTCCATCCACGGCGAAGAGCTGGTGGAGTTCGCGATCCGCAACCTTGGCTTCGTTGCCGCCAAGGAGGCGCGTGGATCGCTGCGCGTGTCATTGCGCCCGTCTGTTGTGTCGCCGATTGCCTTCAGCGCACTGATGTACTGGCTGCACGATCGCGTTGTCGATCGCGTGCTGATCTCATTCTTCGACCGCGTCTGGTCGCACGAGATGCTGCCGTCGCGCACAGAGGCGGTACAACGCTTGCTCGCGAAAGTCGAGTTCGGCATAGGCAATCGCGACAGCGATTTTCTACATCAGGACCTCCCACTCGACGCCTTGCCCGATGCAAGTCCGCTCAAGGCCGTACTCGGCGTTTGGTCGGAAACCGAGGGCGACTTCGACGAGGATCGCATTGCGCCCGTCGTCCAGGCCAAGCTCAACAATCGCTACGTCCTGGTCGAGGCTACGCCGGCTCGCGCAGCCATGGTGCTCAAGAGCGTCGGCGGCGGCCTGAGCAAGCCCGCCGATCATTGGCTATCACGCTCCATCGGCCACCGGGTCGAGGATCAGCCGGACTACGATTACGGGAAGTGGATCGCTCGCTACTACCGCAACGTCATCGCGTCAGGCCAGCCGAGCCTCAGCGACGTCGATGCCGTCATCAAGTGGCCGGAGCATTCGCGGCAAAGCTTCCGCTATCGCCGCCTCGTGCTGCCTTTCCGCGGCGAAGACAGCTCGACATTGTTGCTATGCGCGTCGCTGGTCGACCCGAGCATCAACCTGCGCGTCAAACCCGCTTAGGAACTCCTCCACCCCATTGAGCAGATCGTCCTCGTCCATCCAGACGAGTGCACAACGGATGTTGCCTGCCGGGTCGACAGGCGTGTGGCGCAGCCAGACTTCCCAGTCGGCTTTGGTGTAACCGCTGCGGCGAGCCATACCGCGTGCGTAGACTTCTTCGGCCATGATGCTCAACGAGAAGTCGTGATTCCAGCGCGTGTACGCGTACGCGCGCGACAGCCACGGCAAGATGTAGGGCAGGCCGACGTTGCGATAGTCGGGCCGATACCAAATCCCGCCGGCGAAGATCACCGACCCCGAAAGCTTTTTGGCAATCGGCGCGGTCACCTCGACTTGCTCCTTTGCCGTGCGGTGACGGTCGGGCTCTGCATAGAAGAGCCGCAGCGAAGACGCTTCCTCGTGAAATGACGTGTCGGGCCACCGGTAGAGACGCGCGGCTTGCGTGGCGATGATCTCTCCCTGGGTGTTGTGTCCGAGAATGCAAAAGCTGTTCTCGTCATCGATACCACCAAAAGCTGGATCGAAGAGCGGGAGGATCGGGCGCCACGTTTCAGGATTGGATTGATTCACCTCGATCAATTCGCGCATCGGTGCAAACGACAGCGTAACGCCCCGTCGCCGCGCGGCTGTGTCCGCCTTCAGAAAAAAACGGCCGAGAAGATCGGGCGGACCGTGTTCAACCGTAATGTCTGTAATCACCGGACGGCGCGCACTCACGTCGCCATCGGCTGGAAGGGAGTCTGCCAAGGTTGACCTGGCAGCGAGATCCTGTTTGCGCGGCTCGCCCGTAGCGCGCAACCTCATACTCATATTGCACTCTCTCCCGTTGAGGTTGTGCAATTGTGAACCAAACGTTAAGTGAACACAAATGGTATTGGCGGCGCTGGTCGGAGCGCCTATGTGGCCTGCGGAGACTTGGACACCGTTCGCCGAACTTGGAGAGACCGCATGCCGAGCCGTCGCCGTGTGCTGCAGGCGTTAGGGCTGGCCGGCGCGGCTGGTGCGGGATGGACGCTTTTCGGACCGGCGCGCGCCAATGCCTACTATCAGGGGCCGGTATCGGACCACTTCGACGGCGTTCGCTTCTTCAATCCCGGACAACCCGGACCGAGGGGCCGGATGGCCTTTCTCCGCTGGCAGTTCGGAGATCGCGGAGTTGCATGGCCAAGCGCATTCTCGAGTCCGGCGCCGCCTGATAAGCCGCCTCGACTCTTCGACGAGGACGCACTCCGCGTCTCATATGTTGGCCACGCGAGCTTTCTTGTTCAAGCGCGCGGCAAGGCAGTGCTGATCGATCCGGTCTGGTCGGACCGCGCGAGCCCGTTCACGTTCGTGGGTCCAAAGCGGGTCAATCCTCCGGGTATTGCGTTCAACGATCTCCCAAAGATCGACGCGATTCTCGTTACGCACAACCATTACGACCATATGGATACGGCGACGATCGGCCAGCTCTGGCAGCGCAACCGGCCGCGTATCGTGACGCCCCTCGGCAACGACGCCATCCTCAAGGCCGACATACCGGGCATCGAGGCCGACGCCGTTGATTGGGATGCGACCGTAGATCTGGGTGACGGCCTGCGCGTGCACGCAGAGCCGACAATGCACTGGTCGGCGCGCGGCACCGGCGATCGAAGTCACGCATTGTGGGCAAGCTTCGTGATCGAGAGCGGCTCCAGGAAACTCTACTGCGTGGGCGATAGCGGGTTCGGCGACGGGCGAACATTCAGCCGGGTTGCCGGCCGTCATCCCCAGCTCTCGGCCGCCCTCCTGCCGATCGGCGCCTACGAACCGCGCTGGTTCATGAAGAACTCGCACATGAACCCCGACGACGCCGTGAAGGCGCTTGCATTGTGCGGGGCATCGGTCGCGTTCGGGCATCACTGGGGCACATTCCGCCTGACCAACGAAGCGGTCGAACAGCCGGCGATAGACTTGGCTGCCGCACTCTCGACGCACAGCGTCGCCGCGGAGCGGTTCACCGCGCTGCGGCCGGGCGACATGCGCATTGTGCGCTAGCGGGCGAGCCCCTAAGAGCTTGCTTGATCCAGCTCCTTGATCGCCTCGTGATCGAGCTTCAACCGTGTCGCAGCCACCAGGTCTTCCAGCTGCTCGACCGTCGTTGCGCTGGCAATCGGAGCGGTGATGCTCGGACGCGCTATCAGCCACGCCAAAGCAACCTGGGCAGGACGCGCGTTGAGGCGTGCGGACACCCCATCCAGCGCTTTCAGGATTCTGAAGCCGCGCTCGTTGAAGCGTGACTTCATGCCGCCGCCACGGATGCTCTTCCCGAGATCGGCTTCGGTCCTGTACTTGCCGGTCAGAAATCCGCTGGCCAGCGCATAGTAAGGGACGACGCCGAGCCCCTTCTCCAGCACCAACGGCTCCAGATCCTTCTCGAAGCCCGCGCGCTCATAGAGATTGTAGTGCGGCTGAAGCGTATCGTACCGTGGAAGCGCTTTAGCCGCGCTCGCTTCGAGCGCCTGCGCCAGCAGCGGGGCCGTATAGTTGGAAGCCCCGATCGCGCGCACCTTGCCCTGCTGAATCAAGGATTGAAACGCAGCGAGGGTCTCTTCTATCGGCGTCGTCTTGTCGAAGTGATGCGCCTGGTAAAGATCGATGTAGTCGGTTTGCAGCCGCTTGAGCGAGGCTTCGACTGCCTTGTGGATGTAGTCCCGCGCAAGCCCACCACCTGCATCCTTCTTGTCCCAGCCAACCTTGGAGGCGATGACGACCTTGGATCTGCCGCCGCGTGCCTTGAGCCAGTTGCCGATAACGGCCTCGGATTCGCCGCCTTTGTGGCCCGGCACCCAGGACGAATACACGTCTGCGGTATCGACGGCATCGAGCCCGGCGGCGACAAATGCATCGAGGATGCGGAACGAGGCAGCCTCGTCTGCCGTCCAACCGAATACGTTGCCGCCGAGCATCAAGGGTGCAATGCGGAGACCCGAACTTCCAAGTTCCCGTTTCTGCATTCCTACAGGTCTCCAGCGTGCTTCTGCGGCACCTCTATGCAAGGCGCCAATCGAGCGTGATCTCGGCATTGAGAACCTTGGAGATCGGGCAGTTTTGCTTGGCGCCTTCCGCGATCTTCCGGAACTCCTCCTGCGAAATGCCGGGCACCTCGGCTTCCAGCGTGAGCGCCGATTTCGACACCTTGAAACCCGGCCCGTCCGATTCCAGCGTGACAGCCGCTGACGTCGATATCCTCGTCGGCGCATGGCCCGCACCGCTCAAGCCAAATGCGAGCGCCATGCTGAAGCAGCCGGCGTGCGCGGCCGCGATCAACTCTTCGGGATTGGTGCCCTTGGTATCGCCGAAGCGGGTGTTGAATCCGTAGGGCGTTGCTGAAAGCACGCCGCTCTGGCTGGTCAAGGTTCCCTTTCCTTCCTTGCCGGTACCCTTCCATTCTGCGCTTGCAGTGCGTTTGATGGCAGCCATGTGATCGTTCCTTCCTATTTTGCGCAAACGTCGCGCGCTCGATGTCCGATCACTACCTTAGGCTGCAATGGCGGTTCACGCCAGTTCGCTCCAGCCCACCGAACTCTTGGGAGAGCGGCTGCTATTTCGTTGGGCTGGTTTCCGAGGTCCATCCGTCGATGACGGAATTGCCGGTGCCACCGGGTGGCGATACGCCGGGCGCCTTGCGCGACGGCCGCATGCGCTTTCCGGCAGGCTGCGTCGGCGGCACAACGTTTGGATCGTTGGGCGTGATCTGCATGAATTCGCGCGTGATGCCCGGTGTCAGCACAGAGAAGGGATTGATCTCGAGCTGTGGGTTTTCCAGGCCGCCCTTGAGCGCGTACGTCACCGCAATCACCCCGTCCCCCCGAGGACCGGTGACGATATCGCCAAGCACGGGGAAACCCCGCAGCAGCCGGTTGAGATCTGAAAGCGGCGTGAATGTTCCGCCGACATAAAGCTTGCGTGTGCGGAAATCCAGCTTGCCGCGCATGTTGGCGCTGAGCAGCGGGCCTTCGACAACCGCGTCGTGCAGCACGAACTGTCCGTATCCAACGGAGAATGGCGCTTTCAGCCTTTCGAACACGAATTTCTCGCGCGCGATCTGCTTGCGCGCGGCCGGATCGCCGCCTTGAACGTTCTGCACCGTCACCGCATCGCCAAGTACGTGGAATTTCGTCGCGGTCAGCGCGCCGGTTCGCTCTGCAGCACCCTTGCCGTCGAGGTTGACCTCAAGCTCCAGGTCTCCGCCAAACGCGTGTGGATAGAACCCGACCAGCCGGAACATCTGGCCGGCATCATGGGCGCGTGCGACCAGCATACGCGGACGCCCCGGATCGTCACGCACACCCGCCTCGAAGGCCTTGCCACTGCCGAGACTGCCGCGCGCATCGAGGTCCGTCATCTTGCCGCCGCGCTTCTGCATGGAAACCTTCACACCCTGCAGGCGCGCGTCATAGAAGCCGAGCACTGTGTCGAACTGCGCCGTCAGATCGAGACCGGGCCGGTTCCTGGCGCCCCTGTCGACGGCGACTTGGATATCGAAGAAGGACTGAAACAAGTCCTTGCCGTCGAATGTGGGGCCCTTGGCGGCAATCTCCCAGACGTTGTCGGCGCGCAGCTTGCCACGCGCCTCGAACACGGTGACGACGTTGAGGCTGAATTGCGGGAAACGGAATTCTTTAAGGCGGAGATCCTTGCCAAGCGCCATCCATCCGGCAACGGCGATGTCGTCGCCGACGAGACGGACGTTGCGCAGCTCGTTGGCATGCGTGCTGCCCTTGGCCAACTCGAACTCGAAGAGACAGGCTTGGCCGGGGGGCTTTTTCCAGGCCAATCCCTCGATCGCGACGGCGGCGTCCTTGAGATCGGCACGCATGCGCACGCTGCGCTCGCCGGCGGCCGCAGGCTGCAAGGTCAGCTCGATGTCGACATCGCCCTTGACCAGCTCGTTGACGTCGAGACCAAGCTGGTCGCGCTCGCTGTCATTCAAGCGTGCGACGATGCGCAGGGGCGAGACCTTGTGACTCGGATCGTTGAAAGCGTGCTGCCATGCGGCTCTGAGGGGTACGCCCTTGACCAGGAAATTCGCCTTCAGGTCGGCCGTGGCGGGCGTCAGATCCAGCGTGAGGTCGATGCCCTGTGCATCGAGGGAACCCACGACATCGCGCAGCCGGCCGTCCACGACGCGGATTCTGCCTTGCGTCTCGGCTTCGGACACTTTTGCGCCGGGCGCCAGTTTCCACGATAGCGCAAGGTTTGCGTCGATCTTGCCGTCAACAGCTTCCGCCACCACGCCAACATCCGTCAGAGCGCGTGCGCGACCTTCGTCCAGCAGCGCCAGAGCGACGGGAAGCGGGCCCTCGCCCCGGACCGAGACCTTGCCGGTACGCGGAACGGGTTCCTGCAAGTCGACGGAAAAGACACCCTTCAACGCCAGCTTGCGGCCGTTAGACCCGGTTATGCTCGCGTCAGGCGCAGAAAATTCGACGCTGTTCTGATCGAGACGAAGAAGCCCGCGGGATACATTGAGTGCAGGCCAGCTGTCGGTGAGTTGAAATTCGAGATCGGACCCTTCAAGGGTAAGCGAGACTTGGTCGGCTTCGCCGGTCGTCGGATGCATGCCATTGGCCGCACCGTAGCCACGGGCAACCCGGAAAACGCCGCCGTGTACCTGGCCGCGCTTCAAGTGCGTCGAGACCCAGCCACGCACGCCAGGCGCCGCCCAGTGCGGCCACAGCGTCTTGAAGAGCGAAGCCGGCATGGCACCGATCTGGGCCTCGAACCGCGTTCTCGGTGTGCCGGCCATGTCGGACACGGAGCCGGTTCCGCGAATCTCAGAACCGGCCATGCGAACCTTGATTGCGCTGAGGACGATTGTCCCACGGGCCGGCTCGAAGAAGCCACCGACGGCAAACTGATCGATAGGCAATTGACCGTGGGCCGGAGGCTCCGCGGCCACGTAGCCGCCCGTGGACGCGAAGTCGAAGTTCCAGCGCGGCTCACGGCCCGGCTCGACGGCATAGACGGCCGATCCGCCAAGCTGCAGGCGGCTGTCGCCCCACGTGAAGACCGCCTGGCCGATATCGAACCGGCGGTCGGCACCGTTGTAGGTGACCTCGATGTGGCCCCCGTCGACGGCAAGTGGCGTCTGAGCGAGCCACGGAATGGAGATGCGACCGGGCGCGGAATCGAGGACGATCTTTCCGGCGCGCAGCTCACCCGATTTCGAGAGTTCGAGTTGGGCGTCACCCCAAACAGGGAGGTCCCATCGCTCCAAGCCGGCAAGCTCCGGCATGCTTCGCGCCAGGCCGCGCGGCACGAGGCCCTGCACCGAGATGTCCAGTTGGATCGCGTCGCGTCTGACATGCTCGCTGCTTCGGAAGTTGATCTCCCACGGGCCTGTGAGGGACTCGATCTTCGCGCGACCGGCAATCGAGCTGCGACTTCGGCGGTGATCGAGATCAAGGTCGAACTCCGGCACACGCCAGATGCTCTTGCGGCCGGCGTTGTCGAGAATGAGGACCGCAGAGCGCAGCCCCACCGCCCGCAGATAAGAGCTTGCGTGCTCGCGCCGGCGCGCGCTGGCAGACGCCTCGGACAGCACCTTGACGAGGTCGATACGGACTAGCGTCGGTCCGTCACTGCGCATCGGCTGCACAGACGCGGGCTTCTGGGCGTCAACCTTCGTTTCGCTCGTGCGCCGCAACGATGGCGACGGCGGGGAGCTGACCTCCTCCTCGTTCGCACGCGAGAACCTCAAGTGAACCGAGCCGTCATCAGCGTACGTCAGGAGCAAACGGGCTGATAGCAGATCGAGGCTCTCGGCCGCGATCTGGCCACGCATGAGTGCACGCCGGCTCAGGGATACCGACGCGCTCGGCGCGGCGACCAGAGGATCACCCTCGGCGTCGCTGATTCTGATGTTCTTCAGTTCGAACGCCAGAAGACCGTTGTCGTTAAGCCGCAGAGACGCTGTCTCGATCTTGACGTCGGCACCCTGCAGCTCCTCCGCGATGCCGGCTTGTATGGAGGGGATGAGGAAATTCAGCGCAACTGGGGAGTACATGAGCCGGACGTACAGCAGGCCCAGGGCCACCACCACGGCCACCACGAGGGCTGCCGCTGCCGTGCCTGCCAGCGACGCAGCCCGCCGGGCGCCGCTCGCCGGTGCAGCGACCGCCTTGGCTCTCCTCCCCCCGGTCCTTGTCACACCACTCCCTTCGATCGCCGGCAAGCCGTTACGGCGGCACGACCCGGCTCTCGCAGGCTACGAGCAGTCGGGCAAGGTCCGATAAGACCCGCAGGACCCTGTAAGCAGCATATTGAGAGCTTGCACGTGCCCGATTCGACAAATCGAAATGAGGTGGGAAAAGGGACGAAACCAAGGCGGGCCCACGAGCGAAAGGTGTAAAACTTCCAGCGTGCTACCGCGCCCGCGCCGGTCCGTGCTAAGAGGCGATGCCGCCCGTTTCTGGCCTCTTCGGGCGAACGGGTGGGTGGAGTTCGGCACGCATGTTCACACGAAAGGCCGATGGCAAGTCAGCCGGACCGGAGGGCCCAAGGCCGCCGGTGCCTGCCGGCAGAACGGCCGTGGCCTCGGCACCGATGCCCGGCCGGCCATCTCTCATCGCTGCCGATCTGCTGATACAGGGCGACCTTGCTACGAGCGGCGAAATCCACATCGATGGCGAGGTACAAGGTGAAGTTCGCGCAGAGAAAATTGTCGTCGGCAAGCACGGTTTTGTGTCCGGCACGCTGATTGCGCACGTCGTCGTGGTGGAAGGAAGCGCTCAGGGTTCGGTTCGCGGCAACGAGGTGCTGTTCAGGTCCGGGTCACAGATCGAAGGCGACGTCTTTCACAAATCGTTGACGATCGAACAGGGGGCCTACTTCGAAGGAAAGTCGCGGCGCGCCGACGACCCGATGTCCATCCCAGCCGAACCGGTTCGAACCGAAGTTTAGCGCTGTGCCTCAGAGCACGAGGCGCGGCTTGCGCATCTCGTAGAGAACCAGGGCGGTTGCTACCGCTATGTTCAACGAGTCGATGCGGCCAGCCATCGGGATCTTCACCAGGCGCGTACACGCTTCAGCGGCTTGCGGCGACAATCCTGGCCCTTCGCTGCCCATCACCAACAGACCCGGCGGCCGGTAGGGCTTTCGGAAATCATCCGTCGCCTTGAGGTGCGTGCCTACCACCTCGCCAGGCCAGTCCGCCGCCCAGGATAAGAACTCTGTCGCTTGAGCACGCGCCACGGGAACATTGAAGATTGAGCCCATGCTGGCGCGCACGGCCTCGCGCGAATAAGGATCGGCCGAGTTCCCGACAAGCATCACGCCATCAACGCCAACGGCATCGGCAGTCCGGATGATTGTCCCAAGGTTACCGGGATCGCGGATTTCCTCCAGCGCGATCCACACGGCTTCAGATGCAATAGTCCGCGCTTCGGGAGCGGCTGCCCAACGCTGATCGAAGACGGCAAGAACAGATTGAGGATTATCCTTGGCAGCGACCTTGGCAAGTACAGCCCCGCTGACTTCCAGGCATTCCGCACCGGCGCGCTCGGCCCAGTTCAGGAGATCGCGACCTATTCCTTCCCGCAAGCTACCGGCGAGAAACACCAGTATGGCCGGCGTCCATCCGGCATCCCGTGCGGTCACCAGAACAGAGGTGCCTTCGGCGATGAACTGACCGCTTTCACGCCGTGCCTTGCGCATCTCCAGCGCGCGGATCGCCTTGATGCGATCGTTCTGCAAGCTGGTGATGGCGCGCACGACGCCGCGCGTGAATTCAGGCCG
>CADEEC010000068.1:0-6590 GCA_902826255.1 uncultured Hyphomicrobiales bacterium | reverse complement strand
AGCGGCCTGCTCGACGATTGCAAGCTCGCCACTTTCCGTTCGTCCGGCACGGTCGGACAGACACTCGCGGAGGAGACCATCCATCGCCAGCGCGGACGCGCGAATTGCGTACGTCGTCAGCAACAGCGCCGAACGACCGGGCGCAAGCAGCGCCGCGCAGTCTTTCAAAAGCGCGGGCAGATGCTCGAAGACATCCCAGATCTCACCATTCGGCCCGCGGCCGAACTTGGGCGGATCGACAAGGATGAGGTGGTAGCTGCGGCCTCGCCGTGCCTCGCGCGCCGCGAACTTGCGTGCGTCGTCCAGAATCCACCTCAGCGGTGCAGCAGTGAGGCCGGACGCAGCCTGATTCTCCTTGGCCCAGGCAATCGCCTTCTTGGAAGCGTCGACGTGGGTGACCTCCGAACCGGCTGTTGCCGCCAGCAGGGACGCCGCCCCTGTATAAGCAAACAGGTTGAGCACGCGCGCAGGGCCATCGGGCGTGTCCGGCAGCCAATTCAGCATCCAGCGCCAATGCGGCTCCTGCTCCGGAAACAGCCCGAGATGGCGGAACCCGGACAGCTTGCATTGCATCGACACACCATGCACTGCAACAGGCCAGACTTCCGGGATCGGCCCCCTTTTGCTCCAACGGCCGGAGACGCCGTCATCCTCCGTGTTGGCGCCTTCGAAGCTGGCATCCGCCGCACGCCAAACCTCGGCAGGCTGCGATGGCCGCCAGAGCGCCTGGGGCTCAGGCCGCTCTATGGTAAACCGGCCGAACCGCTCCAGCTTGCGGCGCCCCCCACTATCGAGCAAAACGTAGTCGGCAAAGCCGCGCGATGCTACGACGTGCAAGCTTTGCGGCACCGTTTCGGACTGCTCCTGCGTCATGTCAGCGATGGTTGGTTTTCGGGAACATTGGCGGCTACTGATGGATGGCGCAACGCGCCTGTTCGCAGCGCCAATTGGAATGGCGGCCGCACACCATACCTCTCAGGATGGAACGCGGCGGTCAAACGCAACGTGATGGCTTTGTTGACACGACTCGTGGCTTTGCCCCGCCTGCGCTTGTTCGGGCAGACGGCAGACATCCACCCGCTGGGCGTCGCCGGCGCCTTGCTGGCCGCCTTCGTAGGTTTCGAGTGGCTCAGCTTCATGCACGAGTACAAGGGCGTGCCGGTTACGCCCTGGAACCCTGGACTAGGCATCCTGTTTGCCGCAATCATGCTGAACGGCGCCGCCTATGGACTGGTGCTGTTTGCTGGAGTCGTTATAGCCGAAACCGCGGTCCTGAGGACGGACGTCGTCTGGCCGCTGATCGTCATGATCGCGGTCGTCATTGCCGCCAGCTATACCGCCGCGGCCCTGGTCGCACGGAGCTATCTGCGCCTCGACATTCGCCTGAACAGCCTGCGCGATGTGTTCGTCCTGCTCGGCGTTGCGGTAGCCGGTGCTGCCGTTTGCAGCCTCCTTCTGTCCATCCCGCTGCTTGCTGACCGCAACATCGATGCCGGCGATCTCGCCAGCTCCATCCTGCCCATGTTCGTCGGCGACGTCATCGGCATCGCCGTCATGACCCCATTGATGCTGCGCTTGTCAACTTGGCGCGCGGCGTTGGCGCGAGGACTCAGCGCGCCCCAGATCCTCGAGATCGCGCTCTACGGCTTGATCATTGGAGTAGCGTTATGGCTCATCGTTGGAAGCGTTCGACCTAACGACTACAAATACTTCTCGGTCTTGTTTCTTCCTGTGGCAGCCGTGGGCGCTCGCTACGGTATCGACGGCGCCTGCGCGGCGCTCGCAGCGACCCAGCTCGGGCTCGTCAGCGTACTTCACGCCTATGGTTATGACGCAGCGACGTTCGCGGAATTCCAGATCGCCATGTTCGTTCTCACGTGCACGGGCCTCGTGGTCGGTGTCGTCGTCAATCAGCGCTGGCACGCCGACAACGCGGCGAAGCAAGCCGAAGCAAGGCTTGCTGAAAGCCGCGCCGAGGCTGCACGGGTCGCTCGCCTGAACCTAGTCGGCGGGATGGCCTCCGCGCTCGCCCACGAGATCAACCAGCCCCTAACGGCCGCACGCGCGCTGGCGCGCTCAGCCGAGCATATTCTGAGCACGGACAGCCACGACGCAGAACGCGCGGCCGCCAACCTGCGCATGATGGTCACGCAGGTCGATCACGCCGCTGGCGTCATACGGCGCATGCGGGAGTTTCTGCGACGGGGGCACCCGCATACGAGCTCACTCGATGTCCGCGAGCTGTTGAACGAGGCCCTGCTCCTTGCCCACCCGGATTTGACGGCCAACGTGATCGAGGTCGATCTCGAGGTCCCGCCGGGTTTGCCGCTGTTGTTCGGCGACCGTATTCAGCTGCAGCAGGTTCTGCTCAATCTCCTGCGCAACGCGGCCGATTCGATCCACGAGGCACGCCCGGCAAAAGGACGCATCTCCCTCAAAGCCACGACTTCCGCAGGATTCCTCGAGGTTGCCATTCTTGACAACGGCGCCGGCGTAGCCCCTGACTCCAAGCTGTTCGAGCCTCTTTCTTCATCGAAGCCCGAGGGCCTGGGATTGGGTCTTTCCATCAGCATGAGCATTGTCGAGGCTCACGGCGGCCGTCTCTGGCTGCACAGCGGCGCACCTGGCGCAACGGAGTTCCGCTTTTCCCTTCCGCTTCAGCCGCCGCATTCGAACGCGCGATGACACAGCCTACTATCCACATCGTGGACGACCAGGAGGCAGTGCGCAGCGCACTTGCCGAAATGCTCTCCGTGCTCGGCTACAGTGTCGAGACGCACGGTACGGCAGAAGCCTTCCTGACCTCAGTGCATCATCCGCTGGTTGGCTGTGTCATCACCGACGTACGCATGCCGGGAATGGACGGCGTGGAGCTGGTGAGGGAACTTGCGCGGCGCAATATTTCGGTGCCTGTCGTGGTGATTTCGGGGCATGCCGACGTGCCGATGGCTGTGGCGGCCATAAAGGCCGGGGCGGAGGACTTCATCGAGAAGCCCGTGGATGACGCGCAACTCGTTGCTGCAATCAACCGGTGCCTCGCGCGCACGATTCAGCAGCTGAGCAGCGAACAATCGTTTGAAGAGTTGCGGCGGCGCCTCGAGCGACTGACACCGCGCGAGCTCGAGGTCATGGACCTCGTTGCACAAGGCTTCACAAGCGCCGCCATTGCGGAGAAGCTTGGGATCAGCGCGCGAACCGTGGAAAGCTATCGCGTCCAAATCATGGACAAGATGCAGGCACCCAGCGTCGCCGTGCTTGTGCGTCAGGCCATCCGCCTCGGCCGGCTGACACCGTAATTCTACCTATAGTAGAATTACCCAGCGATCCATTCGGATACCGGCTCCAGCATCTCTCACTAGATTGAGCTGATCGTCCCTGGCGTACCAGGCCGTTCTAACAGCTCAACGAAGGCCCAGATGCAGCGGAGCGGATCGCGCAGCGCAATCGAGCGCGCACCAGCAAGTTTCTCGTTTACCACGTCTGTCACAGCACTTGTTGCAGCCGGTGCTGTCGTGCTGCTCGCGGCATTGCCCGAGCAGCTGGTATTGCCTGCGATTGCCATGCTGTTTGTCGCCGCCGGAATGGCAACTGCTGCAGGTTTGCATCTGGCCGGGTACCGCCTCGGCGTAGACGGGCACCACACCTGGGATGTCGCCGCGCTGATGGTTTTCGCCGGTTTTGCCGCGGCCATCATGGCCGATACAGGCAGCGCGCTGGCAACCCTCGACGAACTCGCCGCCACCTTCACCGTCAACGAGTGAACTGGTGATCCGCCGCTTCGGCGGCTCAACGCAACATACTTCGGGGATCTGATGGAAGCCTTTTACCCAGAGTTGATTGCTCTGGCTCAAGTCATCGTCATCGACGTGGTGCTGGCCGGGGACAACGCCATCGTGGTCGGACTTGCGGCCTCGCGCGTGGCGCCGGAATTGCGCGCGCGTGTGATCTTCTGGGGCATAGCAGGCGCAGTCGTTCTGCGCATCGGCTTCGCTGCTGTCACCGTCCAACTCCTCAGCATCGTCGGGCTGTTGCTTGCCGGCGGCATCCTGCTGTTGTGGGTCTGCTGGAAGATGTACCGGGAGATCACACGCGGGCCGGCGCACGCGTCGCTGGGGTCCGCTGCCGTCTCCCAAAACGCACGGCACGAGAACCTCGGCTTCTGGCCTGCGATCGTCCAGATCATCGTCGCGGACGTCTCCATGTCGCTCGACAACGTGCTCGCCGTCGCCGGCGCCGCTAAGGGGCACACCTGGGTTCTCGTCGTCGGCCTTGCGATTGCGGTCGTGCTCATGGCCGTGGCGGCGACCTACATCGCGACGCTGCTGGCCAAGTATCCTTGGATCACATGGGTCGGCCTCGCCATCATCGTCTACGTGGCATTCGACATGATCTGGCGCGGCTCGCATGAGATCGTGTGCCTCTACACGCCAAGCGCCATCTGCCAGCAAGGGCTGGTCTCGTCGGTGCGTGCCTTACTCTAGGAAGGGCCGCGCCTAGTCGAGGTCTTCGACCTCGGCCGAACCGGTTCCCGAGACGCGCTGCGCCAGAGAGGCCTCGACGAAATCGTCGAGGTCTCCATCCAGCACGGCTTGAGGATCCGTGCTCTGCACGCCGGTGCGCAAATCCTTGACGAGCTGATAGGGCTGCAGAACGTACGAGCGTATCTGGTGGCCCCAGCCGATCTCGGTCTTGGCCGCGGCTTCGGCGTTGGCCTTCTCCTCGCGCCGCTTCAGCTCCATCTCATAGAGTCGTGATTTCAGCATCGCCCAGGCGATCGCCCGGTTCTTGATCTGCGACCGCTCCTGCTGGCTTGCAACCACGATGTTGGTAGGAATGTGGGTGATGCGAACGGCCGAGTCGGTCGTGTTGACGTGCTGGCCGCCCGCACCCGAGGCACGATAGGTGTCGATGCGGCAGTCGCCTTCCTTGACGTCGATCTCGATGTTCTCGTCGACGACCGGATAGACCCACGCGCTGGCAAAGCTCGTGTGGCGGCGTGCGTTGCTATCGTACGGCGAGATGCGCACCAGACGATGCACGCCCGACTCCGTCTTCAGCCAGCCATAGGCATTTTCGCCCTTTATCTGCAAGGTCGCCGATTTGATGCCGGCTTCCTCACCGGGGCTGACTTCGACCAGAGAAACCTTGTAACCCCGGCGCTCCGCCCAACGCGTATACATACGCGACAGCATCGACGCCCAATCCTGGCTTTCGGTGCCGCCGGCGCCGGCGTGAACCTCCAAGTAGGTATCATTGCCGTCGGCCTCGCCGGACAACAAGGCCTCCACTTCCCGACGCCGCGCCTCCGGCGCAAGCTTGCGCAGGGTGGCCTCGCCTTCCTGGATCGTCGCCTCGTCCTTTTCGGCTTCGCCGAGCTCAATCAGTGTGACGGCATCGTCCAGATCCCGCTCGAGCTTCTGATAGGCGGTGATGGAGTTGTCGAGCGACTGGCGTTCGCGCATCACCTTCTGCGCCTGCTGCGGGGAATCCCACAGCTTCGGGTCCTCCGTCAGCTTGTTCAGCTCCGCCAGGCGTTGTTGTGCGGTATCCCAGTCAAAGATGCCTCCGCAACAGGGCAAGGGACTGACGGATGGTATCGACCAGCTTTTCGGCTTCAGCGCGCATTGGTTGGCTATCCTGGTGCTCAACAGTCTGCAGCAGCAGGGGGTGTGCGCCCCGCTGCCATCCAGCTTTGAAATTTCAGTAGACCCCGCGGCCCTGGTTCAGGTGACGCGGCTGCTCTGCCGGGTCCTGACCGACCAGCGACCCGCTCTCGTTGGTGAAGCCGATTACGGAGTAGGCGTCGTCCGGATCCTCAGTCGGTTTGAACGCCTCCATCACCGTATCTGACTCGCCGCCCACGGCTCTCAGCCCTGTTCGCAAGTTCACTCTAACCAGTCGTATGCCTGAAGGTATTCGGAAGGGCACCGCGCGTTTGCCGGCCAGCGCCGCCTTCATGAAGTGACCGAATATCGGTGCCGCAATGCCGCCACCGGTCTGTCCCTTGCCCATCGGACGCGGTGTGTCGTAGCCGATGAAAACCCCGACGACGAGATCCGGTGTGAAACCGACAAACCACGCATCGCGCTCGTCGTTGGTCGTACCGGTCTTCCCGGCCATCGGCACGTTCGGCACGATTTGCCTGATGACCGCCCCGGTGCCGCGCTGAATCACGCCCTCCATCATCGAGGTCATCTGATAGGCCGTGAACGGGTCGATGATTTGCTTGCGATCGTCGGGCGGCAGCGAGGGCTCGGGTTGGTTCCGCCAGCTCTCGGCGTTGCACTCTGGGCAGGCTCGATCGTCATAGCGCCAGATCGTCTGGCCCCAGCGGTCTTGTATGCGATCAATGAGGGTGGGCTTCACAGCCTTGCCCCCGTTCACGAACGTTGCATATCCCGCCGCAAGCTTAACCAGCGTCGTCTCGCCGGAGCCCAACGACATAGCGAGAACCGGCAGCAGGTCGTCGTACACACCAAAGCGCTTGGAGTACTCGACGATCATGGGCATGCCCATGTCCTGGGCCAGACGCACGGTCATCTGGTTGCGCGACTTTTCCAACCCGACCCTGAGCGTGGATGGGCCGTAGG
>CADEEC010000067.1 GCA_902826255.1 uncultured Hyphomicrobiales bacterium | reverse complement strand
CTGCACGCCGCAGTCGTGCGCGTTCCGTGATTTGCACAAGGTGATGATTGCTGCCGGCGCCGCCCGGGTCTTCGGCCTTTCCGCGCAGGACACGAACTATCAGAAGGAAGCGGCAGACCGGTTACATCTTCCCTTCCCGCTTCTGTCCGATGAGAAGCTCGCGCTCACCAACGCGCTCCGCCTGCCCACGATGCAGGTGGCAGGCATGACGCTTATCAAGCGGCTGGCACTCGTCATCGATGACGGGACGGTTTCCAAGGTGTTCTACCCCGTGTTCCCACCGGATCGAAATGCCGGAGACGTGTTGGCCTGGCTCGAGCAGAACCGCCGCTGATGTCCGCCACGCCACTGCTCGCGGATGACGGCGGCGCTTCGCACCTGAAACGTGGATTGCGTCTTCCCGATATCGATCTTCCGACCACGAGCGGACGTACGGTGAACCTTGCCAGGATCGCCGGCATGGCTGTCGTTTACGTCTACCCCTGGACCGGCTGTCCGGGTCTCCCGAATCCCCCGGACTGGGATGACATACCCGGTGCGCACGGCTCGACGCCAGAGGCAGAAGGGTTTCGCGATCTCTATGCCGGCTTCCGGCAGGTCGATGCGGATGTGTTCGGCTTGTCCACGCAGTCGACGTCCTACCAGCAGGAGTTCGCCGACAGGCTCGCGCTACCGTTCGCCTTGGTCAGCGACGAGACCTTCGCGTTGCAGCGCGCGCTGGGTTTGCCGACATTCACCACCGGCGGCGTCACGTATCTCAAGCGTCTGACGATCGCGGTGAACAACGGCCGCATAGCGCGCGTCTACTATCCGGTACCGTTGCCGGCTGCGCACCCGCGCGAAGTCTGCGCCTGGCTCGGCATGATCGACCGATCCGATCTGCGGCCGGGAGGTCGCGTCTAGCGCGCCGGCAAGCCCTGCAAGTGCTGCTTTACCTGTGCGAACACCGCGCGAAACATGTCAGGCGTCAGTCTGCCGGTGTTGGTGTTGTAGCGTGAGCAGTGAAAGCTATCGAACAGCACAAGCCCGTCGCGCATCGAGTGTCCCGCACCATGCTTGAATGGATGAGCTGACTTTTTCGCACCCAGCGCCGTCAACGTGCTGTCGTGAGCAATGCGGCCCAGGGCGACGATCGCAACAAGCTTGGGAAGCGAGCCGATGCGCTCCGATAGAAAGGGGCGGCACGCCGCGATCTCGGCCGGGAGCGGCTTGTTCTCGGGCGGCACACAGCGAACCGCATTGGTGATCATGCAATTGACAAGCGTCAGGCCATCGTCCGGCCGCGCCTCGTAACGCCCTTTGGCAAACCCGAACTCAAGCAGCGTTTGATAGAGCAGCTCGCCGGCATAGTCGCCCGTGAACGGCCGCCCGGTGCGATTGGCTCCACGCAGTCCTGGCGCCAATCCAACGATCAGTAACCGCACCGCATCGGCATGCTCTCGGCCAAACGAGGGAACGGCACCGTTGAACCAGCTGGGCTCGGCCGTACGATTGGCAGCGCGAAAGGAAACCAGCCGAGGGCAAAGGGCACAGTCCTTTGGGGCTTCGGCTGCAAGTTCCGGCAAGTTTCCCCCGGACGTCATGACGAACAGGTCTGGTGGGGCCTAGCTCCGCCCGTCGTCCTCGTCCTCGGGGTAGTCGAGGGTAGCGGGAGCCGGGGCTGCGGCGCGCCGAGCGCTAGCGGGTCGCTGGGCGGCCTCCCGGGGCTCACGTGCCGGCCGGGATCCAGGATCCCTGCAGATTTGCTCCTCCAGATCGGCCAGGTCGATGAACTGGTCTGCCTGTCGCCGAAGCTCATCCGCCACCATCGCGGGTTGAGTTTGCAGAGTCGAGACAACGCTCACACGTTTACCGGCTTGCTGCAGCGATGCGACCAGTGCGCGGAAATCGCCGTCGCCTGTGAAGAGAACGATGTGATCCAATCGCTCGGAGAGCCGCATGGCATCGACAGTGAGCTCGATGTCCATGTTGCCTTTGATCTTACGGCGGCCAAAGGAGTCGGTGAACTCCTTGGTTGGCTTGGTCACCATCGTGTAGCCGTTGTAGTCGAGCCAGTCGACAAGCGGCCGGATCGATGAGTACTCCTGGTCCTCCGCCAGCGCCGTATAGTAGAGGGCACGGACGAGCTGACCTTTTGTCCGGAACAGAGCGAGCAAACGCTTGTAGTCGATGTCGAAGCCGAGAGCTTTAGCTGTGGCGTAGAGATTGGCGCCGTCAATAAATAGCGCAAGGCGCTCAGTCGGATAGAAATGCATTGGGGCCTCTGCAAGGGAATAGCTTGAAGGCCCCGCGCCAAGCCTTCATGCAGTTGAATAACGATTGCGAAATGACGTAATGCTTTGTTTGTCAATTGCCAAGCGCGCTTGAATGCATTCTAGCATTGCAATGCACGCGTCAGAATGCCCCGCGGCAACACGGTGAACGCAGTCATTTCTCGTCCTGCAAAGGTTAATCGAGTTTATTTGGCGCTCGGGGCCAACGTTGCGGGTCTTTGGGGAACGCCGCGGCAATCGTTGCAACGAGCTTGCCGCGAGCTGCAAAACGCCGGACTGCAAATCGTCTCCCGGTCCAACCAATACCTGACAGAGCCCGTCGGCGCGGGGGGGCAACCGCGTTACCTCAACATGGTCCTCGCCGTGACGGCTTCGATCGCGCCCGGGTCGCTCCTGCGTCTGCTCAAGCGCATGGAACGGCAGGCGGGTCGCCGGCAAGGCGCACGCATGAGCGCGCGGCCCCTGGACATAGACATCCTCGATTTCGGGGGACGAAGGGTTTCAGCACGGGCCTCGCGCCGCCAGCTTGGCCAGCTCGTCCTGCCCCATCCGGAGCTGAGAGGCCGCGCCTTTGTTCTGCAACCATTGCGGGACGTTGCCCCAAACTGGCAGGATCCGGTCACGAAGCGCTCTGTAACGGCGCTTTTAGCCCGCCTAAGCCCTAAAGCGCGGGCGGGGGTTACCCTTGATTCGGCCGGCAACTCGTGTAGAAGCTAGCTGGTTATGGCCGCACTCCGTCGCCACCCCGGAGTTGCCTTGCGCGTGCAGCGCACCAACCCCACGCAAAGGATCGCAGAATGGCGCGCGTTACGGTTGAAGATTGCGTCGATAAGGTGCCGAACAGGTTCGAGCTCGTATTGCTTGCCGCCCATCGCGCGCGCTCGATTGCCAACGGCGCCCATATCACGATCGATCCCGACAACGACAAGAACCCGGTGATATCGCTGCGCGAAATTGCCGACACGACGATACCTCCCGACGACCTCCGCGAGGGGCTCATCCACTCGATCCAGAAGAACGTCGAGGTCGACGAGCCGGAGAAGGCCGCCGCCCCGTCGCTGCCGCAGGATCGCCGCCCGATGCTGGGCCGTGACGATCAAACCAGCGACACGCAGGTCGACGTGATCACCGAGGAGCAGCTCTTGCGTGGCATGGAAAGCCTGACGCCAACCGAACCCTCCGCCAACGGCGGCGGCTCGGGCTCGGGGCGCTGACGGTTCGCGGGAACTTCTGCTCGCAAGCATCTCGAAGCTTGCTGCCAAGAGAGACTAAGGCTCGTTGCAGGGCGGGCGGTAAGGCGTGCCATGATGCGCCAGTATGAGCTTGTCGAGCGAGTGCTTGGGTATGACCCAAGCGCGAACGAGGCATTGCTCAATCGGGCGTACGTCTATGCCATGAGGGCGCACGGCAATCAGGTGCGCCAGTCCGGCGATCCCTATTTCTCGCATCCTCTCGAAGTGGCGGCCATCCTGACCGAGCTCAAGCTCGACGACGCCACCATCGCGACCGCGCTGCTGCACGACGTCATTGAGGACACCGACGTCACCCGCGCCGAGATCGACCAGATGTTTGGCCAGGAGATCGGTGCGCTGGTCGACGGTCTGACCAAGATCAAGAAGCTCGATCTGGTCACCAAGAAAGCGGAGCAGGCCGAGAACTTCCGCAAGCTGCTGGTCGCGATTTCCAGCGACATCCGCGTTCTGCTCATCAAGCTGGCCGACCGCCTCCATAACATGCGCACGCTTGCGCATATGAAGCCAGACGCTCGCAAGCGCATTTCCGAGGAAACCCTCGAGATCTATGCGCCTCTTGCCGGGCGCATGGGCATACAGGGCATGCGCGAGGAATTGGAGACGCTGGCGTTCAAGTGGGGATACCCGGAAGCTTACGAGGCCGTCACCAGCAAGCTCGCCGAAATGCACCGGCGCAACGCCGGGCTGGTGCAGGCCATCGAGGCAGCGTTGAAGTCCAAGCTGGCGGAGGCCGGCCTCAACGCCGAGGTGCACGGACGGGAAAAAAAGGCTTACTCAATCTGGCGCAAGATCGAGAACCGCCGCATCTCGCTGGAGCAACTGTCCGACATCTACGGCTTCCGCGTCGTGGTCGGCAGCATCGACGAGTGCTACAGGGCGCTCGGCATCGCACACGCGACCTGGCGCGCGGTGCCGGGGCGCTTCAAGGACTACATATCGACCCCGAAACAGAACAACTATCAGTCGATCCACACCACCATCGTGGGCCCGCGCCATCAGCGTGTCGAGCTGCAGATCCGTACCGCAGAGATGCATCGCATTGCAGAGTACGGCGTTGCCGCGCATGCCCTCTACAAGGACGGGCTTGCTGCTTCCAGCAATGGCCTCAACGGCGTTGCCGTGGAAGCCGGCAAGAGCAACCCCTATATCTGGCTTCGCCGTCTCGTCGATACGCTGCTTGAAGGCGACAATCCCGAGGAGTTTCTCGAGCACACCAAGCTCGAGCTGTTTCAGGATCAGGTGTTCTGCTTTACGCCCAAGGGCGGCCTGATCGCGCTTCCCATGGGCGCTACTCCCATCGACTTTGCGTACGCGGTTCACACCGATATCGGCAATTCCTGCGTCGGGGCCGTTATCAACGGCAGGCAGATGCCGTTGACGACCCAGCTGCGGAATGGCGACGAGGTCGAAATTCTGGTGGCGCAGGGGCATACGCCGCCGGCGGCCTGGGAGCGCATAGCGGTGACGGGAAAAGCGCGCTCCGCCATCAGGCGTGCGGCGCGCGAGGCGCTGAGGGATCAGTATTCCGAACTCGGCCGGCGGCTGCTCGTGGCCAGGTTCCGCCGGATAGGTCAGGAGTTTTCCGAGGACAAGCTCAAGAAGGCGCTGCACAGGTTCACGCAGAAGTCCGTCGACGAGGTCCACGCCGCCGTGGGCAGAGGCGAGCTGCCTGCCATCGATGTCATTCGCGCACTGGTTCCGGATGCGGATCTTTCCAAGCTCGAAGCGTCGCCCCGGCAATCGCCGCGCCGGCGCCGGCAGAGCGAGGATGGCTGGTTCAACATCGCGCGGGGGCTAGGCCTCAAGTTCCGCTGGCCAGGCGCCAGTGCGGTCAAGGGCAAGGAGGAGCTCAACCAGGTACTGCCCATTCGCGGCATTCGCGGCGACGTTCCCGTGAAGTTCGCCGACGGCGGGGCGTTGCCCGGTGACCGGATAGTCGGCGTGCTCACGGAGGGCGAGGGAATTCGCATCTTCCAGATCCATTCGCCGAAGTTGAAAGACTATGAGCATGAGCGCTGGATCGACGTCACCTGGGATTTCGACACGCCCAATGCCCAACGCTTCCCTGCGCGTATCTCGGTGACGGCCCTCAACGAGCCCGGTACGCTGGCGCAGATCGCGCAGGTGATCGGAGAGGCGGACGGCAATATCGACACCGTGCGAATGGTGCGGCGTGCGCCGGATTTCACCGAGATGATGATCGAGATCGAGGTCTGGGATCTCGAGCATCTCAATCATATCATCGCCGGCTTGAAGGCAAGGTCGGTCGTCAGCAAGGTCGAGCGCGTGTTCTCGTGAGCATACCTGGAGAAACGGCACCGGCGCGAACATTGCGCAGCCGCACCTTGAGGCTCGGTGTCAACATCGATCACGTGGCGACCATTCGTAATGCGCGGGGCGGCCGTCATCCAGATCCCGTCAGGGCCGCGCACCAGGCCGCGAGCGCCGGGGCGAACGGCATCACGGCGCATCTGCGGGAAGACCGCCGCCACATCTCGGATGCCGACATCGCGCGTCTCAAATCGGAGCTGACGTTGCCGCTCAACCTGGAGATGGCCGCGACAGAAGAGATGCTGGGCATCGCCTTGCGGCACACGCCGCATGCGTCATGCCTGGTGCCTGAAAAAAGAGAGGAAAGAACGACCGAAGGCGGTTTGGATGTCGTGCGCGGCAAGGATCATCTGCGCCGCTATGTGGAAGCCCTGAAATCGGCCGGGATTCGCGTTTCGCTCTTCATAGAGCCCGATGCTGCCGCCATTGATGCTTCCGCCACACTGGGAGCCGATATCGTGGAGTTGCACACGGGTGCCTATTGCGAACGCGCCCTGGAGGGCGATGCGGCCGGCACAGCCCGTGAACTTGCCCGTATCGGGCGTGGCGCGGCTGCGGCTGCGGCCGCTGGGCTTGAGGTACACGCGGGCCACGGCCTGACACTCAATACCGTCGGCGCCATCGCGCGCATACCGGAGATCGTTGAATTGAATATCGGTCACTTCCTGATTGGAGAGGCGATTTTTATCGGGTTGGATTCAGCAATTCGGCGCATGCGCATGCTGATCGATGAAGCCCGTGGTGCGCGAGATTGACGATGATTTTGGGTTTGGGCAACGACATCATCGATATTCGCCGGATCGAGAAAACCATTGCGCGCTACGGCGATCGCTTCTTGCAGCGCGTTTTTACCGAAGCGGAACGCGAAAGGTCGGACCGCAGAGCCGCGCGGGCGGCGTCTTATGCCAAGAGGTTCGCCGCCAAAGAAGCATGTGCAAAGGCGCTGGGGACCGGCTTGCGGCGCGGGGTCTATTGGCGCGACATGGGTGTCGTCAACTTGCGCAGCGGCCGCCCGACGATCGTGCTCACGGGCGGGGCCGCCGCCCAGCTTCAGCGCATTACACCCCGGGGCTATCGGCCGCAGGTTCACGTGACATTGACGGACGACTATCCTTTGGCCGAGGCGGTTGTGGTGATCGCGGGATTGGCTGAACAATTCGACGCCACGCCGCGGTGAAACCGTCGCGACCGCGAATTGCCCAGGCTGCCTTAACCCGCTATACGGGGTCGGGACGCTACGCGTGCGGCGGGAAGGATCGAACGGACAGATGAGCGTGGATTCGGAAGCCGCGAGGGCAGGTGACGGGGGGTGGCGTGAGACGGTCAAGATCGTCATTCACGCTCTTATCCTTGCCGTTATCGTCCGAATTTTCTTCTACCAGCCTTTCAATATTCCTTCAGGCTCGATGAAGGAAACGCTGCTCGTCGGCGACTACCTGTTTGTTTCCAAGCTGTCGTATGGATACAGCCGATATTCTTTTCCCTTCGGCATTGTCCCGTTCAAGGGAAGGATTTTCGGGGCAGCGCCCAAGCGTGGCGATGTCGTGGTCTTCAAACTACCGCGGGATAACACCACCGATTTCATCAAGCGGATATTGGGCCTTCCGGGCGACGAGATATATGTTCGGAATGGGATCGTTCACATCAACGGCAAAGCGGTGCAGCGCGTACGTGCCGGCGACTACGTCGGCCCTGAAGAGGATGGGCGGCCCATCCCGCGCTACAAGGAAACGCTGGACAATGGCGTGTCGTACTACGTTCTCGATGCCGAGCCGGACGGCCGCTTCGACAATGTCGGGCCCTATGTCGTACCGCCCGGTCACTATTTCATGATGGGCGACAATCGCGACAATTCCACGGACAGCCGCGAGCAGTCGCCGCGCTTCGGCGTCGGCTACGTTCCCTACGAGAACCTCGTCGGCCGCGCGGAGATCATCTTCTTTTCTGCTGCTGTTGACGATCCGGGAGCATTTCATCTCTCCAGGCCATGGACGTGGCCCTTCGACGTCCGCTGGCGCCGGATTTTCAGCCTCGTTCGGTGAGTTTCGTCAGTGGCCCCGTCGCGCAAGTTCAAGGAACTTGAGGCCAGAGTCGGATACAAGTTCCGAAGCCGTGATCTTCTCAAGAAGGCCCTGACTCACGCCAGCGTACGTCAGGGCGGTGGGACTAAGCGCCGCGACAACGAACGCCTCGAGTTCCTCGGCGACCGGGTGTTGGGGTTGGTAATCTCCGAATTGCTGCTCGAAATCTATCCCACGTTGAATGAGGGCGATCTCGCCAAGCTCTACAACCGTCTTGTTCGAGGCGGCACGTGTGCGGCGATCGCGCGTGAGCTCGAACTCGGTGCCTATCTCGTTCTGAGCGAGGCGGAAGCAGGCAGCGGCGGCCGCACCAAGGAAACCATACTCGCCGATGCGTGCGAAGCTCTTCTCGGAGCGATTTTTTTGGAAGCAGGCTATGACACCGTGAAGCTGGTTGTGCGCCAGCTTTGGGACTCCCGCGTCGGGGCTTCGCCGGCCGATGCCGCCGACGCCAAGTCGCTGTTGCAGGAGTGGGCGCAAGGGCAGGGGCTCGACCTTCCCGTGTACGTCGAGGTCGACAGGCAGGGCCCGGATCATGCGCCGCGATTCACCTCGGAGGTGAGGATCAAGGGTCGCAAGCCGGCGCGAGGTGAGGGAGCCAGCAAGCGCGCGGCTGAGCAGGCAGCCGCCTCCGCAATGCTGTCGCGTGAAGGTGTGTGGAAGCGTCTCGATGGGTGACATGGCAGAACAGCGCCGCTGCGGGTTCATTGCGGTGATCGGCGCACCGAACGCAGGCAAGTCGACCCTCGTCAACGCGCTGGTGGGGGCGAAGGTGGCCATTGTCAGCCGCAAGGTGCAGACAACGCGGGCAGCGCTGCGCGGCATCGCGGTGGAGGGCGACAGCCAACTCGTCTTCATCGATACGCCAGGGATATTCCGGCCGCGCCGGCGTCTCGACCGTGCGATGGTCGACGCAGCATGGAGTGGCGCAGGTGACGCCGACATCATCCTGCTCGTCGTCGATGCCGCCAAGGGTATCGACGAGGAGCTGGACCGCATTCTCGAAAGACTGGCGGACACCCGGTTGCCGCGGCTTTTGGCGCTCAACAAGATTGATCGCGTGAAGAAGGACCAACTTCTTGAGCTGGCTGGTGAGCTGAACAAGCGCGTCGCCTTCGGCAATACGTTCATGATCTCAGCCCTGGAAGGGGACGGCACGGGTGATTTGAAGACATACCTCGCCGGCAACGTTCCGCTCGGTCCATGGCACTATCCCGAAGACGAGATATCTGACGCGCCGCTGCGCGTGATGGCGGCCGAGATCACGCGCGAGAAAATCTACGACCGCCTGCATGACGAGCTGCCCTACCAGGCGACGGTGGAGACAACGAGCTGGCAGGAGAAGGCGAACGGAATCCGCATCGAGCAGACAATCTTTGTGGAGCGCGACAGCCAAAAGCGCATCGTGCTGGGCAAAGGCGGCAGCATGATCAAGCATCTGTCGACCGAGGCTCGCCGGGAGCTTGCGGTCGTCCTGGAAAAGCCGGTGCACCTGTTTCTCTTTGTCAAAGTGCGCGAGAACTGGGGCGATGACCCCGAGCGCTACCGAGACATCGGCTTGACGTTTCCGAAGGACTGACGGCATCAGCCCCACGCGCCTTGCGCGCGGCCGCGGATCGGGCAGAAACAGACCTGCATGGAATGGCGTGACGAAGGGATTGTGCTGAGCGCTCGGCCGCACGGGGAAACGTCGGTCGTGCTGGAGCTGTTCACGCGCCGCTACGGCCGCCATCTTGGTCTGGTGCACGGTGGGCGCTCGCGCAAGATGCGACCGGTCGTGCAGGCCGGCAATCATGTCGATGCGGCTTGGAAGGCGCGTATCTCGGAGAACCTGGGCCACTACTCGGTGGAACTGCGAGAGGGCCTCGCGGCGAAGGTCATGGATGACCCCGGCGCGCTCGCGGCCATGTCATCGATGGTGTCGCTTTCGCGGTTGTTGGCGGAGCGAGATCCGCATCCCAATCTGTTCGAGGTGACGCTGTTCGTGCTGAGCTTCCTCAAGGAAGGCGATGTGTGGCCTGCACTCGTCGCGAGATGGGAGCTGGCTTTGCTCGATGAGCTGGGTTTTGGGTTGGATCTGACCTCCTGCGCGGCGACCGGCAAGACAGAGGATCTGATTTACGTATCGCCCAAGTCCGGCCGCGCCGTTTCGGCAGAAGCGGGCGAGGCCTACAAGGAGAGATTGCTGCGCCTACCCGACTTTCTGCGCACCCGTGGGCCTGCCAGCGTCAGCCCTCAGGACGTGCGCACGGGCCTCGAGCTGACCGGGCATTTTCTGAGTGCGCGTGTGCTGGCGGCGCGAGGCCTGGACCTGCCTGATGCGCGCAATCGTTTGATGCGCTACCTTGCGCAGGTTCCAGTGGATGCCGCGCCGAGGTTCTGAACCGGGAGGGCTGGCTATTCGCGTTGTTCGCTCGCCGATGCCCTGGTCACCGCCAGCGACGCTGGCAGGGTTGGGCCTTGTGTCGGGACTTCTGTCCGCGGCGTGGGGTACGCAGACCTACATGGGAGCATACTATCTGGAGCCCGTCGCCAAGGTCTTTGCCCTGGTGCCCGACTTGTTGCCGGTCGGGGTCCTGTTTGGAGGAGCGATGGCGCTGGGCGTGTGGTGGTTCAGCGGCCGGTTGCTGTGCCTTCCGGTCGTCGTTGTGGTGACGATCTATGCCTGGAGCGCAGCCGTCCAGGTGGCGATCAGGACCCAGCGCCATGTGGACGACGATCCGCATCTGTTGGCGGCAAGCCTCGGCGCGGGGGCGGTAGGGGCTGGAATTACGCATTTGGGCTGCGCGATCTTTGCCTCGGGCTTGCGCCGGCCGGCACGCGTGCTCGTTACGATCGCAATCGGCGCGCTGGCCGGATTGCTGCTGTATGCAAGCCAGCGGAAGTATGTGGGCGAAAGCTGGCTCTACATGATTTGGCAGCCGGCAGTTGCCGCCGCTATTGGGGCGGGCATGTCGCCGAACCGCCAAGCCCAGCCTGGCTAGGGCTATTTCGCCTTCACGTCCACCTTGAGCCCTCTGACCGTTTCACGGCTGACGGTGATCAGATCGCCGTCGCGTGGAAGGATTCGTATCGGGCCCGCACCGGGCTTCTCGAACACGAGTTGGGGCGTGTCGCATCGCTCGTGTGTGATGGAGGACGATGAATCGACCGTGTCCGACTCTTCGCCGATGGCATAGCGCACGCTGCCGCCGGATATGTTGCGAATAGTGAAGCGTATGCTGTCGCGCTCGGGCCGGGCCAGGATCTGAACCGCGATGAATTTCAGAACACGATAGGGGGCAGGTACAACGGCGACGCCGATCTCGGTTGCGTCCGCCAGAAGCATGTTCTCGCGATGACCCGGTGACTCCTTCCAGCCCTGCACGATCTCGCCAGCGAGTTGCCGCGTTTGAAAGCCTCGGCTGTCGGCGTTCCAGGCCAAGTTCTCCGCCACCAGACAATGGCGATAGCCGCGCTCCTCGGTGCGCTGGTGGGGCTCCCGGCCATCGGCGGAATGTCCAAATTTGCCCGACGTGGCGAGATAGAGCGCGAAAGCACGCGCGGCTTCCGCGAGGACAGGATTGGGCCGAACCTCCTGCAGGGCGCTGGACCTGCGGAAGGTGTTGGTCATCTCGACAATGGCGATTTCGGTTTGCGGCAGATCGGGCTGCATGAGCGCACCATGGCGAGTCGCCCTGCCGCGGGCAAGCACCACCATGCTGCTGGCGCAGACCTGTTGATGTCAGGGTTTACGGTGGTGGACGGAGCAGCCTCCTAGCCGACGCGCTGCGCGATAAAGCGGGCGAGTGGCGGGCCGACGATGAGCACGATCATGAAGCGCACGGTCTGCAGCGCCATGACGAACGACAGGTCGACCTTGCTCGCGGCCCCGATGATCGCCACCGTGTCCATGCCGCCGGGACTTGTGGCGAGGTAGGCCGTGAGAGGGTCTATGCCGGCCGCCTCCACGAGGATGAAGGCCAGCACCGCGCTGACGGCAATAAGGATCAGGATGGAAAGGAGGATTTGCGGGAGCGCGCGCCATGCGTGGCGGACAATGTCACGCGTGAATGCCAATCCGACGCTCCATCCCAGCGCTGCGTAGGCCGCAGCCAGCAGCCAGGGGGGAAGTATGATGGTCACCAGCCCAGTTCCCTGCAGCAGGGCCACCGCAAACAGGGGGAAAAAGAGGGCGCCGGCGGGAAACCGCACGAGTATGCCGATGGCGCCGGCGGTTGCGCCGATGGCCAGCGTGACGGCGAAGTCGGTCCAGGGGATGGCCGGGAACCACCAGGACAAGCCGTGGTCGGCGGCTCCGACCGGCCCGACCCAGAGCCGTGCGACGATGGACGCCAAGCCGGCCACGCAGACCACGCGCAGATACTGCATCAGGGCGACCAGACGCATATCGGCGCCGAAACTCGCCGACATGATCATCATGGCGGAGGCGGCGCCCGGCGCCACGCCCCAGACGGCCGTCGTACCGGGCAGGATCTTCAAGCGGCTGATCATCCAGCCGAGCAGGCCGCTGGTGACGATGATCACGAGCACCACGCTCAGAAACAAGGGCCAGTCCCGTGCAAAGGACTGCACGATGTCGGCGGTCAGTACGTGGCCCATGAGGCAGCCGACGATGACTTGTCCGCCCACCACGGGCGCACGGTGCAAGCGAATGACGCTGCCGTTGGTGCCCACGAAAATACCGGCAAGCATCGGCCCGAGCAGGAACGCCGCCGGCAATCCGGCGATCTCGAACATGCCGGCAAGCAGAAGGGACACCGCAATCAGGACGAGCCACTGAGCCGGGCGCGAAAAGCGCGCAAGCCAGCCTCCGGTCGATGTGTGCGAAGGCTGCTCCATGCCCTCTGGGGTCCCTCCCGATTGCCGGGCTGTGTAGCAGGCGCCGGGGGAAAGTGCGAACATGCAGAAGTCTCAGGCCCCAAGCGGAAGAGAACCCATGTCGTCTCAGTACGAAACTGCGTCGCAGGACGTCATCGAGGTGGCCGTCGACAGTGGCGTAGCTCACCTCAAGCTCAATCGTCCGGACAAGCTGAATTCGATGAACCGGGCGTTCTGGAGCGCGTTGCCGGCGGTCGTGCGGGATATCGATCGCAACGCGCGGGCGCGGGTAATCGTGATCTCGTCGACAGGCAAGCACTTCTCCGCCGGCATGGACCTTGACGTGTTTGCCGAGAACGGGGCACTGGCTGCTGCCCAGCAGGACCCGCACGTAGCCGCGGAGGCATTCAGGCACCTGGTGCTCGGCCTGCAGGAGACGTTCTCCTGTTTGGACGAAGCGCGCATTCCGGTGATCGCCGCCATACAGGGCGGGTGCATCGGCGGTGCGGTAGACATGACGTCGGCGTGCGACATCCGCTACTGCACCGCGGATGCATTCTTCTGCATCCAGGAGATCAACCTCGCCATGACCGCGGACGTGGGCACGTTCCCGCGGCTGTGCAAGCTGATACCGGAGGGGTGGGTGCGCGAGCTTGCCTACACGGGCAGGCGCCTGCCGGCTGAGAAGGCCAAGGCCATCGGCCTAGTGAACGAGGTCTATGCCGATCACGCCACCATGATGAGTGCCGTGATGGAAACGGCCCGCGAGATCGCCGCCAAGAACCCGCTGGCCGTGACGGGCTCGAAGGTGATGATCAACTATGCGCGCGATCATGCGACCAAGGATGCGCTGGATTACATCGCCCTGTGGCAAACGGGAATGTTTGCACGCGGCCATATGGCGGAGGCATTCAAGGCCCAGCAGGAGCGCCGCACTGCGCGCTACCCCGATCTGGCCAAGATCAGGACGGGGCTGGAGGGCTAATTTCCCAATATTTCCTGGGCTTGGCCCTCGATTCTGGGGCTTGTGGCGTTCCGGCACTTGAGGCTGCCGGTGGGCGCGAGTAACCAACGGCCATGAGCACCACCACGATTCCCGGCAAACCGATCGGTTCGGTCGATCTCACGGATGCGCTGGAGGAGCGATACCTCGCCTACGCGCTCTCTACGATCATGCACCGGGCCCTGCCCGACGTGCGCGACGGCCTCAAGCCCGTGCACCGGCGCATCCTCTATGCGATGCGCGAGCTGAGGCTCGATCCGGCCGGGGCCTATAAGAAATGCGCGAAAATTGTCGGCGAAGTGATGGGCAACTTCCATCCCCATGGCGACCAGGCGATCTATGACGCGCTGGTGCGTCTCGCTCAGGACTTCGCGGTGCGCTATCCGCTGGTCGACGGCCAGGGCAACTTCGGCAACATCGACGGCGATAACCCCGCCGCCATGCGCTACACCGAGAGCCGCATGACGGCCGTGGCCGGCCTGCTGTTGGAGGGTATCGACGAGGACACGGTCGACTTCCGTCCGACCTACGACGGCACCAATCAGGAGCCGATCGTCCTCCCAGCCAACTTCCCGAACCTGCTGGCGAACGGCACGTCGGGCATCGCCGTCGGCATGGCGACGAGCGTCCCGCCGCACAACGTTGATGAACTGTGTGCAGCGCTGCTGCATCTCATCAAGCATCCCAACGCGCACATCGACAAGCTGGTCGAGATGGTGCCGGGTCCTGACTTCCCGACCGGCGGCATCATCATCGAGCCGCGCGAGCAGATCCTGGAGGCTTACAAAACGGGCCGCGGCGGCTTCCGCCTGCGCGCACGCTGGGAGAAGGAAGACACGGGCCGCGGCGGCTACCAGATTGTCGTCACCGAGGTTCCCTATCAGGTGCAGAAGGCCAAGCTGGTCGAGCGCCTGGCCGAGCTGATCAACGACAAGAAGCTGCCGCTGCTGGGCGATGTGCGCGACGAATCCGCCGAAACGGTGCGCCTGGTGCTGGAGCCCAAGAGCCGGGCGGTCGATGCGACAGTGCTGATGGAGAGCCTTTTCAAGTTGACCGAGTTGGAGGTGCGCTTCTCGCTCAACATGAACGTGCTGTCGGCCGGGCAGGTGCCGGGCGTGCTCTCGCTGCGCGATGTGCTGCGGCAGTGGCTCGATCACCGCAAGGTGGTACTGGTCCGCCGCTCGAAGTTCCGGCTGGAGAAGATCGAGCACCGGCTCGAGGTGCTCGACGGCTACCTGGTCGCCTACCTCAACATCGACGAGGTGATCCGGATCGTGCGCTTCGAGGACGATCCGAAGGCCAAGCTGATCTCCAAGTTCAAGCTCACCGAGGTGCAGGCCGACGCCATCCTCAACCTCCGCCTCAAGTCGCTGTCGAAGCTGGAAGAGGTGGAGATCAAGGCCGAGCACGACCGGCTTTCCAAAGAGCGGCGCCAGCTGAAGTCGCTCATCAAGTCGGATGACGAGCAATGGGAGCGCATCACCGAGGAGGTGAAGGCGACGCGCGAGGCCTATTCCAAGAAGACCGAGGTCGGACGGCGGCGCAGCACGTTTGCCGACGCCCCGAGCATCGAGGTCGACCTCGAGCAGGCGATGATCGAGAAGGAGCCGATCACGGTGATCTTGTCCGAGAAGGGCTGGATCCGCGCCATGAAGGGCCATGTGGACGACCTGACGAAGCTCGATTTCAAGCAGGGCGACAAGCTGCTGCGCGCGGTCAAGGGGTCGACGACCGACAAGCTGCTGCTGCTGGCGACCAACGGCAAGGTCTTCACGCTGGCGGCCGACCAGCTGCCCGGGGGACGTGGGCATGGCGAACCGGTACGGCTCATGGTGGATCTCGAGGAGAACCACGCGTTCGCCGAGATCTTCGTACACGAGCCCGGCCGCAAGCTGCTGATCGCGGCGACGTCGGGCCACGGCTTCGTCGTGCCCGAGGACGAGATGATCGCCATGACGCGCAAGGGCAAGCAGGTGCTGAATGTCGACGAGCCGGCGGAGGCCTGCTCTTGTGTGCCGGCTGACGGGGACCAGGTCGCGGTCATCGGCGAGAACCGCAAGATGCTCGTGTTCGCGCTCGATGAAGTGAACGAGATGACGCGCGGCAAGGGCGTCCGCCTGCAACGCTACAAGGATGGCGAGTTGTCGGACGTGCGCGTGTTCAAGAAGTCGGAAGGGCTGACCTGGCTCGATCCGGCAGGCCGGAACTTCACGCTCCCCTATGGCGAGTTGCGGGACTGGGTGGGCGAGCGCGCCCAGGCCGGTCGCCTTGCGCCACGCGGGTTCCCCAAGTCCAACAAGTTCGGCCGCGCGTTCTGAACGCGAATTTGGCGTTCACCGGGTCATTTTTGCGCCACTTGCGCATCCGCCGCATCCAGCTAAACGGTAGATGCAACATGGGCGAAGGGGGAGCCTGACCGATGCGGGCGTTCGTGGGGACGCTGGTGGCACTGCTGCTGCTGGGAGCGGCAGGGGCCGGGCATCAGGCCATCGCCCAGGGACCAGGCTGCGCCAAGAGCGATTTTGAAAGCGTTGTCAACGAAGCGGGCTCCGTTCTGCGCGATCTCAATCGCAAGAACACGCCCGTTTTTCAGGGCAAGCTGCGCACGCTCAAGGAGAAGCGCAACTGGGGCAACGACGAGTTCCTGAAGCAGGCTGAGCCGTTCGTGCGCGACGACCGCATCATCGCCTACGACCAGAAGTCTGAAGAGCTGCTGGTGCGCATCACGGGCGGCGGCCAGACCGGCGGCGCAGCCAAGCAAGCGGACTGCGCCCTGCTTGCGGAGTTGCGCGCGGCGCTGAGCGTGCTGCTTGAAACGCAGAAGGAAAAATGGGCCTACATGCTGGCCAAGATCGAGCAGGAACTCGCGAAGTAGCGCCGATCCTAGAGGCGCGTCCAGCCGTTGCCGGTGAGCTGCTCCTGCGGACGGAAGCGGCGCTTATAGCTCATCTTGGGCGAGCCGTTGATCCAGTATCCGAGATAGACGTAGGGCAGGCCAAGGCGCTTCGCGTAGGCGATGTGGTCGAGGATCATGTAGGTGCCAAGACCACGCCTAAAGGCCTCGGGCTCGTAGAAGCTGTAGACCATCGAGATGCCATCCGAGAGCCGGTCGCAGAGAGCGGCGGCAACAAGCGGGCGCTTCTGTCCCGCATTGCGGGCGCCCGGCTCCGGTTTCAGCCGGTACTCGGTCATGAACGTATCGATGATGCTGTCCTCGACCATCATCGCGTAGTCGAGCACGGTCATATCGGCCATACCGCCTTCGGCATGGCGTGCATCAATGTAGGCGCGGAACAGCGAGTACTGCTCCGAGGTTGGCGTCGCCTGCAGGTGCTGCGGAACGAGGTCCTCATTGGCGGCGAGAATGCGCCGCATCGAGCGGGTGGGCTCGAACTCGTCGACGACCACGCGCACCGACACGCAGGCCTGGCAGCCCTCGCAGTAGGGCATGTAGGCGATGTTCTGACTGCGGCGGAAGCCGCCCTTCAGGAGGTTGTCGACGAGAGCCGGTGTTTTGTCGTGCGTGAGGTGGGTGAACAGCTTCCGCTCTAGGCGGCCCGACAGATAGGGGCACGGCTGTGGCGCGGTGACATAGAACTCAGGGAAGTGCTTCCTCTGCTCGGTCATCTACGCCTTCCACACGCAACGCTACAACGGGCCGGATGATAAGTGAGCGGCAGGTGCGCGATCAAGGGCTCACATGCGCGCAGCATCACATCGTGTATGCAACCCAAGAACGGCTTTCTGTCGACGCCACGTCAGGCCGATTTGAGAAGCCTGGCGGCACGTGGCGCGAAGTACGTCAGTACGCCGTCCGCGCCGGCGCGCTTGAAGGCAAGCAGGCTCTCCATCATCACCTTGTCGCCATCAAGCCAGCCGTTCTGCGCGGCTGCCATCAGCATCGCGTACTCGCCCGACACCTGGTAGGCGAAGGTCGGCATGCCGAACTCGTCCTTCACGCGGCGAACGATGTCGAGGTACGGCATGCCCGGCTTCACCATCACCATGTCGGCGCCCTCGGCAATGTCGAGCGCCACTTCGCGGAGCGCCTCGTCCGAATTAGCGGGGTCCATCTGATAGGTGCGCTTGTCGCCGGTGAGTGTCGCGCTTGAGCCGACAGCATCGCGGAACGGGCCGTAAAACGCCGATGCGTACTTCGCTGCGTAGGCCATGATCTGAACGTTGCCATGGCCGTTGGCTTCCAATGCCATGCGGATCGCGCCGATGCGTCCATCCATCATGTCGGACGGCGCAATGACGTCGCAGCCAGCATCCGCCTGAATGAGGGCCTGCCGCACCAGAGCGGCGACGCTCTCGTCGTTCAGGATCTCGCCGCCGCGCATGAGGCCATCGTGTCCGTGGCTCGTGTAGGGGTCGAGCGCAACGTCGAGCAGCACGCCGATGTCGAGGCCGGCTTTGCGTATGGCGCGCGTGGCGCGGCAGACGAGGTTGTTGCCGTTGAAGGCTTCGCGTCCGTCGTCGGTGCGCAGCTTCGGATCGGTATAGGGAAAGAGGGCGATCACCGGGATGCCGAGCTGGAGCGCTTCTTCCGCCGCCGCAACGGCGAGATCGACGCTGATGCGGTCTACGCCCGGCATCGACTCGACCGGTGCCCTGACGCCTTTGCCTTCCACGACGAACATCGGCCAGATCAGGTCAGCGGGTGTCAGCACGTTCTCGGCGACCAGCCGGCGCGACCAGCCGGTGCGGCGATTGCGGCGCATGCGCGTCGCAGGAAAGCCGGGCTGAGTCACAGCCGGTTCGGAGCTGGCGCTGCGAGGTTCGCCGCGTTCGAGACGGTGCTGGGCAAGTGACTTCATCGCTGGCAGCTTCCGGAAACCCTGGGCCGGCCCGGTACGGCGTCGGCAGGCTCAATTTCCCGCGGGCAAGTCAGCGAAGCAAGCGATAAGGAGGCCGTTCATCATTCACAGATGACGCGGACCTTGCGTTCAGCCATGTCCAGGTGGAAATGGTTATTGTGCGCGGCATTGGCCTCAGGCCCCAGGACGGTGCCGAAGATGCTGCAGGCCGAGGTGTGAGCCGCGCGCAGGAACTGGGCGGTCGTGCTGAGGGCGGGTGCCGGAGAAGGCGTTGCAACAGGAGGCTTGGGGCCCCCGAGGCGCGCCTGCTCGGACATGCTCAATGCGGCCGGTGGCGCAGTCGGCATCTGCAGCGTGATGCCCGGGA
>CADEEC010000066.1:4658-18978 GCA_902826255.1 uncultured Hyphomicrobiales bacterium | reverse complement strand
GATTTCCGCTGGAGCCGCTGCTCGCCGAAATGCGTACCATGGGCATCACGCCTCCCCTGCCGCCACGCACCGGCGCGGCGCGCGTGGATGTCATGACAGAGCTTTGGTCGGGCGCAGGCGCCGTCGCGGTGGAGGCACGGCAGATCGCCGTCGCCCGCACGTTCGCGAGCTACGAGGAGTTCTGGTCGACCGGGCTGAAAAGCTCCACGGTTGGGGCAGCGTTGCGGGGCATGTCGCCCGGCGACATCGCCAAGCTGAAGGACAGGGTGTGCGCCCGGGTGCAGGCAAACGACGGCCCCCTCACGCTCGGTGCGTATGCCAACGCGGTCAAGGGCGTGAAGCCGGGCTAGCGCGCGAAGGCTCGAATGCGGGTTGCAATTGAAGCCCCGCCTAGGCCGAAAGTGAACTGGCCCGCCCGCGCGGGATGCCGGCCGTGCGAGGGCGCGCGATCAAACTGGCGTCACTCCCGCGCAGGCGGGAGCCTAGGTCGCTGCGCGGAACGGGCGCGGGTCGTTCTCGTAGGCTTGGCGCTCAAGCGAACTTGTCGTAGCGGATGAAGGCGCGCGGAATCTTGGCCTCGTGCGTGAGGTGCTTCAGTGCGATGTCCACCATGATCGGCGGGCCGGCGACGAAGGCGACCGTGTTGTCGGTGCGGCCGGCCATGGCCTGGGCGGCGACGTCGGTCACCATGCCGGCGGCGAGGCGGACGGCGGGGAACGCGGGATGCGTCGGCGTTTCCGCCACCGCGTGCGAGAGCGCCAGCGTCACCGCGAGGTTGGCACCCGCGGCCGCGGCGAACTCGGCGAACTCGTGCATGTAGAACGCATCGGCGAGCGTGCGCACGCCGAAGAACACGTGCGCCGTGCGTTCGCTGAAGGCCCCGTCGCGGACGGCATGCGCGATGATGGCCAGCATGCCGGCGATGCCGGAGCCGCCGGCGATGCACAGGATGTTCTTGCCCTCGGCGGGGTCGTAGGTGGCGCGGCCGAGCGGGCCGAATACCTTCAGCTCTTGGCCGGTGACATCGCTGGCGAACAGCCAGTCGGAGAACTTGCCGCCTGGCATCTTCTTGATGACGAGCTTGAGGCTGGAGGTGGCGCGCTCGAAGTTCACCATCGAGTAGGCGCGACCGCCGGCAATGCCGGGCACCTCCAGCACGACGAACTGGCCGGCATCGAAGGTCATCGGCTGGGAGAGTGCGAGGTCGAAGTCGATGACGTCGTGCACGAGACGGCGCAGGTTTTGAATGCGCCCCGTGCGATGCGCGGGCAGCGTCTCCGGTTTGGCGTGCGGGGCGATCTTGGCCGGGATGCGCAGCGTGCAGTCGGCGGTGGGGCGCGCCTGGCACATCAGGATATCGCCCTTCTCGCGCCTGAGTTTGGCGTAGCCGGGCGCCTCCTCCCACTCCACCAGCACGGAGCCGGCGGTCACGCGGCCGCGGCACGTGCCGCAGGTGCCGGTGGCGCACTCATAGGGCAGCGCAAGGCCCTGCACGAGGCCGGCGTAGAGCATGCGCTCGTCGGCCTCGCATGCGAAGTCGAAGCTGCCGGCGTTGGATTCGATGGTGATCTTCATTGCACCGTCAGCTTACCAGCCCGAGCCGCCGCCGCCACCACCGCCTCCACCGGACGAGCCGCCGCCGCTGCTACCCCCGCCGCTGCTGGTCGAGCCCGGTGCCGTCGAGGCTGACGCAACCGTGCTCGTGAGGCTGCCGCCGAGGCGATCGGCGAAGGAGACGGGATCGCGCGACCAGTCGCGGGTGCCGGCATACCAGGTGCCGACCGCTGCCGCGCCGGCAGCCGCGAGCACGCCGGCGAAGCGCTTGGCCCAGACGTTCTGCACGTCGAGGGCAACCGCGTAGGGGAGGAAGCGCTCGAACAGTTCAGGCGTCTTCTCCGGCGACTGCATCTGGTTGAGGCGGTCCTCCTCGGCGGTGCCGAGGTACATGCGAAAGCCGCTGATGTCGTCCATGACCTTGCGGCCTGCGACGCTGGGCGCCTTCAGCCACTGGAAGCCGACGCCCACGAGGGCCGCGACGCCGAACAGCCCGATCGGCACCAGCAGATGCGCGAAGCCCGGCGCGACCGCGCCGAAAAACAGCAGCCCGATGGCGACTGCAAGCCCGAGGATTGCCCCGCCACCGACAACCTGCCAGAAGCCGCCGATGGCGCGCTGCAGGCCGCTGTTGAGCATGGCGGCGCCGATCATCACCGGCAGCAGCGGAACCAGCAGGCTGGCGATCAGGCCGCCGGCGGGCGCATAGCGGAAGCTGGCCGAGGCCGTGATCACGAGCACGGCGATGAGCAGGACGAGCAGCCCCACGCCACCGAAGGACCAGCCGTAGTTGTTGGTGAACAGCTTGCCGAGGTAGGCGGCATCCAGGCTGTCTTTCAGGGCGTCCTTGGCCGCGCCCAGAACTTTGTGGTTGCTCTGGCTCAATTTGACGGAATATCCGCTGCCGAACAGCTTGCTTGCCAGCGCCCGCTCCTCGGGAGCTACCTCGCGGCCGCCGCTGCGGTGAGTCAGCGTTTCCGACGAGCCGCTCTCCACGATGCGCAGGTGTCCGTTGACGCCAAGGTTTATGATGGCGGCGGTGAAGGCGCGGTCGTCGAAGCCCATCGTATCGGCATAGCGCACGGCGGCGGGAGACATGTTGTTGGGCGGGGCGAACAGCGGAATGACGGTGCCGCCGGAAGGATCGCGGCCGACGCGCAACCAGGCGTAGGCGTAGTACGCAGCGACGAGCGCGCTGCCGACGAGGGCGAAGACGATCAGCAGGTTGTCGGAGATCCAGTAGCCTGCCTGCTGTGACGCAGAGGGCGGCAGCACGATCCCCTTCTGCCAGCTGGCAGCGATGGTGAGCCCGCTCTTGGGCGGCAGCGGCCGCGTGGTGCGGAAGACGATGCGGCCGGCCTGCTGCTCGACGACCGCCGCATCGCGGCCCTGGGCGCCCTGCGGGCCGGTATAGAACGCGCTCTGCTTGAACGGGACGGCTTCGGGCAGCGTGATGCGCGCCTCGGCCCGGTCGATGGTGAAGGTCCAGCCGTTGCCGGTGGCGTTCCAATAAAGCTCGTCATAGTCGGGGAAGAAGCCGAGTTGGCGCGTGGTGCGGTAGCGGATGACGTACTCGTGCGGCCCGCGCGGGAGCAGGATGGACGCGTTGCCGATGCGCAGGCGCACGCCGTTGGTGAGCGGCTCGGTGACGTACCGCTCCGGCGAACCGTCGCGCGTCACCGATACGACGCTGAAGCCGACCTCCACGTTGGAGCCGTCGGGCCGGTTGTAGCGGGTCGGGAAGTCGCGCAGGATGCCGCGGCGAATCTCGCGGCCCTCGGCTTCCACGCGGATGGTCTCGGTGACGTCGAGGTCGCCGTTGCGTTCCACCTTCACGTCGCTGATGAACGAGGTGATGCGCTCAACCGCAAGCGCGGGTGCGCGAACCGCGGCGAGCAGCAGCAGCGCAAGGGCAAGGCGTGGAAGCAGGCTCACGGCTTGCCTCCCGGGAAGGAAATCTGCGGTGCTTGTCCCTCGGCGCGGTTCTCGAGCTCGAAGAAGGGCTGCTCCCGGAAGCCGAGCGGGCCGGCGATGAGGACGGCCGGGAAAGACTGGACGGCGATGTTGAGGTTGCGCGCGGCGCCGTTGTAGTAGCGGCGCGCCATCTGGATCTGGTCCTCGGTGTCGGCAAGCTGCTTTTGCAGCTCGAGGAAGTTCTGGTCGGCCTTGAGCTGGGGATAGGCTTCGGCCAGCGCCAGCAGCCGGCCCAGCGAGCCCGACAGCGCCTGCGCGGCGCTCGCCTGGCTCTCGACGCCCGTCGCCGCCATGCTGGAAGCGCGCTGCCGCGTCACGTCCTCCAGCAGCCCGCGCTCGTGCGCGGCATAGGACTTCACGGTTTCCACCAGGTTCGGAATCAAGTCGGTGCGGCGCTTGAGCTGCACGTCGATGCCGCTCCAGCCTTCGCGCACCATGTTGCGCAAGCGCACGAGGCGGTTGAAGAGGATGACCGCGTAGAGGAGGAGCGCGGCAACAGCGGCCGCGATGATCCATTGGACACGCACCTTGCGGGTTCCTTTGCTGCTGCGACAACCCAGAGACGTCTTGCGTGCAGGGCTCCAGCATTGGCCGGGGCGCGATGCGCGGCACACTGGATCAGGCGCACAGCAAATTCAATCGGTCTGCGATTGGCAAGGCCGTGCATCCCAAATGTGCTGCGCTCGGGATGGCAACTGAACGCGATACCCAACAAAATTGTCATCCCGGAACGCGCGGCACTCGCGTATCGGGACCCAGGGCCACGCGCCGCGCTGCTGCCTATTGCCCACTGCCTCGCTTCGCGCACGCGCCGTCCCTCCCCGGTCCCGAGACCGGAGGTGCGACGGGTACGCGGGTGCCCTATCGGCAACCGCGGAGCGCATCAGCGCTCCAGGAGACCCTTGCGGGTCGCCAAGGGAACCTGTCTCCAGGCTCCAGGGCCTCACGGCCCGGGGGTTGCCTTCCGGCACCCGCGTCGGCGATTTTAAGTCCCGGCGCACGTCTTTGGTGTCCGGCGCTTACGCGCCATCGCACCTTGAGCCGCGAAGGGCGGTCGCCGGCTCCGCGCCATTGCTGGCGCCTCGCCGGAAACGGGTGCATCCGGGCCTCCCGGATCTCGAGCCACTCGCTCTCCTTCCGGGCGCCGCCCGTGCCACATTGGACAGTGAATGGGCCCATCCACGTCCCGTCGCAGACAACGGTGACCGCATGCTGCCACAGCCCGGAGCCGCGGGGATAAGGCGCATCGCAATCTCCCTCCTTCGCCGGCTGCGCTCCTCCCGCGCCGTGTGCTTCTCCCTTCCCCATTCTCCATGGGGAGAGGGAATGAGGTGGCGCTCACCCCAAGCGTCATCCCCGCGCAGGCGGATCCAGGTCACCAGGCAACAAGGGTGCGCCTTCAAGTGACGGCCGCGCCGTGATGGCTCAACCCTGTGCTGAGCCGAATGGTGCTGACGGATCGCGGGGTGACAGGCCGGGCGCCATCGCCTACATCAGGTGCAGGACCCCCGTACGCACGAGCGCCATGGCCACGCTTCTCATCACCCATCCAATCTTCGTCCAGCACGACACGGGCGAGGGCCATCCGGAACGGCCGGACCGCATGCGGGCGGTGGACAAGGCGCTGTCGCACGAGATTTTCGCAGATCTCAAGCGCGAGGAAGCGCCGCTGCGCGACGACGTCGAAGAGCACATCGCGCTTGCGCATCCGGCCACCTACATCGACTGGGTGAAGAGCATGCGGCCGTCGCCCGGCGAGGAGCCGGCGCGGCTCGATCCCGACACGGCGCTGTCCGCCACCTCATGGGAGCCGGCGCTGCGGGCGGTTGGTGCGGGGCTGATGGCGGTGGACCGCGTGTTCGACGCCAAGTCCGGCATCAAGAACGCGTTCGCGCAGGTGCGCCCGTGCGGGCATCATGCCGAGCGCGAGCGGGCGATGGGCTTCTGCATCTTCAGCAACATCGCCATCGCCGGGCTCTATGCGCGCAAGGCTTACGGCGCGGAGCGCATCGCCGTGGTTGATTTCGACGTGCATCATGGCAACGGCACGCAGGACATTTTCTGGAGCGACAAGAATCTCTATTTCGCCTCCACGCATCAGATGCCGCTCTATCCCGGCACCGGCGCGCTGCGCGAGACGGGCGTGGGCAACATCTGGAACGCACCGCTGCGGCCCGGCGACGGCGGCGATCCGTTCAAGGAAGCATTCGAATCGCGCATCCTGCCGTCGCTGCGCAACTTCGCACCGGACCTTGTGCTGATCTCGGCGGGCTTCGACGCGCACAAGGACGATCCACTGGCGAATCTACAACTCACCGAGCCCGATTTCGGCTGGGCCACCGCCAAACTCGCCGAAGTTGCCGACAAGCACGCTAACGGGCGGCTGGTCTCGATGCTGGAAGGAGGCTACAACCTCGCGGCACTGGCGCGGTCGGCGGCCCTGCACGTCAAGGTTCTGATGGATGCCGGCCATTGAGCGCCTAACCCTGGTCAACAGCGCATGGACACCGGAATGGCGAAGCCCGCCGTGAACCTCACCGACATCAAGGGCATGAGCTTCGAGAGAGCCTTGAAGGAGCTGGAGTCGATCGTGACCCGGCTCGAGCGCGGCGACGTCGAGCTGGAAGAAAGCATCGCCATCTACGAGCGCGGCGAAGCGTTAAAGGACCATTGCGACCGGCTCCTCAAGCAGGCCGAAGCCAAGGTGGAGAAGCTGATCGTCGGCCCCGGCGGCGAAGTGAGCGGAACCCAGCCGTTCCGGCCGCAGGACTGAGGCACAGTAACGCGGCAGGCACATCCTCCTCATTCAAACCAAGCCGACCGACTATAGTCCTATAGCTGGACCGCCCCCTGCGACCGACCATGCCGGGGTTGGAAACGACTGAGCTTTCAACGATGTATTGCTCATGACCCAGACCTCGAAAACGCCATTGCTGGACACAGTCAAGACGCCGGAAGACCTGCGGCGGCTGCCTGAGTCCGATCTCGCGCAGCTCGCCGAGGAACTCAGGCGCGAGACCATCGACGCCGTGTCGGTGACCGGCGGGCACCTGGGCGCCGGGCTCGGCGTGGTCGAGCTGACGGTGGCGCTGCATCACGTGTTCGACACGCCGCGCGACCGGCTGATCTGGGACGTCGGGCATCAGGCCTATCCGCACAAGATCCTCACGGGCCGTCGCGACCGCATCCGCACGCTCAGGCAGGGCGGAGGCCTCTCCGGGTTCACGAAGCGCTCGGAGAGCGAGTACGACCCGTTCGGCGCCGCGCATTCCTCCACCTCGATCTCGGCCGGCCTCGGCATGGCGGTGGCCCGCGACCTGAGCGGCGGCTCCAACAACGTCGTGTGCGTGATCGGCGACGGCGCCATGAGCGCCGGCATGGCCTATGAGGCCATGAACAACGCGGGCGCCCGCAACGAGCGCCTGATCGTCATCCTCAACGACAACGACATGTCGATTGCGCCGCCGGTAGGCGCGCTGTCGAACTACCTGGCGCGCATCAGTTCAAGCGGCACCTACCTGCAGATCAGGGAGGTCGCCAAGCAGCTCGCCAAGCGTCTGCCCAAGTTCTGGGAGGAGAAGGCGGCCCGCGCGGAGGAGTACACGCGCACCTACTGGACAGGCGGCACGCTGTTCGAGGAGCTCGGCTTCTACTACGTGGGCCCGATCGATGGGCACAACCTGAGCGCCATGCTGCCGGTGCTGAAGAACGTCCGCGACGCCCGCCAGGGTCCCATCCTGGTCCACATCGTCACCCGCAAGGGCAAGGGCTACGCGCCGGCCGAGGCCTCCGACGACAAGTATCACGGCGTCAACCGCTTCAATGTGGTCACCGGCGCCCAGGTCGCGGCCAAGCCGAATGCGCCGAGCTACACCAAGGTATTCGCGCAGAGCCTGATCGAGGAGGCGCGCAAGGACGACAAGATCGTCGCCGTCACCGCCGCGATGCCGTCGGGCACCGGGCTCGACCTGTTCGGCCGGGAGTTTCCCGAGCGCACCTTCGATGTCGGCATTGCCGAGCAGCACGGCGTGACCTTTGCGGCCGGGCTTGCGGCGGAGGGCTACAAGCCGTTCGCGGCCATCTACTCGACGTTCCTGCAGCGCGCCTACGACCAGGTCGTGCACGACGTGGCGATCCAGAAGCTGCCGGTGCGATTTGCGCTGGACCGTGCCGGTCTTGTCGGCGCCGACGGGCCGACGCACGCGGGTGCTTTCGACCTCGCGTATCTCGGTTGCCTGCCGGGTTTTGTGCTGATGGCGGCGGCGGACGAGGCCGAGCTCAAGCACATGGTGGCAACGGCGGTGGCCATCGACGACGGGCCGTCCGCGGTGCGCTATCCGCGCGGCGAGGGCGTGGGCGTCGAGCTGCCGCGCGAAGGTAAGCCGCTCGAGATCGGCAAGGGCCGTATCGTGCGCGAGGGCACGACGGTGGCGCTGCTGTCGCTCGGCACGCGGCTCGCCGAGTGCCTGAAGGCGGCCGACCAGCTCGCCGGCCTCGGCCTGTCGACGACGGTGGCGGATGCGCGCTTTGCCAAGCCGCTCGACCATGATCTCGTGCGCCGCCTCGCGCGCGAGCATGAGGTGCTGGTGACGGTGGAGGAAGGCGCCGTCGGCGGCTTTGGGGCCCAGGTGCTGCAGTTCCTGGCGACGGAGGGCATCCTTGACCGCGGGCTCAAGGTGCGGCCGATGGTGCTGCCCGACGTCTTCATCGAGCACGACAAGCCGGAGAAGATGTACGAACTGGCGGGCCTCAACGCGCCGCAGATCGTAGTGACCGTGATGGACACGCTGGGGCGTGACCTCAAAGGGATCATCGGCGGCGAGCGCGCCTGACGCTGCAAGATATCCACAGGAATAAGTTAGATTTTACACGGAATATTTCGCGCGGCGGCTGGACGCCGCGCTGGACGCAGGCCTATGGGTGGATCGTCCCTAGACCAACTTTTCCTATGCTGCCAAACCGAATCCCCCACAGGCAGCCGGAAAAAGCCCTGGCCCAACCGGCCAGGGCTTCTTTCTTGCCAGCATCGTGATGCAACCCCGGCGCTGCGCGCACGCCTTGGCATTTGTCATCCCGGCCGAGCGCCGGGACCCAGGGCGGCAAGTTGCGTGCGTGGTGCTCGTGGCCGCTGGGTCCCGGATACGCGCGTTGCGCGTTCCGGGATGACAGCGTCTACATGGCGGCGCGCTTGAAGTTGGCGGCGGCCTTGTCCCAGTTCACGACGTTCCACCACGCATCGACGTAGTCGCCACGGCGGTACTGGTGCTTCAGATAGTAGGCGTGCTCCCACACGTCGATGCCGATCACCGCGCCCGCGCCCTGATCCATATGCGGCGTATCCTGATAGGGCGTGTTGAAGATGGCGAGCTTCTTGTCCTTGCCGACCGCGAGCCAGGCCCAGCCCGAGCCGAAGCGGCCGAGCGCGGCAGCCTTGAGCGCGGCCTTCATCTTGTCGACGTCGCCGAAGACACCGTCGATGGCGTTCTTGAGGTCGCCGGAGGGCTGCTTGGCGCCGCCCGGCGTCATCATGTCCCAGAAGAACACGTGGTTCCAGTGGCCACCGAGATTGTTGCGCACCGGCGTGCGCACGGCTTCCGGCACTGCGGTGAGGTTGGAGAGAATTTCCTCCGGCGGTTTGCTGGAGAGGTCAGCGTATTTGTCGACCAGTCCGTTCAGGTTGGTGATGAAGGCGTTGTGGTGGTTGCGGTGGTGGAAGTTCATGGTCGCCGTATCGATGTGCGGCTCCAGTGCCTCGTAGGGGTAGCCGAGCGGCGGCAGCACGAACGGCTTGGCTTGCGCCAGCGCCGGCCGGACGAGCGAAACGGGTGCTGCGGCCGTCGCGACGGCGGCGCCGAGCAGCTTGAGCGTGTCTCTGCGGTTCACGGGGTTCCTCCAATGGCTTACTTGCAGCGCTGCCTGAGCTGCGGACGCTCAGCGCGAAGCAGAACCAGCAGCTGGTTGGACTGCCGGCCCGGCACGGGGAATACGTCGCAGCCCCCTCTGTTGGATCCCCGGTACCGCTCGGGCACATCATCACATGTCCGCGAGCGGACGTGGCCGGACGCCCGTCCCCACGCGGTATCCATGCGCTAAGGTGTTGGAGATGACCGACGATCAGGTGCTGGACATCACGGCGCTCGGCGCCCAGGGCGATGGCATCGCCGTCGTGGACGGTGCGCGCCTGTATGTGCCGTTTGCCTTGCCGGGCGAGCGGGTGCGCAGGCCGGAGGGGGAGGGGCTGCTGGATATCGTGTCGGCGCCGAGCCCCGACAGAGTGGCGCCGGCCTGCCGCCACTTCGGCGTGTGCGGGGGATGCGCGGCCCAGCACATGAGCGATGCACTCTATGCCGCCTGGAAGCGTGATCAGGTGGTGGCGGCCTTCGCCCAGCGCGGGCTGGAGCCCGATATCGCGCCGCTGGTGCGCGTTGCGCCCGGCACCCGGCGCCGGGCGGTGTTGACGGCCAAGGTGCGCGACGGCCGCGCGTTGCTCGGCTTCCATCGCCAGCGCAGTCACGACCTCGTCGACGTGCAGGAATGCCCGGTGCTGCTGCCGGCAATCGTGGACAAGCTGCCGGCGCTGCGCGCGCTGTGCGCAGGCCTGCCGCAGGGCGAAGCGCGGGTGACGGTGCTGGCAACGCGCGCCGGGCTCGATGTGGCCATCGAGGGCGTGCGCGCGCCCGCCGGTGCGGCCATGGCGCGGCTCGTGAGTTTGGCGCTGGAGGGCGGGGTGGCGCGGTTGACGCTGGCAGGCGCGCCGCTTGTGGAGCGTGCAGTGCCAACGTTGCCGGTCGGCGGCGTCGAGACGGCGGTTCCGCCGGGCGTGTTCGTGCAGGCTGTGGAGGAGGCCGAGCGCGCGCTCGTGCAGCGCGTCGTCGATGCAACCGAAGGCGCGCGCCGTGTGGCCGATCTGTTCTGCGGCGTCGGCACGTTCGCGTTGCCACTTGCCGCGGGTGCACGCGTGCTGGCGGTGGACAGCCACGCGCCCGCGATCGCCGCGCTCAGGGCAGCGGCACAGCGCCGCCAGGGCCTGAAGCCGATCGAGACCAAGGTGCGCGACCTGTTCCGGGAGCCATTGTCGAGCCTGGAGCTCAAGGCCTTCGATGCGGTGGTGTTCGATCCACCTCGCGCCGGTGCCGTGGCCCAGGCCCGCCAGCTCGCCCAGTCGAAGGTGCCGGTGCTGGTGGCCGTATCGTGCGACGCCGGCACGCTCGCGCGCGATGTGCGTTTGCTGGTCGACGGCGGCTACGCCATCGAGAGCGTCACTCCCATCGACCAGTTTCTCTATGCACCGCACGTGGAGATCGTCGCCGTGCTGCGCAGGACGCGCTGAATGCGCTCCCGCTCAGGCAAACTCGGCGAGATAGTACTTGCCGACGAAGTTGCCGCGTCCGAGCCGCCACTCGACCGGGCGCCCGTCGAGGTCGAAGATGACACGGTCGAGCACCAGCACCGGCGCGTCCGGCGCGAGGTTGAGCCGCTGGGCGACATCCGCGGCAGCCGTGCCGACGTAGACGCGCTCCTCGCACTTGCCGAGCAGGATGCCGAACTCCTGCGCCAGCGAGACGATGCGCGGCGGTGTCTCCTTGCGCTCGGCGACGCCGGGGAACAGCTGTGCCGGCAGCGCGATATCCTCCACCAGGAACGCCTCGCCCTTGTAGGCGCGCACGCGCTGCACGCGGTGCACGCGATCCGGCGGCTTGAGGCGCAGGCGGAGGCACTCGGCCTCGTTGGCCTCGGTCTCCTCGCTGCGCACGAGCGAGATGTCGCCCGTGATGTGCTCGCCCTTGAGACCCCAGATCTTGGTGTAGCGCGTGGAGAGATCGGCGGAAGCCTGGTCGTTGACGTAGGTGCCGCGGCCCTGGCGCCGCGTCAGCAGCCGCTCGGCCTCGAGCAGGTCGAGGGCCTTGCGCATGGTGCCCGAGCTGACGCCGAACTCGCGCGCCAGATCGCCCTCGTTGGGGATGACGGTGCTGGGTTTCCACGCGTGGCTGGCGATGCGTTCGGCCAGCACATCGCGCACCTGCAGGTAGAGGGGTCGCGTGGCGAAGCGGGATGAAGGTGGCGGCGTGTGCATGTTCTGCATAGAGGGTCCTTCTCTGTTTGCGCTGCCTGCCATCGGGGCGCAGCGCGTTTCGGATGGCCTGGTCTCTGCGATCACCGTCGGTTGTCCGCGGTCCGCCTTGGAACAGGTGCCCACGGACTATACGTCGTCTGACGCACTGTAGGAATAAATCTCTTGTTTATGCACATCGATCTGCGGCCGATGTCCGCGCGTTGCCTGCGCCGGTGGCCAAGCGCGCCCCGGTTGCCCGGGCCGCAGCCCTGTGCGCATCTAGGTCCGGAGCAGCGGAGGGAACGACATGCCCAACAGCATTGATCTCAAGGGGCGGACGGCCGTGGTGACGGGCGGCGCACAGGGCTTCGGCAAGGCCATCACCGAGCGCTTCGTGGCTTCCGGCGCCAGCGTTGCCATCTGGGATCGCGACATCGCGCTGGCCGAGAGGACGGCTCAGCAGATCGGACGCGGCGTCAGCGTGATCGGCTGCGACGTGACCGATCTGCCGGCTGTGGTGGCGGCGCGCGATGCCACCGTCAAGGCGCTCGGCCGCATCGATATCCTGATAAACAATGCTGGCATCGCGGGCGCCAACGCCAAGGTGTGGGAAACCGATCTGGAGGAATGGCGCAAGGTGATGCGCATCAACCTCGACGGCCCCTTCATCTGCTCGCATGCGGTCGTGCCGCTGATGATCGCGCAGAACTACGGCCGCATCGTCAACATCGCCTCCATCGCCGGCAAGGAAGGCAACCCGAACGCGGCGCATTACTCCGCTTCCAAGGCCGGCGTGATCGCGCTCACCAAATCGCTCGGGAAGGAGCTGGCCGGCTACGACAGCGCGGTCAACGCGGTGACTCCCGCCGCCGCCAAGACAGCGATCTTCGACCAGATGAAGCAGGAGCACATCGACTTCATGCTGTCGAAGATCCCGCGCAACCGATTTGTGCTGGTCGAGGAGCTGGCGTCACTGGTGGCCTGGATCGCCTCGGCTGAGAACTCCTTCACCACCGGCGCCGTGTTCGACATCTCGGGCGGGCGCGCGACTTACTGAGGAGCAAATCGTCCACATGGGCATCCGCGCCTCTGATGGATCGCTTCATCCTTTCTGATGGAATCCGTAGACGCTTTCTTTCCGCGCCGACCCGCACTAGCCTCCCCGGATGCGGCAATGCCCGCAGCTGAAAAAACACTGTGAAACACAATCGGGGAGGGAACTTTATGGCTCGCATGGCGAGAGCCGCCGCGCTCGTCGCGGCACTGGCGCTGACGGCGCAGGCACCGGCCGTCGCGCAGACGTATCCGGATCGCACCATCAAGATCGTCGTGCCGCAGCCGCCGGGCGGCGGTTTCGACACGGTCGGCCGCATCCTGGCGGAGAAGCTGACCCCGCTGCTGGGCCAGACCGTGCTGGTCGAGAACCGCGTGGGGGCCGGTACGCGCGTGGGTACGGAAGCGGCTGCCAAGGCCTCGGCCGACGGCTACACGCTGCTGCTCGGCGCGCTCTCCAACATGGCGCTCAACGCCGGTCTCTATACCGACCTGCCGTACGATCCCATCAAGGACTTCACGCCCATCGGCATGGCGGTGACGTGGTCCTACACCCTGGTTGCGCGCAAGGACCTGCCGCAGAAGGACCTGAAGGAGCTGATCGCCTATGCGCGCGACAACCCGGAGAAGGTCACCTATGCCTCGGCCGGCAAAGGCTCCGGGCAGCACTTGGCGATGGCGGCCACCGCGCAGCTCGCCGGCGTGAAGTTGACGCACGTCGCCTATCGCGGCGCGCAGGCGGCTTATCAGGACGTACTCGGCGGACGCGTCGATTTGTTCTTCGACATCTCCTCGACCGCGCGCTCGCAGGTCGATGCGGGCACCGTGCGCGCGCTCGCTGTCTCATCGAAAGACCGCCAGGCGATGCATCCCGACGTGCCGAGCGTGATGGAAACCGGCGTCGCGCCGCTCGACATGGAGAGCTGGTTCGGGCTGTTCGCGCCCGCCGCCACGCCGGCGCCGATCCTCGAACGGCTGCGTGCCGAATTTGCCAAGGTCGTGGCCATGCCCGAGGTTGCTGCGCTGTTCGACAAGACGGGCGGCCGCGTCATGAAGCTGTCGGTTGCCGAGACAGACGCGCTCGTGAAAAGCGAAGTGGAGCGCTGGACCAAGCTCATCACGGAGGCGGGTCTGCGCGGCGGCGGCTAGCCTGCGCCTTTCTCATGCGCCAATGCTCGGCTAAACAGGGCCGGGCATTGGCATTTGGTGCGTGAGGAACAGCATGCGTGTGCGCGGCGGGGTTGGGGTTCTGCTTCTGGGACTGGTCGTCGCGGGCTGCGGCGAGGACACCACGGCGGCCCGGGAGTGCACGCAGCCCCGCAATCCCAAGCATCAGGTCGAGGCCTGCACGCGCGTGATCTCGGCCAACGCCAAGTCGGCGGAGGCCTTCAACAACCGCTGCCAAGCCTACAACCAGCTCGAGGACACCAACAAGGCGATCGCGGACTGCAATGCCGCGCTCAAGCTCGAGCCGCGCAATGCGTCCGCTTTCAATAATCGCGGCTGGTCCTACGAGATCCGCCGCGAATACGACCTTGCGCTCACCGACTACACGAAGGCCATCGAGATCAACTCGCGCTTCGCGCTCGCCTACGCCAACCGCGGCGACGTCTACTTCAAGAAGGGCGACAAGCAGAAGGCGGCCACCGAATATCGCCTCGCGCTCGAGATCGACCCGCAGAACGA
>CADEEC010000066.1:0-4558 GCA_902826255.1 uncultured Hyphomicrobiales bacterium | reverse complement strand
TCACTCCTTCCAAGGCATCCCGCCCGCATACGTGCGGTAGCTGACCGCGGCGAGGAATCCCGCATCGATCGGCAGCAGCACACCGGTGATCGAGCGCGCGGCCTCCGAGCACAGGAAGGCGATGCCGTCGGCGATGTCGGCCGGCTCCGGCAGGCGGTCCAGCGCATGTACGGCCATGATCTTGTTGAGGTCGCGCTGGCCGGACTGCACGCGTGCGCGCAGCGGTGGCGTCATCACGTAGGTGGGGCCGACGCTGTTGACGCGGATGCCATGGCGGCCGAGTTCCACCGCCAGAATTTGCGTCAGCCGCTCGATGGCGGCCTTGCCCATGTTGTAGGCCGGGATCGGCAGCGGCAGGCGGCTGTTGATGGAGCCGAGCGTGACGATGGCGCCAGTCTTGTGCGGGATCATCTGGCGTGCGAACGCGCGGGCGCAGTGCACCGTGCCCTTGTAGTTCACGGCCCACATGCGGTCGTGGGCCTCCATGTCCATATCCATCACGCCCTCGGTGTTGGGAATGATCCCGGCCGAGGTGACGAGCACGCGCGCCGGACCCATCTCCTTTTCGACGCGCGCGGCGGCTGCGTCGACTGAAGCCGCATCGGCGACATCGCAGGCATAGAAGCGCGCGCCACCTCCGATTGCAGCCGCTGCCGCCATGCCCGCGGGCTCGTTCACGTCGGCGATGGCGACTGCAAACCCATCCGCCGCAAGACGTTTTGCCGTTGCCTCGCCGATGCCGCTCGCTCCGCCGGTGATGACGGCGACGCCCCTTGTGGACATTCGATGTGCCTCCCGATATCGTTTCCTCTCGTCCATCCTAGTTCAGGCCGAGGGCGGCTGCGATCCCGGACGGTGACGCCGTCACGATCGCTCCAACATCTGATGCTAGCAGCAGGCTTCGCGATTCTTTGACCGGGGCGAGCGCGCGCCCGATTTGACTATGGAACACACGGCCGTGCATCCGGACCGCCGCAAATTTCTCATTGGTGCAGGCGCACTGCCGTTCGCGGGAGCGTTCGCTGCCACACCTGCCGCAGCGCAGGAATCCAATTCCGGCGTGGTGCCGGACTTTCCCGACATGCGGAATTTCCGCACCGGCGACCTGCTGTGGCCCAAGCGCAAGCGTTCCGGGCTGGTGGCGCGCTCCGGCACGCCGGTCGACAAGGAGGACCGCGAGGCGTGGGAGGAGCTGCGCCGGCGCATGCGCGACAACCCGCAGGCGGCAGGATTGTCGCCGGAGGTCGCCGAGCGGCTCGGTCAAATGTCCTATTCCGACTTCGAGCAGCAATACTTCTCAGTCGCGCCGGCCGAGCTGCCGCGCCCGGCCATGGCGCCGCGGGGCGCGATCGCGCGCTTCTCCGTCGGGCACGTCGGCCTGATCGAGGTGCAGCCGAACGGCGGCGCCTACATTGTGGAGGCGACGCCGTTCGCGTCCAGCGGACGCGGTGGCGGTGGCGTCGTGCGCGTGTCGTATGCGGATTGGCTCGCGGGCTACAGCAACATCCAGGTCTGGCACGGCCGCTTCCGCGGCGTCGATCAGGCGGCCGGCGTTCGTCTCGTCGAGACGGCGAAGACGCAGATCGGCAAGCCGTACGATCTTTTCAATTTCGACCTGAATGACGACAGCAGCTTCTACTGCTCCAAGCTCGTGTGGTTCTGCGCGTGGCGCGCGCTCAATGTTGCCGTCGACGACAATCCCGATACCAAGCGCGGTAACAATTTCCCGCCGTGGTTCTCTCCGAAGGCGCTGATCGGCGCGCCGCACATCGAATTGTTGCACAGCCCCGGCGAATATTGACGACTTTGCGGCGACCGCGAAATGCGCCGTAAACGGCGCAAATTACCGGCAACCAATCCTCTGCCTCCGCGTTTATTTGGCCAAGCCCCCGCAAGGGCGGCACAGTCAACAACGGAGGTACATACTCATGCTCAAGTCAGGAGCGAGCGTCGCTGTCATCGCCACAGTGCTCGGCCTGTCCGCAGCGCTGGCGCAGGGCACCCAGCAGCCGCCGGCCGCCACGCCGGCGCCGAAGGCCCCCGTTGCCGGTCAGCTGATGACGCAGCCTGCCGATACCCTGCTGACGCGGGATATCGTCGGCCAGACGGTGTATCAGCCGGACGACACCAAGATCGGCAGCGTCAGCGATCTGCTGCTGAGCAAGGACGCCAAGTCCGTCCAGGGCTTCGTGATCGGCGTCGGCGGCTTCCTCGGTATCGGCGAGCGCTCGGTGGCGTTGTCGATGGACAAGCTCAAGATGGCCTCGGATGCCAACGGCAAGCTGAAGCTGGTGATGGACATCAAGCGCGATGACCTCGCCAACGCCCCGCCGTTCAAGTCGCAGCGCGATATCGAGGCCGAGAAGAAGGCAGCCGAGCGTCCCGAGCCGCCCCGTCAGCCCGTCCAGCGCTAACACACTCGAGTAGTCAATACGGCGCGGCCAACCGGTCGCGCCGTTGCTGTCAGAACTCCATGTCGAGTTCTTCCAGCTCGGCGGGCTCCTCCCTGGCCGAGGCGATCCACTCCAGCATTGCCGGCAACTTCAGGATTGTGCGGCAGTAGGCGGCGCACTCGCGATTGAGCGCCACGTCGTAGGTGTTAAAGCGCGTCACCACCGGCGCGTACATCACGTCGGCCAGCGTGATCTGTGAGCCGAACAGATAGGGGCCGCCGTAGGTGGCGAGGCAGTTGCTCCAGATGGCGGTGACGCGATCGATGTCGGCCTGCGCGCCGGCCCACACCTTGTGGCCCTTGTACTTGGCCTTCAGGTTCATCGGCAGCGCGGAACGCAGATTGTAGAAGCCCGAGTGCATCTCGCCGCAGATGGCGCGGCAATGCGCGCGTGCGCCGCGCTCCGACGGCAGCAGGGCCGCTTCCGGTTTGAGCTCGGCCAGATACTCCCCGATCGCCAGCGTATCCCAGATCCGCACCCCCTCATGCGTGAGGCACGGCACCAGGAACGAGGGCGACAGCAATAGCAACTCGGCCCGCGCCGACGGATCGTCGAGCGAGACCACCTCCTCCTCGAATTCCAGGCCCGCCAGCTTGCAGGCGAGCCATCCCCTCAGGCACCAGGACGAGTAGTTCTTGCTCGAGATCGTCAGAACCGCCGAGGCCATCGCGCGCTTGTCCACCGCTGGTGCGGAAGTTGCATCTCAAGCACTGGAACCGGCTCTCGCGGACCATCGCCTGGGCATTCCGACGTCTCACGCCTGCAACATCCATTCCAACCGGCACGCATGCTGTACCTTGGCTACCAGACCCACGCCGACATCATGGTGCCGGTCCGCTCCTGGGCGCTGACGGGGCTTGAGATCCTGTCGCCCTGGGCGGCGACCGAGAGGCTCAAGCACCTCAGGAATCTTACAGCGGCTTACGAGCTGATCGCCCGCATCGGGCTGACGCATGTGCGCCCGCCCTTCAAAATCCCCAGCGTCCGCATGGGAAACCGCGACGTAGCAGTGACGGAGGAGCCCCTCGACGTCACGCCGTTCGGCACCTTGCTGCACTTTAAGAAGGACACCGAGGTCGCCCAGCCGCGCGTGCTGGTGGTGGCGCCGCTGTCCGGGCACTTCGCCACCCTCCTGCGCAGTCTGCTGCAGACGATGCTGCCGGAGCACGATGTCTGCATCACCGATTGGCACAATGCTCGCGACGTGAGCACGGCCGACGGGCGGTTCGGCTTCGACGACTACGTGGCGCACCTCATTAAATGGCTCGAGGTGATCGGCCCGGGCACGCACATCGTCGCCGTGTGCCAGCCCTGCGTGCAGTCGATGGCTGCCGCTGCGGCGATGGCGGCCGCCGGCAACCCGTCGCAACCGCGAAGCATGACGCTGATGGCGGGGCCCATCGACACCCGCATCAACCCGACCAAGGTCAACGATCTGGCGATGGGCAAGCCCATCGAATGGTTCCGCAGCAACCTGATCGCGGAAGTGCCGGCGCGCTACCCGGGCGGCGGACGCAAGGTCTATCCGGGCTTCGTGCAGCTCGCGGCCTTCATGTCGATGAACATCGACCGCCATCGCAAGGCGCTGATGGACCTCTACGAGAATATCGCCAACGGCGAGGACAAGAAGGCGCAGGCGGCGAAAGAATTCTACGACGAGTACTTCGCCGTGCTCGACCTCACGGCCGAGTTCTACCTGGAGACGGTGGAATGGATCTTCCAGGAGGCGCGGCTCGCCACCGGCAAGCTCACCTACCGGGATCGTCCGCTCGACATGAAGGCGATCCGCCGCACCGCGCTGCTGACGGTGGAGGGCGAGCGCGATGACATCTGCTCCATCGGCCAGACGGCCGCCGCGCACGACCTCTGCAGCGGTCTCAGGCCCTACATGAAGCGCCACCACATGCAGGCGGGCGCGGGTCACTACGGCGTGTTCAGCGGCCGGCGCTGGGAGCAGCAGGTCTACCCGATCGTGCGCAACGTGATCCTGGCGAGCGAGTGAGCGCGCCCGCCAGGGCCACAGCGTCCATCCGGGCCTTACCGAATCGTGCTGGCCGGTGTGGCCTCGCCCGCGCGGTCACGGCTGGCAGCCGCAGCATCGTCGG
>CADEEC010000065.1:17864-19180 GCA_902826255.1 uncultured Hyphomicrobiales bacterium | reverse complement strand
AGGCCGTAGGCGAGCGCGGCCGCCGTCGGCTCGTTGATGATGCGCAGCACGTTGAGGCCAGCAATCTTGCCGGCATCCTTCGTCGCCTGGCGCTGGGCGTCGTTGAAGTAGGCGGGAACCGTGATGACGGCCTCGGTGATGGTCTCGCCGAGCTTGGCCTCAGCGGTCTCCTTCATCTTCTGCAGGATGTAGGCGGAGACCTGGGCCGGCGAATACTGCTTGCCGTGGGCTTCGACCCAGGCGTCGCCGTTGGGGCCCTTGATGATCTTGTAGGGGACAAGCCCCTTGTCCTTCTCAACCATCGGGTCGTCGTAGCGGCGGCCGATCAGGCGCTTGATGGCAAAGAGGGTGTTGGTGGGGTTGGTCACGCCCTGCCGCTTGGCCGGCAGGCCGACGAGGCGTTCTCCGTCATCGGTGAAGGCCACAATCGAGGGGGTGGTATTGGCGCCCTCGGAGTTTTCCAGAACCTTGGGCTTGCTGCCCTCCATGACAGCCACGCAGGAGTTGGTGGTGCCAAGGTCGATACCGATGACTTTCGCCATATGCTTATCCTCTATTCTGCGGCGAACTGGACGGGCCCAAACGGCGCCCGACAACCCGGAAGGTCAGCGACCCCCGGGGACAGTCCCCTAGAGCTGCGATTTGTTGTTCGTGGGTTATATAGTAGGGCTCTTCCGACCTGCAACGGCCGCTGCCGACACTGAAGGCACGAAAATTGCGAAGCTGTTGATCGGTGTGCGAAGGGCACACCCGCCGTCGCGCTGGCGGCCTCTGTGAGGCCTGCCACCGCGAAGTTAATCAGGTGTTGCGTCGTCATCTCCCGGCGGCCGGCCTTGTGTTTCGCCTGCTGGCGCCGCTTTAGGTCCGCCCTTGGCGACGGCGACCATGGCCGGGCGCAGCACGCGATCCTCAATCGTGTATCCGGGCTGGAACACCTGCACGACCTGGCCCGACGGGACGTCGCTGCGCGGAATTTCCATGACGGCCTGATGCAGGTGCGGATTGAACTGCTCGTTCATGGGCTGCATGCGCTTGATGCCGAAGCGCTCCAATGCGTTGAGGAGCTCGCGCTCGATCACGCGCACGCCGTCGAGCACCCCCTTGAGCTGAGCGTCCTCATCGGCGGCGGCCGCAGGCACCGCGTCGATGGCGCGCTGGAAGTTGTCGCCGACGTTGACGATATCCTGGGCGAGTTTGGAGATCGCATATTTGGCAGTGTCTTCGCGCTCGCGCTCGGCGCGCTTGCGAATGTTCTCAATCTCCGCCTGCGCTCTAAGCCACTTGTCCTTGAAGTCGGCGCTCTCGGCCTGCAGGGC
>CADEEC010000065.1:0-17764 GCA_902826255.1 uncultured Hyphomicrobiales bacterium | reverse complement strand
CGCCAGTCACCGGACCCGCGCCCCGCATATCGGCCAGCTGGCGCGCAAAATCAAGTCAGCGCGCGGCCGATCAGCTTGGCGGTGTAGTCCACCATCGGAATGATGCGCGCGTAGTTGAGGCGCGTCGGGCCGATCACACCGAGCACGCCGACGATTTTGCGCTGCTCGTTCTCGAACGGCGCCACGATCAGGGACGACCCCGACAGGGAGAACAGCTTGTTCTCCGAGCCTATGAAGATGTGGACGCCGTCGCCGCGTTCCGCGAGTCCGAGCAGTTGGACGAGATCGCGCTTGGTTTCGAGGTCATCGAACAACTGGCGGATGCGCTCGAGGTTGTCCAAGCCGTCGACGTCCTTGAGCAGGTTGGCCTGTCCGCGCACGATCAGGCTCTGGCGGCCATCGAGCGCGCCCGACCAGGTGGCAAGGCCCGCCTCGATCACCTTCTGGGTGAGTTGGTCGAGCTCGGCCTTGGCACTCGCCAACTCCTTCTCGATCCGCGCCCTGGCTTCGTTCAATGTCAGGCCGCGGATGTGGGCGTTGAGATAGTTCGCCGCCTCCACCAGGCTCGACGGCGGCAGTCCGGGTGGCAGGTTGATGACCCTGTTCTCCACATCCTGGCTCTCGCTCACCAGGACGACGAGTGCCTTGCCTGGCTCCAGGGGCACGAACTCAACGTGCTTGAGCCGCGACACCTGCTTGTCGGCAAGGACCACGCCGGCACAGTGGGACAGGCCGGAGATCATCTCGCTGGCCTCGGCAAGGACCTGGTCGAGCGCCTGCTCGCGCCGCATGCCGATCTGCTGCTCGATGGCGCGACGCTCGTCCTCGGCAAGGTCGCCGACCTCGAGCAGGCCGTCGACGAAAAGGCGCAGGCCGGTCTGGGTAGGGAGCCGGCCGGCGGATGTGTGCGGCGCGTAGATGAGGCCCAAGGCCTCCAGATCCGACATGACGTTGCGGATCGAAGCCGGTGACAGCGTCATGGGAAGCTGGCGGGCAAGGTTGCGCGAGCCGACGGGTTCGCCGGTGGACAGGTAGCTCTCCACGATCTCACGGAAGATCGTTCGCGACCGGTCATTCAGCTTGCGCAGATCGCCAGCACTGACGACACCGCTCAGATCCTTCGGTATTTCCTGGTTCATGGTGGCAGCCATGTGGTTTGGCCGGAATCTTGGATCAAGGCCGAGCCGGCGTCAAACCTTGCGGACAATGGCTGCTTCCATCTCGCGACGGTTCGAACTAGTGTGCGCGCGTTTTCACGAACAGAGCGATCCTGAGACCTCATGCGGCCTTCGAAACGTAAGCCTGACGAGCTTCGCCCGGTGTCCATCGACCGGGCTGTAGCCATGCACGCGGAAGGCTCCTGCCTCATCAAGTTCGGCAACACGCATGTGTTCTGCACGGCGAGCCTCGAAGAGCGCATTCCGCCCTGGCTGAAGGGCCAGGGCCGGGGCTGGGTGACGGCCGAGTACGGCATGTTGCCGCGCGCGACGACGGACCGGACGCGCCGCGAGGCGACGGTGGGCCACCCGTCGGGGCGCACGCAGGAGATCCAGCGCCTGATCGGGCGCTCGCTGCGTGCCGTGGTGGACCTGCCCAAGCTAGGCGAGCGCCAGATCTCCATCGACTGCGATGTGATCCAGGCCGACGGCGGCACCCGTACGGCTGCCATTACCGGTGCGTGGGTGGCATTGCACGACTGCCTGCAGTGGATGAAAGCGCGCGACATGATCCGCGACGGCGTGTTGAAGGATCACGTGGCGGCTGTGTCGTGCGGGATCTACAAAGGCGCGCCGGTGCTCGATCTCGACTACGCCGAGGACTCCAAGGCCGACACCGACTCCAACTTCGTGATGACCGGATCGGGCGGGATCGTCGAGATCCAGGCGACGGCGGAGGCTGAGCCGTTCCAGCGCGAGACCTTCGACGAGATGGTCGGGCTGGCGCGCAAAGGAATCTCGGAACTCATTTCGCTGCAGAAGCTTACGGTGACGTGAGCGGAACCCGCGAGGAGCGCGCATGGCTCCTGAAGGCATACTGGAAACGGTTCTGTATGCGACCGACCTGGAGGCCGCCGAGGCCTTCTATCGCGATGCGCTCGGGATGGAGCCGTTCACGAAAGTGGCGAAGCGGCACTTGTTCTACCGGTGCGGCAACCAGGTTTTGCTGATCTTCAATCCGGAGGCGACGGCGGCGTCGCCGGCAGCCGATGCGCTGCCGGTGCCGCCGCATGGCGCGAAGGGGCCGGGACATATCTGCTTTCGTGCGTCGGCAACCGACATCGAGCGCTGGCGCGACCGGATCGAGGCGCGGGGCGTCGCCATCGAAGCGGACTTCGAGTGGCCGGGCGGCGGGCGCTCCATCTACTTTCGCGATCCGGCCGGCAACTGCCTGGAGTTTGCCGAGCCGCGCATCTGGAAGCTCGCATGACGAAGCGTCTGGAACGGGGCATGCGGCTGGTGGTGGCGAGCCACAACGCCGGCAAAGTGCGCGAGATCAACGATCTGATCGCGCCGTTCGGCTTGTCGGCGGTATCGGCGGGCCCGCTCGGGTTGCCGGAGCCGGAGGAGACGGGCACCACTTTTCGCGCCAACGCGGAGTTGAAGGCCGTCGCCGCCGCGGAGGCTGCCAAGCTGCCGGCGCTGTCGGACGATTCCGGATTGGAGGTCGAGGCGCTGGATGGCGCTCCCGGCATCTATTCGGCGCGTTGGGCCGGTCCGGGTAAGGATTTCGGCGTCGCCATGCAGCGGGTTGTCGAGGAGGTTCGCGCCCGCAACGCCTGGATTGCGCCGGGGCCGCGCGCCAACTTCACTGCGGCATTGACGCTGGCTTGGCCGGGCGGTCCGGTGACCACATTTGAAGGCAAGGTTTACGGACATCTGATCTGGCCGCCGCGCGGGACGCGTGGTTTCGGCTATGATCCGATGTTCGTTGCCGACGGCGAGACGCTCTCGTTCGGCGAAATGGAACCGGCCGCCAAACATGCCATCTCTCACCGCGCCCGCGCGTTCAAGCAGTTCGCCGACGCTTGCCTTGGATCCTAACGCCGAGGCCGGCTTCGGCGTTTACGTGCATTGGCCGTTCTGCGCTTCCAAGTGCCCCTATTGCGACTTCAACAGCCACGTGCGCGGCGCCGGCATCGACGAGGCGCGGTTCGTGCGCGGCTTTGTGCGCGAGATCGGGCACTGGGCCGAGGCCGTGCGCGGCCGGGCGGTGGGCAGCATTTTCTTTGGCGGCGGCACGCCGTCGCTCATGAGTGCCGAGGCCGTGGGTGCCATTCTCGACGCGATCGCGCGCGGGTGGACGATTGCGCCAGGGGCGGAGATCACGCTGGAGGCGAACCCGTCGAGCGTGGAAGCGGGGCGCTTCCGCGGCTATCGCGCCGCGGGCGTCAACCGCGTGTCGCTCGGCGTGCAGGCGTTGGATGATGCCGCGCTGCGCACGCTGGGGCGGCTGCATACCGTGGCGGAGGCGCGCGCGGCGATCGAGGTGGCGCGCTCGACCTTCGACCGGTTCTCGTTCGATCTGATCTATGCGCGCGCGGGGCAGACCGTCGAAGCTTGGCAATCCGAACTGGCGCAGGCGTTGGACATCGCCGGGCGCCACCTGTCGCTCTATCAGCTGACCATCGAGCAGGGCACGCCGTTTGCCGAGCTCTTTGCCCGCGGCAAGCTGCGGGTGCCGGAGGGCGATTTGGCGCGCGCCTTCTACGACGTGACCCAGGAGCTGACGGCGCGTGCCGGCCTGCCGGCCTACGAGATTTCAAACCACGCGACGCCCGGCGAGGAGAGCCGGCACAACCTGCTTTATTGGCGCTATGGCGAGTATGCGGGGGTCGGTCCCGGTGCGCATGGCCGTCTGCTCATTGACGGCGCGCGTTGCGCGCTGGTTTCCGAACGCAATCCGGAGCGATGGATTGCCCGCGTCGAAGCTGAGGGCCGCGGCACCGTGGAGGAGACGCCGCTTGCACGCGGCGAGCAGGCCGACGAGGCGCTGTTGATGGGACTTCGGATCACGGAAGGCGTTGACCTGAGGCGTCTTGCGCGGATGACGGGCTTGGCGCCGGGTGCGCCTGCGATCGAGGAGTTGGCGAGGCTCGGGTTTGTCGCGCAGGAGGGCCCTCGGCTGCGCGCGACGCCGGCCGGCATGTTCGTCTTGAACGAAGTCGTGCGGCAGCTGGCGCTGTCGTTCGAGCCGGCGGGGGCGCAGCCTACTTGAAGTTGAAGATGTTGTTGAACAGGCTGGTTCCGCCGCCGCCGCCGCCGCCGGATGCGGTGACTGCGGGTGCCGGCGCTTCAGCCGGGGCCTGCTCGATGACCGCCGGCCCGGACTTCTGCACGGCGAATACGGCCAGCGGGCGATCGGTCGTGCCGTCGGGCAGCAGGCGATAGGTGCCGTCGACTCCCTTGAAGCCCTGCGTGCGCGTCAGGTTGGCCGCGCTGAACCGCTGGTCGTCGGGCAAGCTCGAAAGCGCCGAGGCGACGTTGACGGCGTCGTAGGCAAGGCTGGCGATGCGCGGCGGCGCCTCGCCGTAGCTCTTCGAGTATTTCTGCGAGAACTCGTTGAAGCCTCTTGGATCGGGTCCCGGATACCAGGCGCCGACCAGGGCCTTGTGCCGCGTGATGGCGGGATAGTCCATGCCGCCGGTGCCGAGCACTTGCACCTTGGCGGTGTCGATCTGCAGCATCGGTAACAATCTGCCGATGGAGTCGAGATACTCCAGGCCACCCGGCACAAACAGGGCATCGACCGGCGCGCCTTGCGCTTCAGCCGCCTTGATTGCTTCGCTGACCTTGCGCGTGGGTTCGAGAACCGAGTTGGTGGCGTAGGTTTCCAGCGCAACGACCGTGCCGCCGGCGCGCGCGACCGCGCTGCGGAAAACGGGATCGACGGCCTTGCCGAACGCGTCCTGCGGGATGAGGGCGGCGAAGCGCGTTTTGCCCTTTTGCTTGGCGTAGCCGACGATGCGTTCCACTTCCGGCGCCGGCTGGAAGCTCAAAAGATACACGCCGCCGCCGGCAACCTGGCGGTCGTTGGAGAAAGCGATGACGGGAACCTTCGCGGCGCGCGCGACGGGTGCCGCGGCCGACACCGATTTGGCGAATAGGGGACCGAGGATCAGCGTGGCGCCGTCCTTGATGGACTCTTCGGCGGCGATGCGCGCGCCTTCGGGCGTGCCCTTGTCATCCTTGACGATGAGCTGGATGCTGGTGTTGTCGCGCTCGAACAGGGCGAGCTCGGCGGCCTGCTTCAGGCTCTTGGCGATCAGCCCCGGCTGACCCTGGCTCGACAGCGGCGCGAGCACGGCAACCTTTAGGGATGCCTTGCTGACGGCGGTGTCGCCCGGCAGGGAGCCTGTTTTGGTCTCCGGGCTGGACGCGCTGCACGCTGCCAGCAGCCCGGCACCGAGGACCGACAGCAGGCCATGCCGCCATGTGCGTAAACTGGTGTTCCGAGCGGCCATCGGCCCCCATCCCAGAAGAATCAACACCCTAGCTAGCCCGACGGCCGGTGGAGAACTAGGGCAAATGTGCCATACATCACCGATTTCGGGCCATTTCACGTGCAGGCGACGACGGGAGAAGCGTGGCGACCATGAAGCCGCGAAGCGGAGAGGCGGATACGGCGGCCATTGTCGCGCGTGCCGCAGGGGAATTGGAGCGTCTGCTCGCGCGGCCGCTGGCGCCCGGGCTGCATGTGGTGGCGACGCCGATCGGAAATCTGGGTGACGTGACGTTGCGAGCGCTGGCGGCGCTGGCGCGCGCCGATGTCCTCTATTGCGAGGATACCCGGCACAGCCGGACGCTGCTTGCGCACTATGGGATCAGCCGGCCGGCGCGGGCCTATCATGAGCACAACGCGGAACGCGAGCGCGAGCACATTCTTGCAGAACTGGGTGCAGGCAAGTCGGTGGCGCTCATCAGCGATGCGGGCACGCCGCTTGTCTCCGACCCCGGTTACAAGCTGGTGCGGGCTGTGCTCGATGCCGGGCATGCGGTAACGGCACTGCCGGGTGCGAGCGCGGCGCTGGCCGCGCTGGCGGTCGCCGGGCTGGCGACGGATACGTTCCTGTTTGCGGGCTTCCTGCCGGTGAAACATGGCGCGCGGCAATCACGGCTCGCGGAACTGAAGGCCACCCCGGCCACGCTGATCTTCTTCGAGGCGCCGTCGCGGGTGGCAGCCTCGCTGCAGGACATGGCAGAGGTGTACGGCGGGCGCGAGGTCGCTGTCGCGCGCGAGCTGACCAAACTACACGAGAGTGTGGTGCGCGGCAGTCCGGCGGATCTGGCCAAGTGGGCCGCGACAAGCGCGCCGAAAGGAGAGTTCGTCATTCTCGTCGGGCCTCCGGGTCCGCCCACGGCCACCGACGAGGATCTGGCTTCCGCGCTTGAGCCGCTGTTGAGCGAGATGAGCCTTGCAGAGGCGGCCCGCCGCGTGGCGGAAACGTTCGCCGTGCCGAAGGCGCGCGTCTACGACATTGGCCTCATGCTCAAGGGGCGGATGGACAGGCCTACCTGAGGGTGCCAAGAGACGGCGAGCCCCTGCCTTCCGGCCGGGTGCACAAAAAAACTGCACCGGGGGACGCGGGACGATGTCGGCTCTTTTCGATGCCCTCCCGTCCATTGCGCTCTTTGCGATCGCCTTCCCTGCGTTCCTCGCCGGCTACATCATCCTCGGGCTGGTCAGTTTCGGCACCAGCCTGATCGTTGCACCTGTGCTCGTGAACATCATGCCCCTGTCGCGCATCGTGCCGTTGCTGGCCTTGCTCGATTGCGTGGCGACGACGGCCAACGGCGTTCGCCTCAGCAGCAAGGTCGCTGTGAAGGAGCTGATGGTCATGGTGCCGGTGATGGTGCTCGGCAGCCTGCTCGGCGCCTATCTGCTGCTGAACCTTCCCGCGCGCCCGTTGATGGCGGCGCTGGGCCTCTTTCTCATCGGCAACGCGCTCTACACCTTCTTCGGCAAGCCGGCCGACCGCATCATCGCGCAGGGGTGGGTGGTGCCGCTTGGCTTCCTCGGCGGGGTGTTCAGCGCCTTGTTCGGCAGCGGCGGGCCGCTGTATGCCACCTATTTTTCGCGCCGGTTGCACGAGCCCGATGCGCTGCGGGCCACGCAGAGCGTTCTCCTCAGCATGGCGACGTTCACGCGCGCGGTCATCTTCGCCGTCGCCGGCGTGTATTCGGACTTCAAGATCGTCCTCCTGGCAATCTGCCTGCTGCCGGCCATGGTGCTCGGCATGTGGATCGGCGAGCGCATCACACTGCGCTTGACGCGCGAGCAATTCCTGCGTGTGCTGCACTCGGTGCTGCTGCTCGCGGGCATAACGCTTTGCCTGCGTGCGCTGGCAAGTGGCTGAGCCGAGGCGGCGCATAGCCGTGTTGCCGCCCATCGCGTGGGGGAGTTCCCAATGGCGACGTGGCTGCGCTTTTGTCTGCCGGCAATCATTGGCCTGTCGTGTGCCGCATGGATCGGCGGCATGCGGGCCGAGGCGCAAACGTCCGTCGATGTGCAGCTGGTGCTCGCCGTCGACGCATCGGGCAGCGTGAGCAACGAGCGGTTCATTCTGCAGCAGCGCGGCTACGCGTCCGCCTTTCGCAGTCCGCGCCTGCTGGAAGCGATCCTCGGTGGTGCCAACCGTGCCATTGCCGTGACCATGACGCAGTGGACCGGGCCGCTGCAGCAGATTCAGGTGGTGCCGTGGATGGTCGTCAGCGACCAGCGGTCGATGCACGCGTTCGCAGACGCGGTGGACGGAGCGCAGCGGCACCTGTTCGGCGGCGGCACCTCGATCAGCGGCGCCATCGACCACGCCATGACGCTGCTGAGCGATACCGACTTTGTCGGGGGGCGGCGTGTGATCGATGTCTCCGGCGACGGGGCCAACAACCGCGGCCGTCCGGCGGAGGATGCCCGCGATGACGCCGTCAACCAGGGCGTCAACATCAATGGCCTGCCGATCCTGTCGCTGGAGCCCAACCTCGACGATTACTACCGCGACAACGTGATCGGCGGGCCTGGCTCGTTCGTGGTGGTCGCGTCGTCCTACGAGAGTTTTGCCGATGCCGTGCTGAAGAAACTGATCCTCGAGATCTCGGCCGACGGCACGTGGAGCGGCCCCTTCGCCGTGGCAAGCTACGAACCGGAGTAGCGAAAGCGGGCCGGCGTCAGCCCTCCTGCCGCCTGGGAGCGGGTTGCGGGCGCGTCTCGCTCCATGCGATGTGCATGCCGGCGCAGACGATGACGAGCGCACCGAGCCAGGTGAAGACGTCGGGCAGGTAGCCGGAAATGAAGTAGCCGACGACCACCGAGCCGATCAGCTGCCAGTATCCGAAGGGGGCAATCACGCTGGCTTGCGCGTGGACCATGGCGCGCGCGACGAAGTAGTGCGCGGTGCCGCCGATGATGCCGAGCGAGAACAGGATCGCCGCGTCCGACCAGGACGCAATGGGCGCCCACACGAAGGGAACGACCAGCGACATGACCACCGTTCCCACCAGGGCGCTGTAGATGGCGGTGGTTTCCGCCGAATCGTAGCCGGCAACCCGGCGCGTGAGGATCTGGTACATGCCGTAGCAGAAGGCGCTGCCCAGCATGTAGAGGGATGCCCACTGGAACACGTCGCTGCCAGGCCGGATGACGATGATCACGCCGGTGAAGGCGACCAGAATGGCAAACAGCCGGCTGGGCGTGATGCGCTCGCCCAGGAGCGGCCACGCCAGCAGCGCGACGAAGAACGGCGCCGTGAAGCTGATCGATGCGGCCTTGGCAAGCGGCAGGTATTTCACGCCCGTGAAGAAGAAGATCATCGATATCAGGTGCACCACGGACCTGATGATCTGCCACTTGGGCGCGGCCGTCCGAAGCACCGAGATGCCCACGGACGGCACGAACAGCGCGATGATGAAAACGAACTGCGACGCCGCCCGCGCCCACACGATCTGCTCGGTGGTGTAATAGGCGCTCATGACCTGAGCCAAACCGTTCATCACCGGGAACAGCGAGCTTGCCGCCAGCATGAACAGGATTCCCACCAGCGTCCGATCGGGCGCGTAGGGCTGATGGGAAGACGGCATGGGGTGAAAGCTCTGCGGGAAGGGAAAACGGCTCAAACTATCGGCCTGTCATTGCCTGCCGCATGCGCACGCGCAAGCGCCAATCCGGCGGGGCACGCATTCACGCCGCGCGTTGCTGCCGCAGCGTCTCGCCGCGGTAGCCGAGCGCTTCCGCGATGTGGTTGCGGTCCACTTTCTCGCTTTGGTCAAGGTCGGCGAGCGTGCGCGCCACGCGCAGGACACGATGAAAGGCGCGGGCAGAAAGTCCAAGTCGTTCCGAGGCCTGCTGGAGAAGCGCAACGCCGGCGTCGTCGGGCATGGCGATCTCCTCGAGCAGTCGTCCCGAGCAGTCCGCGTTGGTGCGCATGCCCTTGGCGCCGAGCGCGGCGAAGCGGGCGCGCTGCTTCTCGCGCGCAGCGGTGACGCGGGCGCGCACCTCGCGGCTGCCCTCGCGCGGGGCCGGCAATACGAGATCGGCGGCGGAGACGGCCGGCACCTCGATCTGCAGATCGATGCGGTCGAGCAGAGGGCCTGAGATGCGCGCCTGGTAGTCGTCCGCGCAGCGCGGGCCGCGGCGGCAGGACTGTCCGGGCGTGCTGGCCCCGCACTTGCACGGGTTCATGGCGGCGACGAGCTGGATGCGCGAGGGGTAGCAGATGCGATGGTTGGCGCGGGCAATGACCGTCTCGCCAGCTTCGAGCGGCTGGCGCAGGGCATCGAGCACGCTCGGCAGAAACTCCGGGAACTCGTCGAGAAACAGCACGCCGAGGTGCGCAAGGGAGACCTCACCGGGGCGCGGCCGCGATCCGCCGCCGACGAGCGCGGCCATGCTGGCGGAATGATGCGGCGCACGGAAAGGGCGGCGCGTGGCGATGCGTCCGCCGAGCAGCTCGCCGGCGAGCGAATGCACCATGGAGACTTCCAGCATCTCCTCGGCGCTCAACGGCGGCAGGATCGAGGGCAGGCGCGCCGCGAGCATCGATTTGCCGGAGCCCGGCGCGCCGATCATCAGCAGGTTGTGGCCGCCGGCGGCGGCGACCTCCAGCGCGCGCTTGGCGCCCTCCTGGCCTTTGACGTCGGCGAGGTCCGGTTGCGGGGTGGCATCATCGGCGTCGAGGCGCGGCTTGGGCCGGGAAAGCGTCTGCAAGCCCTTGAAGTGGTTGACGAGGGACAGCAGATGCGGCGGTGCCAGCACGGTCATGGTCTCGTCGGCCCAGGCAGCCTCCGATCCGCAACCGGCAGGACAGATCAGGCCCTTGTGAAGTGCGTTGGCGCCGATCGCGGCCGGCAGCGCACCGGGCACCGCGCGGATGGAGGCGTCCAGCGCCAGCTCGCCGATGGCCGCGTAGCCTTCGATGGCGTCGGGTGCGATCGCACCCATGGCCACCATCATTGCGAGCGCGATCGGCAGGTCGAAATGGCTGCCCTCCTTCGGCAGGTCGGCGGGGGCGAGGTTCACCGTGATGTGCTTGTACGGCAGACCCAGACCAACCGCGTGCAGCGCGTTGCGCACACGCTCCCGGCTTTCCGCCACCGCCTTGTCGGGCAGGCCGACGATGGCAAACACGTGGGCGCCGCCGCTGATGCGCACCTGGACTTCAACTGGCCGCGCCTCGATGCCAACGAATGCGACGGTGGAGATTTGCCCGTACATGCACGCCCCCGCGAGACGCCGGACTATGCACAGCGCACGGACGATACGCAAGAACAAATAACGAACATCCACCGGCCGTCCACCAAATTTTCTGGCCGCGGTTGCGTCGCAATGCTGGTGCAGTCTTTGCATCAAATGCGGTTGAACACTTGGAATGCGCGCTGGCGCGGATCGTCTGCGTGCTAAGGTGCGAGAATGTCAGCACGCCATAAGCTTGCTCGCTCGGGCCCCGAGGCCGGCTTCGAGCGCAAGGTTCTCCTGAGCAAATGGGCGCTCCTGTTCGAGCAGGTCTGGCCGCGTGCGTGGCTGCTTCTTGGGCTTGCCGGACTGTTCATGGCGGTTTCGCTGGCCGGCCTTTGGCCGCGGCTGCCGGAGCTGCCGCACAAGATCATCCTCGGGTTGTTCGGGCTTGCCTTTCTGGGCGGGCTGATCGCGCTGCTTGCCGTGCGCTGGCCGACACGCGAGCAGGCGATCCACCGCGTCGAGCGGCTATCGGGCGTCGCGCACCGGCCCGCGTCATCCTACGAGGACACGCTGACGCTCGGTGCCGACGACGTGCGCACCAGCGCGATCTGGGCGGCCCACCGCAAACGTCTGGCGGACTCGCTGGCGAGGCTGCGCGTCGGCACGCCGGCACCGCGCACGGACAGGCTCGACCCGCTGGCGTTGCGCGGCTTGCTGCTGCTGGGCGTGCTCCTGCTGCTGGTGGCCGTGGGCGACAGCGCGGCAGACCGGCTGTCATCCGCCTTCCGGCTGAGCCCGCTGGCGAAGGGCGCAGAAGCCCGCCTCGATGCCTGGGTGACGCCGCCGCAGTACACGGCCAAGCCGCCGGTCATGCTGGCGGACGGGGGCATCACCGGGCCCCAGGCGCAAGACAAGAAAACCGCCGAGGCCATCACCGTTCCCGACAGAAGCGTGCTGATCGTGCGTGCTGCTGGGGCAGGCATTCGCGATTTGACGGTCACCGTGCCGGGCGAAGGCAGCGGTACACAATCACTTGTCGCGCCGGCACCTGCAAAAGCCGGTGACGTGCTGGAGATCAAGCACGAGATTCGCCACCCGGGTCCGGTGAAAGTGACGAGCGACGGCATCGTGGTGGCGAGCTGGACGTTTGCGGTCACGCCCGACAACGCGCCCAAGATCGCGATGACGAAGGATGCCGAGCGCTCGGCGCGCGGCACGCTCAAGCTGCATTACAAAGTGGAGGACGATTATGGCGTTTCCTCCGCGGAGGCGCGCATCCGCCGCCTGCCGCGCAAGGAGGATACGTCGCCGACGGCATGGGCGCGCGAGCCGCTGAAGGGCGCGCGACTTCCGGACGAGCGGCCGCCGGCCATTTCCCTACGCTTGCCGCGCGCCTATCCGAAGCAGGCCGAAGGCTTCAGCCTGCATGAGATCGCGGAGCATCCGTGGGCAGGCATGAAGGTGGAGTTGACGCTGGTCGCCAAGGATCTGGCCGGCCAGGTTGGCACCAGTGAGTCGATCGAGTTCACGCTGCCCGAACGGCGCTTCACCAAGCCGCTGGCGCGTGCAGTCATCGAGCAGCGCCGCAAGCTGGTCGAGGATTCGCGCAACCGCGTGCTGGTGTCGAAGGCCATCGACGCGCTGACGCAGGAGCCGGAAGGCTTCATCGACGATCTGCAAGTGTTCCTCGGTCTGCGCTCGGCGTTCTGGAAGCTGCAGCGCGAGGATACGCGGGTGGCCCGCAACAGCGTGGTGGCGCAGCTTTGGCACGTGGCCCTGCGCATCGAGGACGGCGATCTGTCGGATGCCGAGCGGGCCTTGCGCGCCGCGCAGGAGAAGCTGCAGCAGGCGCTCCGGGACGGCGCCTCCGACGAGGAAATCCAGCGGCTGATGCAGGAGCTTCGGCAGGCGCTGGCGCAGTTCATGGAGCAGCTGGCGAAGCAGGCCGAGGGCCAGCCGCCAATGACGGGACAGGACCGCAATCAACAGACGATGTCGCAGCGCGACCTGGACCAGATGCTGCGCAACCTCGAGAACATGGCGCGCTCGGGAAATCGCGACATGGCCCAGCAAATGCTGAGCGAGCTGCGCGATCTGCTCGACCGCCTGCAGTCCGGACGCATGGCCGACCAGGGTCAGAGCCAGCGCATGGGCGAGATGATGAACGAGTTCGGCGACATCATCGGCAAGCAGCAGCAATTGCTCGACGACACCTTCGGCCAGCAGCGGCAGAGCGGCCGCGATGGCCAGAAGGGGCGCCAGGGCCAGAAGGGTCAGAAAGGACAAAAGGGCCAGAAGGGTCAGCAGGGCGAGGACGGCGAGGGCGAGGACGGCGATCAGGCCGGCGGCGGCGGTCTCGGCGACCGCCAGCGCGAGCTGCGCGAGCGCCTCGGTCGCCTGCAGCGCGGGCTGCGCGATCAGGGCCTGAAGGCACCTGGACAGCTTGGCGACGCCCAGGAATCCATGGATCGAGCGGAGCGCATGCTGCGCGAGGGCGACCTCGCGGGTGCTGCGGACCAGGAGACGCGTGCGCTTGAGCAGCTTCGGCAAGGTGCCCGCGACATGGCCCAGCAGATGATGCGCCAGCTTCCCTCGCGCTACGGCCTGAACGGCAACCAGGGCGAGCTCGATCCCATGGGCCGTCCGCCGCAGCGCACCGACGGGCCGGACCCGGGCACAGGCGTCAGAGTACCGGACGAGATCGACGTGCAGCGCGCGCGCGAATTGCTGGAAGAGCTGCGCCGCCGGCTGGGCGAGACCACGCGTCCGCCCGTGGAGCTCGAGTACCTAGAGCGGCTCCTGAAGCGGTTCTGATTGCCATATCGTGGATAGGTCCGCGTGGGCGCCAGAGCGGATCTACGCGCATCAACCACTTTGCGCCTTTGAGACACCGCATCTCGTTTCCTATTTGAATCCCCTGGCATTCGCCGCTAAGGTTGTTTCCCTAGAGGAAATTATAGAAGACCGGCGACAGCGGCTCCGCAGGCCGCACTGTCTCGGGGGGAGACTGATGGACATACAGGACATGCGCATTTTTGCGCGCGTAGCTGCTGTACAGAACCTTTCCGCAGTCGGGACCGAGCTTGGGCTGACGCCAGGCACCATCTCGAAGAGAATCCAGGCGCTCGAGGAGGAATTGTCCGCGCGCCTGTTCGACCGCACCACCCGATCCATCCGCATCACCGAAGAGGGCGCGACCTTCCTGGCGCATGTCGAGCGTATCCTCGCCGAGATCGAGGCGGCGCGTGCCAGCGTCGACGACCGGGTGAGCAATCCGAAGGGTACGCTGAGGGTGGCGGCGCCGTCGGGCCTCGGCTCGCGCTTCGTGGCCCCGGCACTGTGCTCGTTCCTCAGCACCTATCCCGAGATCGAGGTCCAGCTCGATGTGATGGACCGGCCGGTCAATCTGCAGGAGGACGGTTACGACCTCGCGTTGCGCACCGGCTCGTTGTCGGACTCGTCGGTGATCGCCAAACGGCTGGCCACCGACCGCCAAGTGGTTGCGGCATCGCCGGCCTACCTTGCGCGCAAGGGCAATCCGGCGCGCGTCGATGACCTGGCCAATCATAGCTGCCTCGTGCTCGGCGACCGCTCCATGTGGTCGTTCAGCAAGGGCGGCGCCGAGAGTACGGTGCGCGTCACCGGATCGCTGAAGTCAAACAATAGCGAGCTGTTGTGCCGGGCGGCAGTGGAGGGGCGCGGCATCGTGCGCGTGTCCGAGATGGAAATCCTGCCGGAGCTGAAGTCGGGCCAATTGATGCCGGTGCTGACGGACTACGAGGTTGCAGGAAACGCGGCGATCTGGGCGCTGTATCCCAGTGCCAAGCACATGCTGCCACGCATGCGCGTTTTGCTCGACTTCCTCACCGAGTGGTTCAAGGATGCGCGCATGTCGGGTGCGAAGGGCACCCCACAGCGCCGCGCGGCTGCTCCGAGACAGGATGCCCGCGTTCCGGTGAACTGAAGCTACTTTCCACTCTGGCTGAACCAGAACTTGTCATCCCGGCCGAGCGCAGCGAGAGCCGGGACCCAGAGCCAAAAGCTCCATCTCCACTTGTAGCGCTGAGTCCCTGATATTGCGCTCACGCGCAATTCCGGGATGGCAACGAAGCAGCGAGCCGATCAGATCGGATTTCGCCCTGGAATCTGCTACTTCAGGCGGATGCCGATGCGGTCGGTGCGGCCGTGGGCATCGATAACCGAAAGCTTCGAGAAGCCGTGCCCGGGTGCGGCGATCTCCACCTCGCGGCGCGTGCCGTCGGCCTCCACGGGTTGGCCGTCGACGAGCCACGTGAGCGGCAGCGTGCCGCCTTCCGCCTTCAGCACGAGCGTGGTCTGGCCGTCCTCCACTTCCAGCTCCGACCTGTCGGGCGGGAAGGCGATGCGCACCGGCGGCTCGCGGGTGGTCGCGCCGGCATCGTCGGCGCGCGTTTCGCGGAAGTGCCTCAAGGGCGGCGGCAGCTCGGTGTTGGCGACGCGTAGCGCGCCGCCCGGTGCAGGGGCCAGCGGCGTGCGCTGTGTGGTCAACCGCTGAAAGGCATCGAACAGCAGCGGCGCGGCGGCGGTGCGCCCGGTGAGACCCGGCGTCGAGGCGCCGTCAGGCCGGCCCACCCAGACGGCGATCACGTAGCGGCCGTCGAAGCCGACCGACCAGGCATCGCGGAAGCCGTAGGAGGTGCCCGTCTTGTAGCAGAGCTGGCCGGGCTTGGCGTTGGCGGGTGGAATGGCCTGGCACAGGATCTCGGCCACGTACCAGGCGGCGATGTGCGAGAGCAGGTGCGGCGCGTTCTCGGGCAGCTTGCGCGCTTTCACGTCGCGGTCGTGGCGCAGGACGACGGGCGCGCCGCCGTTGGCGACGGTAGCATACAGCGATGCGAGGTCGGTGAGGCGCAACCCAAGTCCGCCGAGCGCGATGGCTAGCGACGGGTCGGTGCCCTTCGGCAGCACGGGCTGCACGCCGGCTTGCTGCAGGCGCCCGTAGAGCCGGCCGGCGCCGACGGCTTCCAGCACCTTCACGGCGGGGATGTTGAGCGATTGCGTCAGCGCCGTGCGGATCGACACGGTGCCGTGCCAGTCGCTGTCGAAGTTCTTCGGCACGTAGGTGCCGAAACGCGCGGGCCTGTCCTCGATCAGCGTCTCGGGATGAGCGAGGCCGAGCTCGAAGGCCAGCCCATAGATGATGGGCTTGAGCGTGGAGCCGGGCGAGCGCAGCGCGATCGTCATGTCCACGGCACCGAAGCGGTCGCCGTCGAGCAGGCCGGGCGAGCCGACGTGCACGATGACATCGCCGGTGCGGTGGTCGACGACAACCACGGCCGCCGACAGGCGGGGGCCCAGCGTGGCGAGGTAGTCGCGCACGAGTCGCTCGACATTGGCCTGCGCTGCGAAGTCGAGCGTGAGTTTGTGCACGACGCGGCCGGGGTGGCGCTCGAGCTGGCCGTCGCTCAGGTGCGGAGCGAGCATGGCAAAGTCGCGCCGCGAGTTGGGAACGCGCTCGCGATCGGCGCGGGCCGCCTCCTCCGCCGAGATCAGCCCGGCGGACTGCATGCGCATCAGCACGCGGTTGCGCGCGCGACGCGCGGAGACGGGGAACCTGTCCGGCCTGCGCATCTCCGGCGATTGCGGGATCGCCACCAGCAGCGCGGCCTCTCCGATCGACAGGCGACGCGGCTCCTTGCCGAAGTAGGCGAGCGAGGCGGCGCGCACGCCCTCGAGGTTGCCGCCGAAGGGCGCCAGCCGCAGGTAGAGGTTGAGGATCTGGTCCTTCGACAGGCGCCAGTCGAGCTGCAAGGCCAGCAGCATCTGGCGGAATTTTCCCCACAGCGTGCGGTCGTGCTGGCCGATGAGAAGCCGCGCGACCTGCATGGTGATGGTGGAGGCGCCGGACACGACGCGCTGGTGGCGCACGAACAGCCAGCCAGCGCGGCCCACCGCCAGTGGATCGACACCGTGATGCCGGCGGAAGCGTTTGTCCTCGTAGGCAAGCAGCATGGCGATGTAGCGCGCGTCGACGTTTCTCACGTCGGCCGGGAGACGCCAGCGGCCATCCTTGGCGGTGTAGGCGCGCAAGAGGCGGTCGTTGCGATCGAGCACGGTGACGGAGAGATCCTGCGCACGCGACAGATCGAGCGGCGCGGTGTGCATCCATGCGAGCAGACTGGCGGCAGCTGCGATCATCAGTACGACGAGCGCAATCGCGCTGAGCGCGAACACGCGCAGTCCGCGTCGGGATGACGCGAATGGTGCGGCAGCGGACAGTTGCTCTTTGATCATAAGGTTACGATAGTGACGCATCGCGAATCAGTGGAGGGGCAGATGGCCAGACGCACCACGCATCGCAGCACCGGCGGCAAGAAGCTTTATGCGGTGCGCACGAAGGAAGGCAAGTTCAAGGACATCCAGACGTACAAACGTGCGCACGGCATGGACCTGAAGCGCAAGAGCAAGGCCGAGACCGGCGCGAAGAAGACGGTGAAGAAGACGGTGAAGAAGGTCGCCAAGAAGGCGATCAAGAAAAAGGCCGCGAAGAAAAAGTGAGGATCGAGCGTCGTCCGCGAAGGACGGCGCTCTTCTCGTTTCTCTGCCCGGTGCGGTGCGCATCGGCGCTTCTACTCCCTGGCACCTATGTCCAGACGGCCGGCGGCGGTGCGCGCGAAGCGCTCCGGCCGGTACATGTCCTCCACGGTTGCCGCCGGATGCACGAAGCTGCCGGGCGTGACGGCGCGGACGACGTAGGCGACCGTCGCGGAGGCCACCGGCGATCCGCTGTCGCCGTCGCCACCCCTGAAGCCGCGGCGATGATCGCTGGCGCCGCCGAAGAAGTCGAAGGCGGCCACGAAGCGGTCGTCACGGAACTCGGTGTGCTGCGGCGCCAGCGTAGTCTTGAGCCTGTCGAGGCTGCGGATGTCGCCCGAGTCGACGAGCCGCGGGTTCTCGATCTCAAGGCCGGCGGGCAGGCGGTCGACCAGCAGGATGCGGCCGCCGGTTTCCGTGGCGTTGACCTTCAGCACCACGACCAGACGGTCGTTTTGCTTGAGCTTTCCGGTGCCGCCCGTTGCGCTCTCCAAATCGACCTTCTTGCCGTCGAGCGAATAGT
>CADEEC010000064.1 GCA_902826255.1 uncultured Hyphomicrobiales bacterium | reverse complement strand
GCCGACAAGGAAGGCTTCCTGCGCTCCGAGACCTCGCTGGTGCAGACCATCGGCCGCGCCGCCCGGAACGTCGACGGCAAGGTGATCCTCTACGCCGATCAGATCACCGGCTCCATGCAACGCGCGATGGCCGAGACCGAGCGCCGCCGTGAGAAGCAGCAGGCCTACAACGCCGCCAACGGCATCACGCCGGAAAGCGTGCGCAAGAACATCGCCGACGTGCTCTCCAGCGTCTACGAGCAGGACCATGTCACCGTCGACACCGGCCTCGCCGAGGACGCCAAGCCGCTCATCGGTCACAACCTTGCCGCCGTCATCGCCAACCTCGAAAAGAAGATGAAGGAGGCCGCCGCCGACTTGGAGTTCGAGACCGCCGCGCGCCTGCGCGACGAGGTCAAGCGCCTGCGGGAGACCGAGCTCGCCATCGCCGACGATCCCCTCGCCCGCCAGGCCGACGTCGAAGAACGCGCCGGCGCCTTCGCCGGCGACCGCAAGTACGGCCCCAAGGCGAATATGCCGGCAGCGAAGAGCGGGCGGGTTCCTTCCTCCCCCTCTCCCCGCGCATCGCCGACCTCATCACACCTTCCATCAGCGCGGGGAGAGGGCCGGGGTGAGGGGCAGCGGCAAACTCCATCGTCGGCGACTAAGGCCGCCCCTCACCTTAACCCTCTCCCCGTGAAGAACGGGGAGAGGGAACCTGGCTCGCGCATTCAACGCGAGTACCAGCCTGTACAACCCACCTACGCGCAAACCACCGTCACGCCCGGCACCCGCGCCAAGAAACCCTCGCTTGACGACATGGGCCCCGGCACCGACCGCGCCATTCCCGCCCGCGACGGCGACCTTCCCTCCCGCATTCGCAAGCCGACCCTCGACGAGATGGGCTCCAACCGGAACCGCCCCATCCCCGCGCGCGACTCCCCCTCTCCCCGTTCTTCACGGGGAGAGGGCCGGGGTGAGGGGCAGGATCACGCCCCGCGCTCGCCCGATGTCGACCCGCGCACCAAGGCCGGTGCCTACGGCGAGCAGGTCAAGGGCCCGCACAAACCCACCCTCGACGAGATGGGCCCCCACGCCGAACGCGGGCTGCCCGTCAGCAACAAGCCGCGCCCCGTGAAAACCATCGACATCCCCGACGAAACCGAAAAGAAAAAACACCGCCACGGCCGCCCCCGCAAGACAGGCCGGCCCGGGGAGTAACGGCGGTTCGATTTCGGATTCCCCCGCTAGAACGCGGGCGTCCGCTTTGATCCGCAGCGGACATCGAGCAGTTGTTTCAAGCCGGTTTCCTGCTGCCATCGCCGGCCCGCAGCGAGCCAAGGACTTCCAGATTTCACCCCTGCTGTCCGCACAAGACCTCAAGCAGGACGTGATGCGACGGACGCTGCGCGCGTCAACCCAAGAACGGTAGGCGCACAAGCAGCGTGAACCCGTTCAGCATCAGGATTAGTCCGAACGCGCCCAGGCCCCCGCTGAGGCCGAGGAGGGCCGTGTTGCCGATGATCAGATGCACGGAGGCGAGCACGATGGCGATCTGCAGCATGGCCTCAGCCCAGTCGAAGTAAGGGTCCTTGCGGATGGCGATGTCACGCTCCATCTCCCAGGCCTTGGCCTTCGCGGAGAGCTGGTCCAGGCCCTCGCCTTTCTCCGGGTCTTTGGTCAGCCGTTCGTACTCGGCGCGGTAGTCCTTGATCTTGGCTTGAACGGTCGCGCGCGCCGCTGGCGGCATGGCGGGCTGCGTGGCCAGCATCAGTTCCATGTCGTCGATGTGGATGCTGATGGCGTTGCGCCGGATGTTCTTGGCCTGGAAGAAGGCCCACGTGTTCGCGGCCTCGATGTGAGCGCGGCTGGCATCCTTGGCCGCGTTGCCGCCGCCCATGCTGCAGATGGCAAGAAGAACCGCCAGGATGCCGATGTAAACGCCCACCCATCTGTTGTGGTCGTCCTTGTCGTCGCTCAGGCGTTCGACAGCATCGTCTATCGACATGCGTGGCCTCTTTCAACGATAGGCGGCTATGACATTCGCACGACACTGAACCGCGGCATGGCAGGAGCCCTGCCACGACCTGTCTGTATGCAGCTTATAGTGGTGCTGTACCCGGTGGCTAGCTCGCGGATGAGCGGAACGCAATTGGCGTGCGCTGGCTGTCGTCAGTGCCACAAGCTGCGCGCCGGTCCTCTGCAGCTTGAGCATCACGAGAAGTTTTTCGATTGTTGATGTCGCGATAAGGTACCATCGCAACAGTATCCTGGAGCATCCCCAGCACTCGACGGAGTCGCGCGTACTGAATCGTTCGCATGACACGGCGGCCCGCTCGACGATCGTTCCACGGTCAGTCTCGGCGGGTGGCGAGGCGATACGTGTCGCGGGTGATCCGCGTGCGCCTTTCCATCGGCCGGGCACCTGTACGCAGCTTAGGAGGACCTTATATGACGAGCGTCGTGCTCAACCGCCGGACACTCCTCGCCGCTGGAGGCTCCGTCCTCGCAGCCGGGTTTTCTCCACTCGTGGTACCCGTCCGCGCGCAAGGGCTCGCCCCGACGCCGTCGATGCCGGGCGGGTCCAACAACTACCTCCGAGGTGCCCCGATCGTTCAGCGCATCGGTCGCGGGGGCTTCTGGATGTCGGGCACTGTGCGCCGCGCCGGCGACGGAGCTCCGCTAGCCGGGCAGCGCATCCAAATCTGGGCGCATACGACCGAGGGGCACGAGCGCGACGCGCACAGTCATGGCGCCACGCTCACCGACGCGAATGGGGTGTTCCGTCTCGAGATGCCGCAGATCGTTCCTGCCTTTGGCCAACCGCACGGTCACCTCGCCTATGACGGCGGTGATTTCCGAACTGTGTTCCTGCGCCCCCTGATGCGCAGCGCAAAAGAAACCAGCCTGGAGGCGCACTTCGTCCTTCAGCCGGCGTAGCGTTGAGGACGAAGGGGATGCGATCAACCAGGGCGATCCTGATCTGGGCCGCCCTTGCAGCCGCCGTTGGCGTGCCGATCGCCGCCGCAGCAGCGAGCCCGCTGCTTGCATGGCGCGATTCCGTCTACATCGCGGCCTGCTTTGCAGGAATTGTCGCGCTTGGCTTCATGCTCATTCAGCCGATGCTGATTGGCGGATACTTGCCGGGACTGCCGGCGCATCGCGGCCGGCGCGCACATCTCTGGATCGGGGGCATGCTGGTCGCGGCGGTGGTGATTCACGTTGGCGGCCTCTGGATCACCAGTCCACCGGATGTGGTCGACGCCCTTCTCTTCAGATCGCCGACGCCGTTCTCCGCCTGGGGCGTGATCGCCATGTGGGCCCTCTTCGCAACCGCACTTTTGGCTGCACTCCGCCGGCGTTTGCGTGTGCGACCGCGGACGTGGCGCCTCGCTCATGCCGCCCTCGCGGTGGTGATCGTCGTAGGGACTGTGGTCCACAGCCTGCTGATCGAGGGGACGATGGAGATGATGTCGAAAGCAGCGCTGTGCGCGCTGGTGCTCGCGGCAACCATAAAAGTTGTGTCCGACCTCCGGGTGTGGAGAAAACGATCGACGGTGCACTCGGAAGCGCCCTAGCGCGTCGCTCGCGGCAATGGCGCGTGCGCTCCTCAGTCGATCAGCTCTGCAGGCGCGGACCCATAGGTTCTCTCTATCCAAGGCATACCAACAATCGATTTGTCGCCCCCGGTGTGCCGTGTAAGGAATTTTGCAAAAGCACTCATTTCTTGCGGCGAACCTGCGAAGGTGGTGTCCGCACGGTGACACGATGGGGGCTGTGATGTCTTACACGCGCCGCGATCTGCTCGTCTGAGCGACGAGCATGGGGTTGGTCAGCTCGGTTGCCCGCCCTGCGTTCTCAGCTTCTGAGAGCCCCTTCTCCCTCGGCGTCGCTTCGGGCGATCCTTGGCCGGACGGTGCCGTGATCTGGACCCGGCTTGTGCGCGATGCCCTCGCGCCCGACGGCGGCATGGGCGCGTTACCCATCGAGGTCACCTGGGAGGTGGCGCGGGACGAGCGCATGCGGGACGTCGTCCGGTCCGGTGTGACCCTGGCCATGCCGGAGCTCGCGCATTCGGTTCATGTCGAACTACGGGGCCTGGAGCCCGGACGCGTGTATTGGTATCGCTTTCGCGCCGGTGCGGCGGAGAGCTCGACAGGCAGAACCCGCACCGCACCCGCGCCGAATGCCGCCGTGCCGAGTTTGCGCTTCGCCGCTGCCGCCTGCCAGCACTGGATGTACGGTCACTGGGCGGCCTATCGCCGGATGGTCGACGACGACATCGACTTCGTGCTCCATCTCGGCGACTACATCTATGAGGCGCCGTCGTCCAGTCCGGCAGCGGTGAAACAGAAGGTCCGCGATGTACCGTTCGATATTCCCAAGTCCCTGAGCGACTATCGGCGCATGCATGCGCTGTACAAGAGCGATCCTGCCATTCAAGCGGCGCACGCCGCCTTTCCTTGGATCGCAATCTGGGACGATCACGAAGTCGAGAACGACTACACCGCTACCCGGTCACAGAGCAGGCTGGCGCTCGGAGCGTTGTTGCAGCAGCGCGCCGCGGCCTATCAGGCGTACTGGGAGCATATGCCGCTGCGGATGGCGCAGCGTCCGCTTGGGCCGGATGCGTTGCTGTACCGGCGCTTCGCCTTCGGAGACCTCATCGACCTGATCATGCTGGATGAGCGGCAGTACCGTTCTCCCCTGGCGTGTCCGCTCCAGCCGCCGCGGCCGGACCGCAATCATGTCGTCGCCCTGGATGCGTGTCCCGAAGCCTTCGAACCGGCGCGGACCATGCTTGGTCAGGACCAGGAGCTTTGGCTCGCCAACTGCCTGGCGGAGCCTGCGCGCGCACGCTGGGTCGTAATCGGTCAGCAACTGGTGTTTGCTCCGCTGCTCCGGAAGCTCGGTGAGAAGCTTGGGTTTGCAACGGACGGCTGGGATGGCTATGCCGCGCCGCACCAGCGCATCCTCGATCGGATCGCAGCGCGCCCGAACCGGGACACGTTGGTTCTCGGCGGCGATATTCACGCCTTCATCGCCGCAGACATTCCCGCCCGGAGAAGTGATCTTGGCTCGCCGGCCATCGCCTCTCACTTCGTTACCGGCCCGCTGAGCTCCCGGCTCGCAGATCATGAGCGCTTGACGGCGGCGCTGCCGGAGAACCCGCATGTGAAGTTCGTCGACGCGCGGCGCCATGGCTACACCCGTTGCACGTTAGCGCGCGACCGTGCCCTGTGCGAGTTTCGTGTCGCAGACGATGTCAGAGATCCTGACTCCAGTCTCGCGACTCTGGCCGCCTTCGAGACGGAATGGGGCAAGCCGGCGCTCCGGCGGCTCTGAGTCCGTCGAGACCCCGTCGCAGCGCTTTAGTGCAGGTGGATGTCCATATTTATCCTGAGGGCAACATCCGGCGTCGCCGGCGTCAGACCGAACAGCACGCCAACGCTGGGCGCAATCTTGAAGTGCGCGGCCAGCTCAACCTCGGTGTACAGCACGGGGCCGATGCGGTGCTGTTGCCCGGCAAGCCGAGGGGAGTCGCCCAGGTTTTCTACAAGCCCATAGCCCTCGACGCCGACCGCGAGGCCTTCACGCAATTCGTATTTTGCTTGCCAAGCATAGTCGAAGGCGATGCCGGGTTCACGATTGCGGCCGAAGGTCTGCTCAAGGAACGGGTTGAACGTCCAGGTGATGTTGTCCCATCTGAGCGTGAAGATCGGCCCGAACACGAACGCGTTGGTGCTCGTGTCGTGGATTGAAGGCTCGAGCGCGAGAAACGCGCCCAACCCGAAGTCCTGCTTCTGCTGCATCGGCCGCAGTACGAAGATATTTTCGATCCCAAGGTTGGTCGCGCGAGGGTTGCCGCCGACGGGATTCTCCCAGTCCACCGCCGCCGTGAGGCGCCACCAGTTCGTGACGCCATAGTTTATCTTCTGCTCGTGCCCGCTCCGGTTGGTTGTGCCGCCAAAAAAGGCGGCATTGTCCAGGTCGATATCTATCCCGCCCTTCTCGACGTGCAGGCCCTTGATTTCGAACGTTTGGCACACGGCCTCGCTGGCGATGCCACAGAGCAATCCCAGCGCGGCTGCCAATCGCTGCATGACGGCCCTTGGCCAGCGCTGGGTGGACATTCAGTCAGCTCACTCTGCTCGCTGTCATGTATGCATTTGCGCAGGATTCCGCACCGCGCCTCGCGCCCGCGCTCCTTGAACCGGTGCCCATTGCCCAGCACGGGATTCTCGCCTCGTCAAGCCAACACCATCCGGCAAACCTGTTTGGGGTGTTGGCGCGAGCACGCCGATGCGACCGGCTCGCGCGTTCTCCTGCAAGTGGCGCGGAAGGCACAGCGCGCCCGTCAGAAATCCGATAAAATGACGCCTGACGATCCGACGGCCACATATCCGACGGCCACATAAGGTGCTGCGTATGGCGATGCTGCGGCTTTCCCGAGTGTTCTGTGTAGTGCTCGCGGCCTGTCTGCTGGCGGGCGGCTGTGGAACGACATCCGACGAGACTGCCTCCGTCGCGAACAAGCCGTTGAGAGGCGCACACGCGCGCCTCAAGATTTACCGCACCAACGAGCTCCTGGCCGCGGTGCCCTCCGCGCGCGTCAAGGTCGACGGTCGCGAGGTCGCCCAACTCGGCGTCGGCGGCTCCGTCATGGTGGACGTACCGGCTGGCTCGCGCCAGGTCGTCGTTGACGGTTTCGGCGCGATCACCGCGTACACGCTCACCGTGAACGCGAGTGCCGGCAAGCTGTACGTCCTGGAAATCTCGCCGCGCGCCGAGCCCGTCGTGGCGGGCATTGTGTTCGGCCTGGTCGGACAAATGGTCGAAGCCGCCTCCAACCCCAACGGCGGCACGTTCCAGGTGCGCCTCGTCGAGACCAAGGCGGCGCGGGGCTAGCCGCCGCCACAGCGCGTTCAGCTAGCTCCCCTCGACGATCTTCCAGTACGAGTCCTTTCGTGTCACCTGGCCACCTCGGAACGAGTAGAAATCGCAGCCTCTGACCTCCAGCCGCCTCCCGTCACGATTGGTTCCGGTCAGCGTCCATCGAGATATGCCGGTCTCGCGATCGGCATCCACGAAATGCTCCTCGGTCCCGTAGTGGACGTCGGGCAGGCCTTCGAAGCGCGATGCGAGCGCTTGCCGCACGGCGTGCTTGCCTTCGAAGCGCGCCCCCCAGGGGTGCGGTCCCCTGGGCATCTCCAGGACGCAGTCGTCTGCGAAAAAAGTCATGATGCGATCGAGGTCGTGCGCGTTGAAGGCCGCGCACAACCCGACGAGCTTTCCCCGAATGTCGGCCATATCCTCTTCCTTTCTGCCTTATGACCCGCTGCCGCCGTGCGCGCGCACGCGATCCGAGATGCTGGGGCTACTGGAAAGAGAAACTCCAATCGGCTGTGCCGCTAGAACGCCTGCTCGGACTGCGTTGGCACGTCTCTCAGCCGCAGGCCGATCACCGGCATCGGTTCAACCAGACGGTGGTTTGTCCGCCATCGCTATATTTGCCGTCGCGCACCGAATGCTCATTCGTATTCAAATTTCTGTTGCTGATCACGCGCCAGCGCCCGCCTGATTTCGCGTAGATGTGCTCGCGCACATGACCCGTGAAATTGATTGTGAGCTGCAAGGTGTCGTCCGCGTTGACGCGTGCGGTCGCGATCAGGAGTGAATCGTGAAGGTCCCCATACTCACGATCCAGGAAAGCGCGGCCGCCCTTTAGGACGTATGTGTAGACTGGATCGTCCCTGTTTGCCGCCCTGCTGCAATCAACTTTCCAGCTGCCGAGCATGCCCCATTTGCTGACTGTGCTTGCTACGGTTTGCGCCTGGGACACAGTGGAGCAGGTCAGCGCAAGCAGAAGCGTTGACACGAAGAGTGCCGCGCGCGACATGAGAAACCCTCCCAGTTTTATTTTTCGCGACGATAGCAGGAGGCGCGAAGCGAGTTCAAGGCGCGTCGCAGGCGGCCCTTTTTCTGCGCCGCCGGGGGCGTAACAACGTGGTGCCGCGCCATCCGCGCAAAGTGAGGTCGACGAGATGCGAAATGGACTGCTGGCGATGATGGTGCTGGCTGTATCGGCCGGCACGGCTGCTGCCGCTTCGATCGAGCAGGCGCTGCGCAAGCTCGGTCCCGAGGAGAGATCGCACCAGGCCTGCATCTACAAAGGCTTGGAGGTCATGCGCCGCGAAACCCCGCTGCGCCGCGCCGACCGCATGACGACGCTGGTCTTCAGTCGCTCGGTTCTGGATGGCACGCAGCTGACGGCGAAGGGTGGTGGCGTGCGCGCGGACGGGCACTGGTACGCCTTGTCCTTCGCCTGCCAGTTGACGTCCGACTACATGCAGGCCCGCACCTTCACCTACAAGCTCGGTCCCGAAATCCCGAAGAAGGACTGGGACAAGTACGGCTTGTGGGGGAACTAGCTCGCGTTTGTCTCAGCTGGCTCTGCGCTTGCTCATGACAGACGTATGATGTTCGAGTGTCGGTTCGATAACAACGGAGCGGCGCACGAGAGCGCTGCGGACGCGGTCAACGCTCTTGGCCTGGTGGTGGTCGTTGCTGACGCTCGCCAGCGTCGGCAACGATGCGCTCTGGGTCCTGCTGTATCGCCGGGTCTACGCGCAGGCCGCGGGCGGCCTCGACGCGTCGCTGGCTCGGCAAGCTCACCACTGGGGTGGAGATTGTTGACACGGCTCCACTATCTGGTGCCGCCGAAACCGGTTCCGGTTTCGGCGGGATCGAGGCGGATCAGCCGCGAATCCAGCACGGCGGCCTGACGGTGCCTCACCGCCTCGCGATAGACCGGATCGCGGATCATTTCCACGAAGGCGGCCACGGAGGGATACTCCGCGATAAAGCACTCGTCCCAGCTCTCCTCCCCAGGTCCGATGAGCATGAGTTCGAATTGCCCTCTCCACACGATGCGGCCGCCGAGCCGCGAGAACACCGGATAGCTCTCGCGCCCGTAGGCGGCATAAGCTTCGGCGCCGGTCGCTTGGCGTCCGTCCGGGTAGGCGGCGTGATCGCGGAAGCGCACCAGGTTCAGCATGTGGATCGGGCCTGGCCGGTCGCTATTGCGAAAGGCCGCAAAGGTCTCCTTGGTCGGGTCGATATGTCCGCTCATGCGTCGCACCCCTGTCTGAGCATGCTCAAGGGAAGGCCTATCACGTCCTGCTTTCATCCCCCAAGAAGGGCGGCGGAAGCCGGCGTGCCGAAACAAACATTGACTTGTGCGCCGCAGCATGAGACAAGCCGCCATCGCTCGACGAGCGATTTGTGGCGCTCCAGCCGCGTGACGGGCACTTCCCGGACTTTCCGGTCCAACGTGTTCTCCTGTTGAGCGCTCCCATAATCTCACCCGACAACCCAGGACACGCGGGGTGTCTCAAGGCAAAGGCCGCCCGGCCTGCGTTCCGACATGGTGTCGGCGCAGCCGAACGAGCGGCTGCATGAAAGAAACGTACATTGACCAATTTTACCGACCTCGGCCTTTCCGCGCCGATCCTCAAGGCGCTTTCCGGAGAGAACTACGAGACGCCGACGCCGATCCAGGCACAAGCCATTCCGACCGTACTTGAGGGCCGCGACCTGCTCGGCATCGCGCAGACCGGCACCGGCAAGACCGCGGCCTTCGCCCTGCCGATCATCCATCGCCTCGCGGCCGACAAGCGCGCGCCCCTGCACAAGGGTTGCCGCGTGCTGGTGCTCTCGCCGACGCGCGAACTCGCCACCCAGATTGCAGAGAGCTTCCGCACCTACAGCCGCCTCGTCGGCCTCAACGTGGCGGTCGTGTTCGGCGGCGTCGGGCACGTGCCCCAGATGAGGACCTTGGCGCGCGGCGTCGACGTCCTCGTCGCTACGCCGGGACGTCTGCTCGACCATCTCAAGGGCCGCAGCCTCGACCTCTCGGGCACCGAGATCTTCGTCCTCGACGAGGCCGACCAGATGCTAGATCTGGGCTTCTTGCCTTCGATTCGGCGCATCGTCAGCCATCTGACCAAGAACCGGCAGAACCTCTTCTTCTCGGCTACCATGCCGCCCGAGATCGGCAAGCTCGCCGAGGAGCTGCTGCGCGATCCCGCCCGTGTCTCGGTCGCACCCGCCGCCACCACCGTCGAGCGCGTCGAGCAACGCGTGCTGCATGTCGAAGCCGGAAACAAGCGCAACCTGCTCGTCAAGTTGCTGGCCGATCCCGCCATGACGCGCACTCTCGTGTTCGCGCGCACCAAGCGCGGCGCCGACAGGGTTGCCCGCCATCTGGTGGAGGCCGGCATCGATGCGGCGGCGATCCACGGCAACAAGAGCCAGTCGCAGCGCGAGCATGCGCTGGCCTCGTTCCGCGCCTCCAAGACGCGGGTGCTGGTCGCAACCGACATCGCCGCCCGCGGCATCGACATCGATCAGGTGACGCATGTGGTGAACTTCGAGCTGCCCGACGTGCCGGAAAGCTACGTGCATCGCATCGGACGCACGGCCCGCGCCGGCGCCCAGGGCATCGCCATCTCACTGTGCGACGCGGAAGAGCGCGGACAGTTGCGCGACATCGAGCGCCTCACGAGGCAGACGATCCCGGCCGAGGACCGGCGTTTGGAGCCCGACGCCGCGCCGCTGCACACTCTTCCCGGCGCCGGCGACAAAAGAAACAACGCGCGTGGCCGCAATCGCAGTGCGCGCGGCGGCCAGCACCGTGGCCCTCGCGACGGCCAGCGCCGCGATGGGCGTGATGGGCAGGATCGCGGTTTCCGCGGCGAGCAGCACACTGGATCGCGTGACGGCCAGCACCGTGGCCCTCGCGACGGCCAACGTCGCGATGGGCGCGATGGGCAGGATCGCGGTTTCCGCAGCGAGCCGCACGCCGGAGCGCGTGAGGGTCAGCACCGTGGCCCCCGCGACGGTCAGCGTCGCGATGGGCGCGACGGGCAGGATCGCGGTTTCCGCAGCGAGCAGCACGCCGGAGCGCGTGATGGTCAGCACCGTGGTGCCCGCGACGGCCAGCGTCGCGATGCGCGCGACGGAGGGGATCGCGGTTTCCACGGCGAGCAGCACCGCGCCGCGCGTGACGGTCAGGATCGTAGCACCCGCGGTGGACAGGAAGCCGGCACGCATCCTGGACGAAACGGCGGCATGCATGATCGCAATCGGGATCGCCCCGCCCGTCGCCAGGGGCCGCATCGCGGACCGAAGCGCGGCGGTCCCCGCAACAACGAACCGCGGTCCGGACACCCTGCGTCGGCAGGCGGCAACCGGGCCGAGAGTACCGCTGTCGCCAAGTAGCGACGGCGTTCACAGCCTCATACGGATGTAAGTCACCGTCATGCTTCGGCCTCGGCCGAGGCATGACGGCGCTTGCGTATGGGCCGCCCGTCCGCTCCGCCGGGAGAAAAGCGCTGGCCATCTTCTGCCTGTCGGCGCTAGGTGGGGGCTGGCACGACGTCATGAGGATCCCGCCATGGGCACCGCCGGTAATGACCGCCGCATCGACAATATCGAGTTCGCAGTCGCCGACATCGCCCGCGCGCGTGACTTCTACGGCAAGGCCTTCGATTGGACCTTCACCGACTACGGCCCTGCCTATTGCGAGTTCACCGACGGCCGCCTCACCGGCGGGTTGGCAAAAGGCGATCCCAAGCCCGGCGGCCCGCTCGTGATCCTCTACGCCGATGATCTAGAAGCGATGCAGCGGCGGCTTGAGGACGCCGGCGCGCGCATCGTCAAGCCGGCCTTCGCCTTTCCCGGCGGCCGCCGCTTCCATTTCCTCGACCTCGACGGCTACGAGCTGGCCGTCTGGTCGGCCGGCTGAGGCTTGAAAGCCCGGCGCGCTGCGCAATCCCGTCGCCACGGCAGCCAATAGCGCCTATGCTTCCTGAAACGCGGAGGAGCAAGCCATGGGCAACTGCATCGTCATCGTTCAGTTCGACCTGCCGAAGCGCACCGAAGAGCAAGCCATTAAGGGCGGTACGTCGACCGCTCCGATCTATCGCAACCTCGCCGCGAAGGGCCTCATCCGCAAGGATTACATCAATGGCGACGCCGGCACCGGCGGCGTCTACCTCTGGGACAACCGTGCGGCGGCGGAAGCCTGGTTCACGCAGGCCCGGATTGCGGAGCTGACCGAGCGCTTCGGTGCCCGTCCGCGGCTCACCTGGTACGACACGCACGTGACCGTCGACAATCTCGCCCACGAAACGCGCGTCAACGGCAAGGCGCTCGCCGGCGCGGATTGAAGTTCGAGGCCGTTACACCGACCGCATCAACCCACCGTCCACGCGCAGGTTCTGCCCGGTGATGTAGCCGGCGCCCGGCGATGCCAGGAAGGCAATGGTCGCAGCGATTTCTTCGCTCCTGCCGTAGCGCCCCATCGGCACCGACGTGCGGCGCTCCTCCGTCGCCGGCAAGCTGTCGATCCACCCGGGCAGCACGTTGTTCATGCGCACGTTGTCGGCCGCATACTGGTCTGCGAACAGCTTCGTGAACGCCATCAGTCCGGCGCGGAACACCGCCGAGGTTGGAAACATCGAACTCGGCTCGCTGGCCCACGCCGTAGAGATGTTGATGATCGTGCCACCCTTCTGCTGCGCCATGACCGGTGCCACCAGCCGCGTTGGGCGGATCACGTTCATCAGGTAGACGTCCATGCCGGTGTGCCACTGGTCGTCGGTGATCTTCAGGATCTGGTCACGCGGCCCGTGGCCAGCGCTGTTCACCAGCACGTCGATGCGTCCCCACGTCTCCGTTGTGCGGTCCACCAGCCGCTTGAGGTCCTCGTTCGACTGGTTGGAGCCCGTTACGCCGAGGCCGCCCAGCTCCTTGGCCAGCGCCTCGCCCTTGCCGGACGAGGACAGGATCGCAACCTTGTGCCCGTCCTCCGCCAGACGCCGCGCCGCAGCCGCACCCATGCCGCTGCCGCCCGCCGTCACGATTGCAACCTTCATGGCTCTCTTCCCGGTCATCAATGCCGATCGAGGTCCGAGCATACGCTGTCGGCTGCCGTCCGTCGCCGCCCGCGTTATCGCGGGTACTCGAGCTGCATCGCCACCAACTCCGCCGTGCTCTTGCCGTAGCGCGCCCTGATTGCCGTCAAGGTATCGTCCAGCGCCTTCGCCGGCGGCGCGGTCCCGATCTGCGGCAGGTGCCGTTCCGGCGGCCAGTCGCTGGCAACCTGATCCGGCACGATGCGCAGCCCGTTGCGGCTCTCGACCGCAGCGGCCGCGCGGGCGAAGGTCACGGCGTTCGACCGGTACGTCCGCGACCACGCATCTGCCACCAGCGCGAGCGACGCCTCGTCGACGCCTGGCGCGAGCGCAATGCCGAAACGTTCGTGGCTCCAGACCGAGGCGGCGTTGCGCATCGCAGTGAGCGCAAACGGTCGGGTGAATGTAAACGCATTGCTGCTGTGCCGCGCATCCCAGGTCGCAAGTCCGAGATCCTTCGCCACCACCTCTGCCTTCTCGCGGCCGGCGATGGCTTCGATCAGCGTCAGCATCATCGGCATCGAGGCCGTGATCCCGGTCGTCGTCACCACATTGCCATCGGCAACGATGCGCCGGTCGGCAACGTAATCAATGGCCGGATGATCGCCGCGCATCTCCTTCAGGTAGTACCAGTGCGTCGTTCCGCGCTTGCCGTCGAGCAAGCCGGCCGCGGCGACCACCTTGGCACCGGCGCACACGCCGATGATGACCGCACCCTTAGCCGCTTGAGCTTTGATCCAGGCCAGCGCCGCCGGATCGTCGTCGCGACTCATCGCGGGTACCACCACGTAGTCGGCGCCGTCGGGATGCCGTGCATCGAATTCCGCGACGGTGGCCTGCGGCTCCACCTTCAGCGCGGGAAACAGCGTCACCGGCCCCGCCTTCGTCGCCAGCGCCACCACGTCGGCGACATCCGCGCGCCGCAGGATGCCGTAAGGCAGCAGGTAGTCGGTTGTCTCGGTCGCATCGTTGATGCCAACGATTGCCACCAGCGGGCGCCGGTTCTTCTTGGGCTTGAGTGCGGCCAGCGTCGCGCTCGTTTCCTCCGCCGAGATCGGTGGCGCTGCCGTTGCAGCCGGTCGTGACGGCAGCGTCAGCAGCCAAGCCCCGAACCCGCCCGCAAACAACACCACCGCCGCCAAAACGGCCCAAAGCACCCCACGCCAGCTCATGATAAACCCCATGCTCCCGACGCCCCTTCGGCTGAACGCGGCAAGCCCGATGAAGTTTCATCTTGTGGGTACGCTATGCGGCCGGCCGCATTCGCCAACCTCGATCAGTGTGGCGCGCACGCTGCATCATAGAAGCCGCGCGAAGCTGCTTCGCACGAGCGCTTCAGCACGGTCCGCGAAAGGGAAAAGCTCAAACCTTGATGGAATGCCTTCGCCTCGTGGGTCTCACATTTCCGCCACGAACACCGGAATGATGCGCGTGGTGCGCGTCTGATATTCGGCGTAGGGCGGGAAGGCGGCCACCGCCAGCGCCCACAACCGGGCGCGCTCGGCCGCATCCGTCACCTCGTGCGTCCTCATCGGACGCACGACGGTCTCGTCGCGCAGCTCGATGCTGGGATGGGCGCGCAAGTTGTGCACCCACTCGGGATCTTTCGGCCGGCCGCCCTGCGAGCCGACCAGCACGTAGCGGGCGCCGTCCTTGACGCGCATCAGCGGCGTCTTGCGGATGGCGCCTGTCTTGTTGCCGGTGTGGGTGAGGAGGATGACGGGCAGACCGGTGTCGAGCAGCGTCGTGCCCTTGGTACCGCCGCTGCTCTCATAGAGCTCGACCTGCTCGCGCACCCACTTGTGCGGACTTGCAACGTAGTTGGCCATCGGTCTGGCCTCCCTGCTGGCCTCGGTGATCGCGCCCTCATGATCCTACACGTACTGCGCCGCGTCGACCCGGATTCAGCGGCTAAGGCACCGCCGGAAGTGTGTCCGCAACCGGCACCCAGCCGTCGCTTTGCTCCTCGAACAGCGGACAGCCGAACACGGCCCGCACCGAGTCACGCAAGGCGGGGCTCACATCACCCACCGGCTTCTGCCAGCGCGTCGTCTGCTTCATCGCTACCACCACGGCGGTGAGCTCGATACCGAGCCGCGCCAGCAGCCGGTGGCCCGCCAGCACGGACGATCCCGTCGACACCGCATCGTCGACCATGCACACGCGCCGGCCCTCGAGCAGCGGCACTGCGTTCGGATCGAGGTACAGCCGCTTCTCTCCGCTGGGGCTAGTGATGGAGAAGATCGGCTCCGACAGCGCATCGTCGTACCAGAACTTGCGCGAGTACCCGAGCGGCACATAACGCGCGTGCCCGAGCCGCTCCGCCACCAGCGGCGCAAAGGTCAGGCCCAGCGTCGGCATGCCGATCACGACCTCCGCGTCTGTCGCTTGCGCCAGGTTCGCCATGTGATCGGCCAGTGCCGCAACCACTGCAAACGATCCCTGGTTGGCGATCAGCGATGCCACCGCGCGACCGCCCTCGGGTAGCCGGCGCAGTGGCAGCACCAGCACGCGGCCGTCCGGCAGGCGCACCGGATAGCCAAATTGAAAGGGTGGCGCTGGAGACACCCCGCCGGGCCAGCCGTCGAGCAGGGATTGCCAATAGGGGGTGGTGGGTGCCGTGCTGGCGCCGATCCGTTCGCTCATGCGCGCAAGCTAGTCTCGCGGGGCTTCGCAGGGCAATGCGCGCCTCGTCCGCCGGGCGCGTCTTTTGTGCATCTTGGCCGGAGTGTGCTGCCGCCTCCACAGGTTCGTGATGCTTCGGGCCATGGCGCCGGCCCTGGCGTTCTGGCATCCTCGGGTCGGATTGCCTGATCGCGGGAGTTGCACATGAGGCTGCTTGCGCTCACCGTCGCGTCGGTTCTCACCGTTGCGGCTATCCCGGACCTATCCGCCACCGAGGCCAAGAAGAAGCCCAAGGACACGGCCAGCCGTAGCGGCACGTCGCCCTCGGCTATAGCCGAGCGGCAGCGGAACAAGGACACCTTCGACGAGACCCAGTACTACGAGCGTCTGTCTGAGAAGGTTCCCTTCGGCTCGGCAGCCTGGTGGCGCCAGAAGCAACTCGAGAGCACCAACGAATAGGTTTTCGCCGACCGCCGGGCTGGCCTAAGCCTCCGGCACATCCTGACTGAAGAACATGGTCCGGGACAAACGGGCGGACATACGGGAGGTATCGCAATGAAGCCGACTGCCATTGCCAAGATATGCGCCGTCCTCGCTGCCCTCGTGCCGGCGGCGGCCGCGGCGCAGGATTATCCGTCGCGCCCCGTCACCATCGTCGTGCCGTTCGCCGCCGGTGGTAGTTTTGACGTGGTCGGCCGCATCGTCGGCGTGCGCATGGGCGAACTGCTCGGCCAGTCGGTCGTGATCGAGAACGCCACCGGTGCCGGCGGCATCGTCGGCGTGAAGCGCGTGATGGCCGCCGCACCGGACGGCTATACCGTGCTGCTCGGCTCGGTTGGCACGCATGCTTACAACCAGACCATCTACAAGACGCGCCGCTACGATGCGGTCAACGACTTCACGCCGGTCGCCCTGTTCTCCGAGCAGCCAATGGTGCTGGAGGTGCGCAAGACCCTGCCCGTGAACTCGCTGCCTGAGTTCATCGCGCTGCTGAAGTCGAACGGCGCCAAGATGCAGTACGGCTCGGCCGGCGTCGGATCGACGACGCACCTGGCGTGCTCGCTGCTCAACGCCAAGGTCGGGGTGACCATCGCGCACGTGCCCTACCGCGGCTCCGCCCCGGCAGCCAACGACCTGATCGGCGGCCAGATCGACTACCTGTGCGGCAACCTCGGCGCGGCAGTGCCGCTGATTACCGGCAAGCAGGTCAAGGGCCTGGCCGTGCTCTCGTCGGAGCGCTCGGCCGTGATGCCGGAGATCCCCACCGCGCACGAGCAGGGTCTCAAGGATTTCGAGGTGATCTCGTGGACCGCCTTCTTCCTTCCCAAGGGTGCGCCGAAAGCAGTCGTCGACAAGCTCAACCAGGTCGCGCACGCGGCCATGGATACGCCGGCCATCAAGCAGCGGATGCTGGAGGTCGGCGTGACAGGCGTCGCGAAGGACCGCCGCAGCCCGGAGTATCTGGCCAAGTTCGTCGCCGATGAGGTGCAGCGCTGGGAAGGCCCCATCAAGGCCGCGGGCCTGCAGATCGACTAGGGCACGCCGACGGCTAGTGTCCCAAGCGCCAACCTGCGACCGCAACGAAGCGATCGTAGAACTCGGTTTCGTAGGCATGTTCGGGGGCTGCCCGCACCATCTCGTCGAGCTGGTGCGCGTCGCTGCCGATCAGGATGCGCCAGCGGCCGGCCTTCACGCCGTCGAGAATCGCCTTCGCCGCCTCAGCCGCCGTCGTCGGCGCCTCCTCCAGAAACTTGCGCGCGCGCGTGTCCATCAGGGCCTGCAGGTCGGCGTCCGACACCTGGGACATGTCGCGGCCGCCGGCAGCAAGGCGGAGGCGCAACTGCGCAAGCTCCGCCGCGCTCATAGTGTTGCTTTCGGTCGCGAACTGAATCTTGCGCGAGTTCGATACGATTGACGTGCCGATGTGCCCGGGCATCACCACCGAGCATTTCACGTGCGGCGCGTGCAGCCTCAAGTCCGTCATCAGCGCCTCGGTGAACCCCTTCACGGCGAATTTCGCTGCCGAATAGGCGGTGTGCGACACCTTCGGGCCTAGCGAGGCCCAGAAGCCGTTGACGCTGCTCGTGTTGACGATGTGGCCCGTATCGGCCTTCACGAGCAGCGGCAGGAAAGTGCGTGTGCACAGATAGACACCGCCCCAGCACACGTTGAAGGTCTTATCCCATTCCGAACGGGTGTTGGCGAACAGGCTTCCGCCACCGCCGATGCCGGCATTGTTGAACAGGAGATTGATCGACGCCGTCGTGTGCTGCGCGCACACTTCATCGCGGAACCGGGCAACCTGAGCTTCTTCGGAGACGTCCGCGATGTGCGCCGTCACGCGCACGTTGTACCTGACGGCGTCCTCTGCGCAGAGCGACTTGGTCTCGGACATCGCGCCGGCCGAGACATCGCATATGGCGACATTGCAGCCTTCCGCCGCAAGCTGCCGCACCAGCTCGCGGCCCATGCCTGCGCCGCCGCCGGTTACCACGGCGAGCCTGCCCTTAAAATTGTCCACGCGCTCCCTCCCGTAGAGTCCTCAGCCCCGGCGAATAGGCATGCGACCCCTGCGCCCGGGCGTGGTTGCCTGATCCATGCTAGCGCCTATCTCAGGGTCTGTGACCACAGATGCAGAGGATGAGCGCATGCCGGACCTGTCGGCTTTCCCCATAACCAAACGCTGGCCCGCGCAGCATCCCGACCGCATACAACTCTACTCCCTCCCCACACCCAACGGCGTGAAGGTGTCGATTGCGCTGGAGGAGCTGGGGCTGCCCTACGAGCCGCACACCATCGACATCGGCAAGAACGAGAGCTGGACGCCCGAATTCCTCTCGCTCAACCCCAACGGCAAGATCCCCGCGATCATCGATCCCGACGGCCCCGGTGGAAAGCCGCTCGGCCTGTTCGAGTCGGGCGCCATCCTGCTCTATCTCTCTGACAAGACCGGCAAGCTCGTACCCGCAAACCCGGCCGGCCGCTACGAGACCATCCAGTGGGTGTTCTTCCAGATGGCCTTCATCGGCCCGATGTTCGGACAGCTCGGCTTCTTCCACAAGTTTGCCGGCAAGGATATTCCCGACAAACGTCCGTTGGAGCGCTATCGCGACGAGGTGCAGCGCCTGCTCGGCGTGCTGGATACGCGTCTCGACGGCCGCCAGTGGGTGATGGGGGACGACTATACCATCGCCGACATCTCCATGCTGGGCTGGGTGCGCAACCTGATCGGCTTCTACGGTGCTCGTGAAATAGTGGAGTTCGACAAGCTGAAGCAGGTGCCGGCCTGGCTGGATCGTGCCCTCTCGCGGCCCGCCGTGCAGCGCGGCCTCGTCATCCCGAAACGGCCCGGCTAGCCCTCCGACTGCGGGCCACCGCCTTCGGACAGCGCAGTTGATGGCGACGCTTGACCGCCTTGCGAGGCGGGCGCTGACCGGCGACACTCGCCCGTTTGCTACGACTTGGAAGGCCTGCCATGGACACCACGCTTCAGTCCGTGCGGCCGCCTAGACCGACGTTCGCCGAGCTTTTCACGCCCAAGCTCGTCACCATCCTGCGCGAAGGCTACGGCTGGTCCGAGCTGCGCGCAGATGCCGCCGCCGGCCTGACGGTTGCCATTGTCGCCCTGCCGCTGTCGATGGCGATCGCCATCGGCTCGGGCCTATCGCCCGACAAGGGGCTGTACGCGGCGATCATCGGTGGTTTCCTTGTGTCCGCGCTGGGTGGCAGCCGCTTCCAGATCGGCGGGCCGGCGGGCGCCTTCATCGTGCTGATTGCCGCCGTGGTCGAGCGGCACGGCTACGACGGTCTCGTCCTCGCCACGATGATGGCGGGCGTGATGATGATCGCCATCGGCTTCCTGCGGCTCGGCACCTTCATCAAGTACATCCCTTTTCCCGTCATCATCGGCTTCACCGCCGGCATCGCCGTCATCATCTTCGCCAGCCAGTTGCGGGAACTGTTGGGCATCGACATGACGCATGAGCCCGCGGCGCTGCTTCCCAAGCTTGCCGCCATGTGGGCCAATATTCAGTCCATCAAGCCCACCGCGATTGCGCTCTCAATCCTGGCCGTGGGCATCATCCTCGGCCTCAGGCAGTGGCGCCCCAGGTGGCCGGGCTTATGGCTTCAGCGCGCCGGTCAGCGCCGAACAGGCCAACCACGCCGGCTACATCGA
>CADEEC010000063.1 GCA_902826255.1 uncultured Hyphomicrobiales bacterium | reverse complement strand
AGTTCGCCACCTGCAATCCCGACTACTACGTGCACCAGCAGCGGCTGTTCCTGGATTTCTTCAAGAAGAAGCTGGCCTACCGCAAGACAGCCAAGGTCAACTGGGACCCGGTCGAGAAATCGGTGCTTGCCAACGAGCAGGTGATCGACGGCCGCGGCTGGCGCTCGGGCGCCGTCGTCGAGCAACGTGACCTGACGCAGTGGTTCTTCCGAATCACCGCGTTCGCCGAGGAGCTGCTGCAGGCGCTGGACACCCTGCAGCCGACCTGGCCCGATTTCGTCTGCACCCAACAGCGCAACTGGATCGGCAAGTCGACCGGCGCCAATATGCGTTTCGCGCTGGAAGGCGGCAAACTGCCGAAGAAGCTGCAGACGCTGGAGGTGTTCACCACGCGCCAGGACACCATCTTCGGCGCCTCCTTCATGGCCATCTCGCCGGAGCATCCGCTCAGCCTCCACCTGGCGCAGAAGAACAAGGACCTGGCCGCGTTCGCCGAGGAGTGCCGCAAGCTGGGCACCAGCGAAGAAGCACTAGCGAAGGCCGAGAAGAAGGGCTTCGAGACCGGCATCGTCGCCGTGCATCCCTTCAGGCCGGACGTGAAGCTGCCGGTCTACGTCGCCAACTTCATCGTCATGGGCTACGGCACCGGCGCCATCTTCGGCTGCCCGGCACATGACCAGCGCGACCTCGATTTTGCACGCAAGTATGGACGCCCGGTCGTGCCGGTGGTGCTGCCGCCCGGCACCGACGCCGCAGCTTTCTCGGTTGGCGCGGAAGCCTACGTGGGCGAAGGCACGCTCATCAACTCGGAGTTCCTGAACGGCCTGACCATCGAGGCCGCCAAGGATAAAATCGCTGGCCTGCTGGAAGAGCAGAAAATCGGCGAGCGCAAGGTCAACTACCGCATGCGCGACTGGCTGCTGTCGCGCCAGCGCTACTGGGGCTGCCCGATCCCGGTGATCCACTGCGCAACCGACGGCATCGTGCCGGTGCCGGTCGACCAGCTGCCGGTGCAGTTGCCGGAGGACGTCACCTTCGACAAGCCGGGCAACCCGCTCGACCATCATCCGACCTGGAAGCACGTCAAGTGCCCCAAGTGCGGCGGCGACGCCGTGCGCGAAACCGACACCATGGACACCTTCGTCGACAGCTCCTGGTATCAGTTCCGCTACACGGCGCCGCACGCGCCGACGCCGACGGACAAGAAGGCCCTGAAATACTGGGCCCCCGTCGACCAGTACATCGGCGGCAAGGAGCACGCGGTTCTGCATCTGCTGTACGCGCGCTTCTTCACGCGCGGCATGAAGGCGACCAGGCACGTCACCTTCGAGGAGCCTTTCACCTCCATGTTCACGCAGGGCATCGTCGTGCACGAGACCTACCGCAGCGAGAACGGGGAGTGGCTCAATCCCTCCGAGGTCCGCTTCGAGGGCGATGGACCAATGCGCAAGGCGTTCGCGGTGACCAGCGACCGCCCGGTCGAGATCGGCGCCATCGAGAAGATGTCGAAGTCGCGCAAGAACGTGGTCGATCCCGACGACATCATCGCCCACTACGGCGCCGACACGGCGCGCCTGTTCATCGTCTCGGACAGCCCGCCCGACCGCGACATCATCTGGACCGACGCCGGCGTTGCGGGGGCCGGCCGCCAGGTGCAGCGCATCTCCCGCCTGGTGGACGAGGCTGCCGCCCGCGCCGGGGCTAAAAAGGGCGGCCCCAAACCCACCAGCTTCGGCCCGGAGGCCCTGGCCCTGCGCCGCACCGCCCACAAGGTGCTGAACGGCGTTAGCCAGAACATCGAAGGCCTCCGCTACAATGTTGCGGTGGCCCAGATGTATGAGCTCACCAACGCCCTGTCGGGGGCCCTGGGCAAGTCCGGCGAGGGCCTGGATTGGGCCGTCCGCGAGGCCGCCGAGCTGCTGGTCCGCATGATGGGCCCGATGCTGCCACATTTGGCCGAGGATTGCTGGGAGCGGCTTGGATACAACACTTTGCTGGCAGATCAGCCCTGGCCTGAGGCCGATCCGGCCTTGCTCGTTGACGATCAGATTACGATTGCCGTACAGGTCAATGGCAAACGTCGCGACGAGCTGACTATCGCCCGTACCGCGACCAAGGAGGAGGTTGAGGCGGCAGCTCTCAAGCTGGACGCCGTTTCTCGCGCCTTGGAGGGAAGGGCGGTGGCTAAGGTCATCGTCGTGCCGCAGAGGATCGTGAATGTCGTCGGATGACCGCGGCAGGACTCTTGCGCACATGAGGCTGGCTCCCAGGCTCGCCCTGATGGCGGCTGTCGCCCTGATGGCGGCAGGCTGCGACGCGGGTGGCATCCGTCCGCTGTATGCCCCCTCGTCGGTCGGCGGCAACGTCACCGAAAAGTTGAAGCAGGTCGATATCGCCCCCATTCCGGGCCGCGTCGGCCAGCGGGTGCGCAACGAGCTGATCTTCCAGAACACCGGCGGCGGCAACCCGCTCCCGCCCACGCATCGGCTCGAGATCGTCCTGACCGAAAACATCACCTCGACGCTGGTGCGCGTGTCGGGCGAGGCTGAGGGCCAGATCTATTCCGTGCAGGCCGCCTTTCGCGTCATCGACATCGCGCAGAAGAAGATCGTGTTCCAGGGCGCCAGCCATGCACGCGCAGGCTTCGAGCGGTTCGAGTCGATCTATTCCAACGTGCGCGCGCGTGAGGATGCGGAGGCCCGCGTCGCCCGCACCATCGCCGACGACCTGAAGACCCGGCTCGCGGCGTATCTCTCGCGCCCGACGTGACCGGCCGGCCGGTCCACCTCATTGACGCAGGAATCTGGAGCGCGGCGCTGAACGTGCGGCCCGTGCATGCGGCATGGCCGCGGTAAAGTCACATCAGGCTGAGGCCTTCCTCAAGGCGCTCGATCGCGTCCCGGGCGCTGTGCTGTTCTATGGCTCGGATGCCGGCCTTGTCAGCGAGCGCAGCGCGCGGCTGGCACAGCGGCTGGCCGAGCGCGAGCAGGGCGAGGTGCTTCGCCTCGACGATTCGGATCTGGAGACCGACCCGGATCGCCTCGCCGTCGAGCTCAGGACCATCGCCATGTTCGGCGGCCGCAAGATCGTGCGCGCGATCGCCGGGCGACGCGTGAACACGAACATGCTGAAACCGCTGGTGGAGGAGGGAAACCTCGAAGGCATCCTGATCGTCGAGGGCGGCAACCTACGCCCCGACGAAGGCCTGCGCGCGCTGTTTGAGAAGTCGGCCAACGCCGCCGCCGTCGCCTGCTTCCCGGATGAGGCGCGCGATCTCGACGCCATGGTCGGCGAGGTGCTCGCTACCGCCCGCGTCAAAATCACGCCGGAAGCAAGAAAAGCGCTCATCGCGCGGCTCGGCGCAGACCGTGCGCTGTCGCGCATCGAGGTGGAGAAGCTCGCGCTTTTTGCGCGTGGCAAACCCACCATCGACGAGGCCGACGTCGAGGCCGTCGTCGGCGACGCAGCGGAGATGGCGCTCGATCGCGTCGTCATGGCTGCAGGTTCCGGCAGGACGGCCGACGCCCTCAGCGAATGCGACCGCGTCATTGCGGCAGGAGAAAGCGCGCAGGGACTGATCGCGGTGCTGCAGCGTCATTTCCTGCGCTTGCACCGGCTGCGCAGCGGGCTCGACGCCGGCAAGTCCATGGATGACGTCATGCGGACGCTGCGGCCGCCGCCGCATTTCAAGCAGAAGCCCATCATCGAGCAGCAGTGCAGGGCGTGGACCTTGGCGCGCCTCAATGCCGCGCTGGCCGCGATCAGCGCATCGGCAATGGCGGCCCGGCGCAAGAGTGCGATGGAGACCCTGCTCGCCGAAAGGCTGCTTCTCGATCTGGGAACGCTGAATAATCAAGGCGTTAAAACCGGGCGGCCCAACCCTTAGCTGAAGTTTGCTTGCCGCGGGGAACCAGGCGCATGACTGCGCCGTTGTTCTCGGTCACGCCACTACACCGGGAGTATCGGATGCTTAGACTTTTGAGAATGGCTGCCGCGGGCGCGGTGCTGACTGCTGCCGCCTCGGTTGCTGGCGCAGCGCCTTCGAGTGCCCCCGCCGGCCCGCTCGGATTGAGCCATGGCGTCATCAAGGTTCACGGCGACCACGCCAGCTGTCAGCGCGACCGCCGCGGCTGGCACCGCCACAACCGCTGGGGCGAGCGCCGTCCGTGCCGCGAATGGCGGGGCCACGGGCGTCGTCCCGACCACTGCATACGGGTCGGCCCGATCTGGATGTGCGACTATTAAAGTCCACGGTAAAGTTGATCATCTCCAACTGGGTCGGCCCCACAGGCCGGCCCAACTTTTCGCGTCGGCCGACGCATTTCACATTGACAGCACATCGCCCGCGGCCTGACTGCACGCAGTCACTATCGCAACGGGAGAGCGCATGTCGGCACTTGCTTCACGCGACCGCCTGATCGTAGGCCTCGACGTTCCCTCCGTCGCCGACGCCCGGAGGATGGTGGAGCGGATTGGCGACGCTGCCACTTTCTACAAGATCGGCCTTGAGCTGGTGATGAACGGCGGCCTCGATCTGGCACGCGATCTTGTGGGGTCCGGCAAGCAAATCTTCCTCGACATGAAGCTGCTCGACATCGGCAACACGGTCGAGCGCGCCACGCACAGTGCGGCCGCGACAGGCGCGACATTCCTCACCGTCCACGGCCACGACAGCAAGACATTGCGCGCGGCCGTGTCGGGCAAGGCAGGCACCGGCTTGAAGCTGCTGGCGGTGACGGTGCTGACCAACCTCGGCGAGGACGATCTGCGCGAGCAGGGTCTGACGGCCTCGCCCGAGCAGATGGTCGCACATCGCGCAGCATTGGCGCGCAACGCCGGTGTCGACGGAGTAGTCGCCTCCGCGCTCGAAGCCGCGCGCGTGCGCGAGATCGTCGGCCCCAACATCGCTATCGTAACGCCCGGCATTCGCTTACCCGAGAACGATGCCGGCGATCAAACCCGCGTGGCCACGCCGCAGGTCGCCATCGCCGCCGGCGCAGACTATCTCGTTGCCGCACGGCCGATTGTCGCCGCTGCCGATCCCCGCAAGGCGGCTCAGATATTCGTGGAGAGCATCGAGGAAGGGCTCAGTTTGCGGTCCTTGGGTTCGTCCGGCTGAGTTGCCGCACGGGATAGTGCATTGCCGCCTTCACGCGGCCCCTTTTTCCACGCCAAAGCTATAGCCAGGCGCCTCGGCGGGTTTACCTGCCAAATGGCGCTATCGCGCGATCGTTTGGCGTGGGCTGGCATGAAGCTGAGCAGGTCCGTTTCTGCCGAGGTGGTCGCGCTTTGCGCTTCCGCGTATTTCATCTGCGCCCTCAACATTCCCTTCTGGCAGCAGCTCTATGCGGCAGTCACGCCGCGAAGCCTCTATGAGTTTGCTTTCATCGGGGCGGTTGGACTGTTGGTGTTCGCTCTGCTGGCATGGGTCTTCGTTTGCCTCGCTGTCCCATATGTCTTCAGGCCGGTGCTGAGCATCCTTCTGCTGGCCACGTCGGCAGCCGTCTACTTCACAACCGAGTACGGCACGGTGTTCGACGCGGACATGGTCCGCAACATTCTCGAAACCGACCGCGCCGAGACAGCCGACCTCGTAACGACGAAACTGATGCTGTTCGTGCTCGGCCTCGGACTTCTGCCCGTTGCGGTGCTTTGGTGCTGTGAGATCGTCTATCGGCCCGTGAGGTCGAGCATTCGGTTCAAGGGTCTGGTGACGCTCGCAACAGCCGCGGCCGTTCTCGCGATCGGACTGCCATTTGCGCAGAATTTCACCTCGGTGTTTCGGCACCATCGCGAGCTGACGTATGCTCTGGTGCCCATCAACTATCTGAGCGCGATGGCGGAGATTAGCCGCAAAAGCCTCCGTCCTGCGCGGGCCGAGTTGTTGCCCTTTGGGCGCGATGCTCGCAGACGTGCCGATGTCGCCGCTCCGGCGGCGCGCTCGATCACGGTCCTTGTGATCGGCGAGACCGCGCGTGCCGCAAACTTTTCCCTTATCGGATACGACCGCGAGACCAACCCGCAGCTCGCCAAGGTCCCGGACCTCATCACCTACTCGAAGGTGTTCTCATGCGGAACGGCGACAGCCCAATCTCTGCCGTGCCTGTTCTCCGGCATGGCGAGATCTTCCTTCGACCGGCAGGACGCACTCGCGCGCGAAGGCTTGCTGCAAATTCTTCAGCGTGCGGGTTTCTCGCTGCTGTGGCGGGAGAACCAGGGCGGCTGTGCCGGCGTCTGCAGAGGAATACCCACCGAACTGATGGATAGGGCCGGAACCCGGGCCTTGTTCGAGATCGGCGACGCGTTGGACGAAAATCTCATCACCGGCTTGCAAGAGAAGATCGATGCCATGCCGGGTCATGCCGTCGTCGTGCTGCACATGATGGGCAGCCACGGACCTGCGTATCACAAAAGATATCCGGCAGGCTTCGAGCGCTTCCAGCCTACATGCAAGGAAAGCCAGTTCAGCCGATGCCAACGCCAGGAAATCGTCAACGCCTATGACAACACCATTGCTTATACCGATTTGGTCCTGGCGCGATTGATCGAGCTCTTGCGCGAGACCGACAAGGCGGGAACGCCCGCTTCCATGATCTTCATCTCCGACCACGGCGAGTCGCTGGGCGAAGGCAACGTCTACCTGCATGGCCTCCCCTATGCGATCGCGCCGGACGTGCAGAAGCACGTCCCGATGCTGGTTTGGCTGTCGCCACTGGCGCAAGGCCAGAACCGGATCGATGGCGGCTGCCTAGCGCGCTCAAGGCACGAACCACTGAGCCACGATAATTTCTTCCACTCCGTGCTCGGCTTACTCAGGGTGAAAACGTCAGTCTACGATCACAAGCTCGATATCTTTGCACCCTGCCGGCAGGCAGGCGTTGGAGACGAGGACTGATGGGCCGAGCGGCGACGGGCGCGAACCTTGCGCCAAGCTTGCGGCGAGTGCGCGCCAGGGCCTGTCATAATGGTCTCATCGGCAACGCGAAAAGCACGAATCACAGTATGCATTCTTTTACAGAGTCCTCGTTGGGGCTCTGACAACACGGCCCCGTACTTCACCGATAAGAGGACGGGGTATCGTCTCCACGACTAGGGCCCTCGCTCTCTCCCCTACGAGAACGAGGGCCCTTTTTGGTTGTGGCGGGTGACGCCGGCGCTCCGGCCGCGATAGGATGGCGCAAAGCCCCGTCCCGCCGGAGAAAACCGCCATGGGTGTGCCCAAAATCAGCATCGACTACGGATCGACCCGGCTCGCCAACATCTCGCGCGAGGAGTGGGAAGCCCGCGTGCTGCTGGCGGCCTGCTACCGGGTGTTCGCGCACGTCGGGTGGACGGAGATGATCTACAATCACATCACCCTGCGGGTGCCCGGTCCCGAGAAACACTTTCTGATCAATCCGTTCGGCTTGCACTACACGGAAGTGACGGCCTCCAACCTCGTCAAGATCGACCTCGACGGCAACATCCTTTCGGACAGCCGGTGGCCGATCAACCCAGCCGGCCTTGCGCCGCATGCCACCGTTCACCGCAACATCGATGCCGCGCATTGCGTCATGCACACGCACACCACCGCCGGACTAGCGGTGGCCTGCACCAAGGGCGGTCTGTCGATGACGAATTTCTATTCGGCCCAGCTCTACGGCAAGGTCGCCTACCACGATTTCGAGGGCATCACGGTGGAGGCCGACGAAGGTCCGCGCATGCTGAAGTCGATGGGCGGCAAACCGATCCTCGTTCTGCGCAACCACGGCCTGCTGGCCTGGGGCGAGACGCTGCCGCAGGCGTTCGCGCATCTGTGGACCATTCAGCGCGCCTGCGAGATCCAGGTGGCGGCGCTGGGCATGGGCGACGCACTGATCGAGATCCCAAAGCCCGTGCTGGAACAGGCGACGAAGAAGTCTCTGCAGTTCGATCCCAAGTACGGCGCCGGCGTCGACGTGTTCAATGCGCTGATCCGCCAGATCGACCGCAAGGACCAGTCCTACAAGAGCTGAGCGAATGCGCGTCAACGTCATCGGCGCCGGAGCGATCGGCGGCTGGCTTGCCGGCGCGCTCGCGCGCGGCGGCGCCGAGGTAGGGCTGGTGGCGCGCGGTGCGACGCTCACCCACCTGAGGGAGACCGGCCTCACGCTGCTCGAAGGTGACAAACGCGAGACACTCCGGCTCCCGGCCGCCGAGCGGCTGCAGGATCTGCCGAAGGCCGATGCCGTCGTCCTCGCCGTGAAGACGTACGCCTTCACCGACGTCGTCGCACAGGCCGCCCCGGCGCTCATGCGCGGCACGCTGTTCGTGACGGCCATGAATGGGCTGCCCTGGTGGTTCCTCACCGGGCTGAAAGGGCCGCTCGAGAACCAGTCGCTCGAAAGCATCGATCCCGGCGGCAAGGCTGCGGCGCTTCTGCCGAACGTATGCCCGGCTGGTGCGGTGGTGCATGTCTCCGCCCGCGCCGAGTCCCCCGGCGTCATTCGCATCGCAGCCGTCGACCGGCTCATCCTCGGCGAGCCCGATGGAAAGTCGTCGCGCGAGCTTGCGGCGCTCGGCGAGCTTGTCAACGCGGGCGGCGCCCGCTGCGATCTCGTGCCGGACATCCGGCGCGAGATCTGGGCCAAGCTGTGGGGCAACATGAACATGAACCCCGTCAGCGCGCTTACGCGGCGCACGGCCAACGGCATCCTCGGCGATGCGCATCTGCTCGATCTCGTGCGCGCGATGATGACGGAGTTCGCCGCCGTCGGTGCCCGCATCGGCCTGCCGCTGCCGATGACGGTGGAGGAGCGTCTCGTCATCACCCGCCGGCTCGGCGACTTCCGCACCTCCATGCTCAACGATGTCGAAGCGGGTCGTCTTATTGAGATCGAGGCCCTGCTCGGATCAGTGGTGGAGCTGGCTGACAAGCTTGGCGAGCCGGTTCCGGCAAGCCGCACCGTGTACGCCCTGGCGCGTACGCTCAATCCCGCTGCGCCATGAGCCAAATCATGTCGCAAGCAGCAGCACCGGCACAATCCTCACCCTGGCGCGCAACCGTCGCCACGCTGTTCCCCGAGATGTTTCCCGGCCCGCTCGGCGTGTCGCTTGCGGGCGATGCACTGAAGCAGGGCATCTGGGCGCTCGACACGATCGCCATCCGCGACTTCGGCATCGGCCGACACCGCACGGTGGATGACACGCCGGCCGGCGGCGGCGCCGGCATGGTGATGCGCGCCGACGTGGTCAATGCCGCGCTCGACTCTGCGACCGCGCTGAACGGCGACAGCCCGCTCCTGTACATGAGCCCGCGCGGCGAGCCGCTCACGCAGGGCATCGCCCGCGAGCTGGCAGAAGGCCCCGGCGTTGTCATCCTCGCCGGCCGTTTCGAGGGCATCGACGAGCGTGTGATCGCGCACCGGCGGCTGCGGGAAATCTCCATCGGAGACTATGTGTTGTCCGGCGGCGAACTGGCCGCCATGGTGCTGATCGACAGCGTCGTGCGCCTGCTGCCCGGCGTGATCGGCAAGTCCGAATCCCTGGCCGAGGAGAGCTTCGAGGCAGGCCTACTAGAGTATCCGCACTACACGCGCCCGCGCGATTGGGAGGGGCTGCCGATCCCCGACGTTCTCCTGTCTGGCGATCACGCCAAAATCGCTGCCTGGCGCCGCACCCAGGCCGAGCAACTGACGCGCATCCGCAGGCCCGATCTGTGGGCCCGGCACCCAGCCAAAAAGGCCTAGATTCTGGTGTGATGCCCTGCGCTGGACAGCCACGACCCGAGCCCCTATAAAACGCGCGCCTTGCGAGGGCACCGGCCCTCCCGCGGCACGCCCAGGTAGCTCAGTTGGTAGAGCACATGACTGAAAATCATGGTGTCGGCAGTTCAATTCTGCCCCTGGGCACCATGACTGTCCTCCAAGGCTGATGTCGCCTGTTCCCTCGCGCGGGCTGACAGTTCACCTTCGTAGCGCTTCCAAACGTCGAATCGCCGAACGCGCTGAAGCGCCGGCGCCGTTTTTGTATTGTCCCGCAAGGCGCTCTTTCCCTGCCCGTTGACACAAGCGGCTATCGCCAGCGGCAGGAACGGTGATATATCACCCATCTATCATCACCCCGGGGGGCCAGCGTGCGGACGTTCGAGGGCAAGCGAACGATTGACGGCCTGATCGTCACCGTGGACGGCAGGCCTCTGCCCGAGCGCTATGACGTAAAGCGCTTCACGACCTGGGGGTTCGAATGGACCTACGAAGGCGATAGCCCCCAACAGCTTGCACTCGCCATCCTCGTCGAGCAGCTCGGAGACAACGAGCGCGCAATCCGTCTATCCGAGCCCTTCATGCGCAAGGTCGTCGCCAACCTCGACAACGACTGGACGCTGACCGGCTCGGACGTCGAATCTGCCGCGAAGGAAATTGAATCGGCACATTGAAGACCGCCCGGGGCCCGCAATGCGGCGCTCCCAAGAAAACTGAACGACGCAACGGAAACGCCAAAGGAGACGAGTGAATGGCACGCAGACTTGCAAACCTACTGGCAGCCGCCTGCTTCGCAGGAACTCTCGCAGTCACCGGGCAGGCGACAGCCGCCGAGCACAACTGGAAACTGCAGACCGAGTGGGGCGGCGGCCCTCTCATGGAGCTCGGCGCCAAAGCCTTTGCCGAGAAGGTGAAGTTCTTCACCGACGGCCGCATCGAAGTGCAGGTCCTGCCGGCCGGTACACTGTCAAAGGGACTGGAATCGCGCACCGCCGTCGCCAACGGCGTCGCCGAGGCCTGCCACACTTGGATCGGTTACGACTGGGGCAAGGACAAAACCACCGTGCTGTTCGGCGGCTTCTCCGGATCCATGGACAGCGAGCGCATGCTGCACTGGATCTACGAGGGCGGCGGCCTGGAGCTCTGGCGGCAGTTCAACGAGGAGAAGTTCAACGTTGTCTCCATGCCGCTCTTCATCCGCACCGCCGAGGCCTTCCTGCACTCGCGCAAGCCGGTGAAGACGATGGACGATCTCAAGGGCCTCAAGCTCCGCACCGCCGGCGCCTGGCTCGAGATTTCCCGCTCACTGGGTGCCGCTTCGGTGACCACGCCGGGGCCGGAAACGTATCCAATGCTGGAGCGCGGCGCGATCGACGCCACCGAGTGGGGCACGCTGTACGAGAACATCTCGATGGGCTTCCACAAGATCGCCAAGTACGTGATCATCCCGGGCGTACACCAACCGTCCGCGCCCTTCGAGCTGTGCGTCAACAAGGCGGCCTGGGCCAAGCTGTCCGACCGCGACAAGCGCATCGTCGAGATGGTGTCTCGCCAGGTCACCTTGGATAGCTGGATGCGCGTTGGCGCCGAGGACGCGAAGGCGCTGAAGTTCTTCCGCGACCAGGGCAACGAGATCATCGAGCTCGCGCCGGACGTGCAGAAGGCTACCAAGGAAATGTCCGTGAAGTGGGCCGACGAGCAGGCCAAGACCAATCCTTGGTTCAAGAAGGTCTGGGACAGCCAGCGCACCTTCGAGAAGCTGTGGGAGAACGCGGCGAGCTACCGCAACACCCGCTTCTGATGCAACGACACCGGGGCGCCCGTGCGCCCCGGTTTGCCGCCGCACGCAAGACCAAGGACATACCAGATGCGCACGATGCTGGGCGCACTTGAGCGCATCTCCGGCCTAAGCGGACATTTGACGGCCTGGCTGGTCGTGCCCCTCATCGCCGCCACCGTCTATGACGTCGGCGCGCGCTACCTTTTCAACATGCCGACGCAGTGGGCGTACGAGATCGGCTACATGACCATGGGTGCACACGCGCTGCTCGGCATGGCCTATACCTTGCGCGACAACGGCCACATCCGCATCGACGCCTTCTCGCAGTTCTTCTCCGAGAGCACCAAGGCCGTGATCGACATCGTCGGGTACGTCGTCTTTCTCCTGCCCTGCCTGCTCTGGATGACGTGGTCGTTCTGGGGCTACTGGATGACGTCCTTCCTTACCGGCGAAGGCTCCGGCCAGTCGGCCTGGAACCCCCACATCTGGCCCTTCAAGCTCGTCTTCTTCATCGCCTTCGTCCTGCTCGTCCTGCAAGTCTTTGCCGAAATAATCAAAGCCATCCTTTACCTGCGCGGAGACCGCGCACGCTACGAGGGTGAAGGCTCAGCGGAGGCCCACTGAGATGCTCGGTGCCGCCTCGCTCCTGATGTTCCCGGCGCTGCTGTTTGCGCTGTTCATCGGTTTTCCCGTCGCGTTCGCGATGATCGCGGTTGCCTTCGGCTTCGGCTACTGGGCGTTCGGGCCATCGATCATCTACCAGTTCATGCAGAAGGTCGACGCCATGGCGTCGAACTTCGTGCTCGCCGCCGTTCCCCTCTTCATCTTCATGGGCGCGATGCTCGAACGCGCCGGTATCGCCGAGCGCCTGTTCGAGGCGATCCACCTTTGGACGCGGCGCCTGCCCGGAGGCCTTGCCATCGGCACGGTGCTGATGTGCGTGGTGTTCGCAGCATCCTCGGGCGTGATCGGCGCGACCGAGACCGTTGTCGGCCTGCTCGCCATCCCCGTGATGATGAGATACAAGTACGACAAGGCGATGATCTCCGGCGTCATCTGTGCCGGCGGGTCACTGGGAACGATCATTCCGCCTTCCGTCGTCGTCGTGCTGCTCGGACCGGTCGCCAACGTATCCATCGGCGACCTCATGTTCGGCATGCTGATTCCCGGCCTGCTGCTCGCCCTCCTTTACATCGCCTACATCCTCGGCGTTTGCATCATTTGGCCGGAGACCGGTCCGCGCATTCCGCCGTCTCCCGACGATCCGTCATTTCTGGAGAAATGCCGCATCTCGATTGTGGCTCTCTGGCCGCCTATGCTGCTGATCGCAGCCGTGCTCGGGTCGATGCTATTCGGCATTGCCGCGCCGACGGAAGCCGCCGCGCTCGGCGCCGCGGGCGCACTGTTCCTCTCCGTCCTCTATGGCGACTTCACGCTCAAGATCCTGCACGAGTCGCTGCTGAAGACGCTCAAGGTCACGGTGATGATCCTCACCATCCTGATGGCGGGCAACATGTTCGCCGGCGTGTTCATTGCGGGCGGCGGCGTACAGACGACGGAAGCCTTCATTCAAGCGGCAAACCTCGGACCTTGGCTGACGCTCAGCGTGTTCCTGTTCATTTGCTTCCTGGCCGGGTTCATCCTCGACTGGGTCTCGATCCTGCTGATCTTCATCCCGGTCTTCATCCCGATCGTGACCAAAATGGGCTTCGATCCGGTCTGGTTCTGCGTGCTGTTTCTGATCATCATCCAGACCAGCTACCTGTCGCCGCCGATGGCGCCAGCGATCTTCTATCTGCGTGGCATTGCGCCGCCGGAGATCACCATCAACCACATGTTCCGCGGCGTGGTGCCGTTCATCATCATCCAGGCGGTGTGCCTGCTGATCGTGGCGGCGTTTCCGCAGATCGTGCTGTGGCTGCCGTCGGCGGTGCTTGGGTTCAAGTAGATGAGGCGACAACGAAAAACAGCCGTCTGATCGATCGAATTGACCCGCATGCAACATGTGATACACTACTGATATATCAGAAGCGTGGCCGCCGGCGGCGCCTCTGACCCAAGGGAGAGCGCCATGACGCCAGAGGAAGTCCTTTCCATCAAGCCGCGCGTGCTGACACAGAAGCAGCGGGAGTTCTACTTCGAGAATGGCTACATCCTGCTGGAGAAGTTCCTCCCCGACAGCTGGATCGAGCGGCTGCGCAAGACCACCGATGAAATGGTCGACAAGAGCCGCAGCGTGACCAAATCGGACGCGGTGTGGGACGTCGACAAAGGTCACACGCGCGAGAACCCGCGTCTGCGGCGGCTCTCCAGCATGAACGATCACCATCCGACCTACTGGGAGTATGCCTCCGGCGAGAAATCACCGCTGCCAGACGCCATCGCCGACCTCGTCGGTCCCGATGTGAAGTTCCACCAGTCCAAGCTGAACTTCAAATGGTCGAAGGGCGGCGACGAGGTGAAATGGCACCAGGACATCTCGTTCTGGCCGCACACCAACTACAGTCCCTGCACGGCCGGAACCTACGTGTTCGACTGCAACGCCGAACAGGGCCCGCTGGGTGTCCTTCCCGGCAGCCACAACGGCCCCGTCGTCGACCAGTACAATGACACGGACCAGTGGGTTGGCTGCCTCAAGCCGGAGGACTCCGCCAAGATCGACATGAGCAAGGTGAAGTACCTGGAGGGTCCAGCCGGATCGATCACCATCCACAACTGCCGAACGCTGCACTACTCCAAGGCGAACTGGTCGGAGATCCCGCGTCCGCTGCTACTCAACGTGTACTCGGCGGCCAACGCCATGCCCTACACGTACAATCCTCTGGAATCCAAGTACTACGGTGCTATCGTGCGCGGCAAACCGGCCCGCTGGGCTTACCACGATCCGCGTCCCTGCCTGCTGCCTCCAGATTGGTCGGGTGGCTACACCTCGATCTTCGCCGTGCAGCAGGAAGAGGACTGGAGCAAACGCAAAGTCGCCGCCGGCGGCATGATGTAGGCGATTGCGGCGCGCTCATCGACGGAAAGGGATGCAACAATGATATCGGAACGGCAGAAGGCTTATCGCGCAGTCTACCGCTCGCGCATCATGGGCTTCTATGACGGCTACCTTCACGTCGCCATCATCTACGCGATGGGCGCGGCCGCCTTCTATATCTATCTGCAGCACATCTATAGCCCCACCTGGCTGGAACTCCTGGCCATTCCCATCACGTTCCTGTTCACAAACGCGTTCGAGTGGCTCGTGCACAAGTACGTCATGCACCGCCCCGTCAACATCAAGGGTCTGCGTGCGGTGTATGAGCGGCATACGCTCAACCACCACCAGTTCTTCACCGACGAGGAGATGCGCTTCCGCGACCACAAGGACTGGCGCGTGACGGTGTTCCCGCCCTACGCGCTGGTGGTGTTCATCCTCATGTCGCTGCCGGGCGGCATCATCCTTGGCCAGTTGTTCTCGCCGAACGTCGGCTGGCTCTTCATGTGCACGACCACCGGCATGTACCTCATCTACGAGTTCATGCACTTTTGCTGTCACGTCGACGAGAACTGGTTCGTGCGCAACATGCCGTTCGTCAACACCCTGCGTCGCCATCACACCGCGCATCACAACGCCCGGCTGATGATGGAAACCAACATGAACCTCACCTTCCCGATCGCCGACTGGTTCTTCGGCACGTCCGATCTCAATCGTGGCCTGCTCGGTCATATCTTCAACGGCTACAACACCGATCACCTGAAGGGGAACCTGCGCGGCCAGCCGACGAGGCCGGACAAGGCGGCGGCGGCTCCGCTCGGCAACTACTGAGCTGGAGAGCGGAGGCCGGCCATGCCGAATGACGTCAAGGCTATCGTGTCGGTCGTTACGCTGCTGGTTGGCATCGCGTTCGCCTACTGGGAGAGCGCCAGCGGCAACGGCCACCTGTTCTGGTTCGTCATCGGCTTTGCCGTGTTCGCGGTGATCGCCATGTGGGTGTTTCCGGAAGCACAGGGCGGCAAGCCGGAACGGGGCAGCGCGAACAAGCCTCAATAGGCGGTGGGCGAGACCGGGAAGCATACATGGCGTTGCCGTCCTTCCCTCACCTTGCCGTCTTCATGGCTCTGGTCCTCGTGCTCTCCTTGTATGGACTGACCGTCAGCGGCCACTTCCCAAAAGAGCACCGGTCTGACGCTCTGAAAACCGCCGCCGGCAGGCTCGTGTTGTGGGGCACCCTCGTCCTCTGCGCTGGCCTCGCTATAGTTTCCCTTGCCTTCGCATGGCAATATCTGCCGCTGCCTTCCGCGATCATCGGCGGCGGTGCCATGTTGCTGTTCGCGCCGCTGCTTCTGCAGCCGCTGCCCGACACTTTTGTCGATGGCCGCCGTGGGTTGCTTACCTTCACGCTCGTCGGCGTGGGCCTAGCGCTCGCCGCCCAAACAATTGCCGCCTAAGGAGGACTTTCAATGACCGCCGACGCCAAGCCCGCGGAGAAGAAGCGCGAGAAGCGCACCATCACCGAAATCCGCGAGTCGAAGAAGACCGGCGAGAAGATGGTGTACATGTCGGTGCCCGACTACACGTCCGCCAAGTGGGCCGAGATGGCCGGCGTGGATGTCGCCGTCGTCGGCGACAGCCTCGCCATGATCGCGCATGGGCACCCTTCCACCATCCCCGCCAGCATGGACATGATGGTGATGCATGCGCAGGCGATCCGCCGCGGCGCGCCGAGCACCTTCGTGCTCGGATGCATGCCCTACCAGAGCTACAACACCGTCGACCGTGCGCTGACCAACGCCACGCGCTTCATGCAGGAGGCCGCCAGCGACGCCGTGAAGCCGCAGGGTGGCAAGAGCCAGGCCCATATCCTCAAGGCGCTGGTCGATGCCGGCATCCCCACCGCCTCCCACATCGGGCTCACGCCGCACACCATCGCCATGTTCGGCGGCTTCAAGATCCAAGGGCGCACGGCGGACGCCGCCATGAAAATCCTGGAGGACGCGCTGGCCATCGAGGATGCCGGCTGCTTCATGCTCGAGTTCGAGGCCGTGCCGGCGAAAATCGCCAAGCTGATCTCCGAGCAACTCACCATTCCCACCATCGGCATCGGCGCCGGCGTCGGCACCGACGGCCAGATCCTGCTCTGCCACGACCTGCTCGGTGTGTTCACCGACTTCAAGCCCAAGTTCACCAAGCGCTTCGCCAAGCTGACCGAGGTCGCGGTGGCCGGCATCAAGCAATACGTGAAGGAAGTGAAGGAAGGCGCGTTCCCGGACGACGATCACAGCTACACCGTGAACGAAGCCGAGTATGAGAAGTTCGCAAAGATGGTGGCCAAGCGCCGCCAGATCTGACCGGTTTACGAGGGCCGGTGAAGCCTACGGCTTCACCGCGCGCCCGAGATACTCGATCGCCGCCTGCACGCCGCCGGACCCGTGCGGGATAGAGAGCGCCTTGAGGCCCATCTCCACCGCGCCCAGCGTGCCGAGCACCATCGGCGCGTTGCAGTAGCCCATGTGGGCGATGCGGAAACCCTTGCCCGTGAGATCGCCTAGGCCGATGCCGAGCACCACGCCGCATTTCTCGCGGCAGTAATCGAGCAGCGGGGTCGGATCGCTCCGCATCAGGATGCACGTGATTGAATTGGCGCGGTCCGGCGCGTTCGGGATGTTGAACGCCAGCACCTCGCCCTCAGCCCACTTGGCAACCGCCGCGCGCGTAGCCTCTGCCAGCAGCGTATGGCGGCGGATTGCGTTCTCAAGGCCTTCATCGAACAGCATGTCGAACGCCTTGCGCAGGCCGAACAGCAGATGCTCGGGCGGCGTGCCGCAATATTTCTGGTAGTGAATCTCGCCCTCGCGGAAGGTCCAGTCCCAGTAGAGCGTGCGCATGTTCGCCGTCTGGTGGGCCTCGCGCGCCCGCGCGTTGGCGGCGACGAATGCGAGCCCGGGCGGCGTCATCAGACCCTTCTGCGAGCCTGACATCGCGACGTCCACGCCCCACGCATCCATGTCGAACGGCATGCAGCCGAGGGAAGCGACCGTATCCACCATCAGCAGAGCAGGATGCTTCGCCGCGTCCATCGCCTTGCGGATGGCGGGAATATCGTTGACGACGCCGGAGGCGGTATCGATCTGCACCACCACCACGGCCTTGATGGCGTGCTGCTTGTCGCGCTTGAGACGTTCCTCGACGGCGGCGGGATTGACGGCCAATTGCCAGCCGCCCTCCAGCACCTCGACGTCGGCGCCCATCATACGCGCCATGTCGCCCCAGCCGAGGGCGAAGCGTCCGCTCGGCAGCACCAGCACCTTGTCGCCGCGCGACAGCACGTTGCTGATCGCCGCCTCCCAGCCGCCGTGCCCGTTGGCGGCGTAGATGTAGGTGCGCCCGGTGGTGCGGAAAATCTTGCGCAAGTCTTCCAGGCACGAGTCGGTGATGCCGATCATCTCGCCGGAGTAGATGTCGACGGCAGGCCGGTTCATGGCGGCCAGCACCTGCTCGGGCACGTTGGTAGGGCCCGGTATGCTCAGGAACTCTCTGCCTCTGCTGACCGTCATGGCTGTGCCTCTATTGCCCTGCCGTACTGAGGCGGACCGCAGTCGAACCACTTGTCCGCCGAATTGCACAGATCGCACACCACGCACTGATCGCAGCGTGGCTTGCGCGCTTGGCAGATATACCGCCCGTGCAGGATGAGCCAGTGATGCGCGTGACGCATGTACTTGTCCGGGATCACCTTCAGCAGCCCCAGCTCGACCTCCAGCGGCGTCTTGCCTGCCGCCAGCTCCAGCCGGTGGGCCACGCGGAACACGTGCGTATCGACCGCCATCGTCGGCTCACCAAAGGCGATGTTGAGCACCACATTGGCCGTCTTGCGGCCGACGCCGGGCAGCGCTTCGAGCGCCTCGCGCTCGCGCGGCACCTGGCCGCCGTGCTCCGCAATCAGCTTCTCGGATAGCGCGATCACGTTCTTGGCCTTGTTGCGATAGAGGCCAATGGTCTTGATGCGCTGCTCGACCTCAACCAAACCCAGGGCCACCATCTTCTTGGGGCTGTCGGCCGCCTTGAAGAGACCGCGCGTGGCCTTGTTGACGCCGGCGTCCGTCGCCTGGGCAGACAGCACCACGGCGACAAGCAGCGTGTAGGGGTTCACGTATTCGAGCTCACCCTTGGGCTCCGGCCGCTCGGCCGCCAGGCGGCGGAAGATTTCGTCCACGCGCGCCGGGTTCGGCCGGGCACGCCGCTTGCGCGCCTTGGCGCGCGCAGGTTTCGGTGGACTCGGGCCCGGTCGCACGGCCTTCGGCATGGGGGGCTATAGGGAAAGTCGCGGGATTGCTAGAATTGGCCTGACATGACCGCAAAGGGCTCACAAACGCAAGACAAGTCCGGTAACTTTCACGCCGTCCTCACGCCGCATCGCTCGCTGAGCCCACAGGGCTTCACGCTGCTGATGGCGCTGGTCGGCGGCGTGAGCTTCGTGGCCGGCATGGTGTTCCTCATTGCCGGCGCCTGGCCGGTGTTCGCCTTCTTCGGGCTCGACGTGGCACTGATCTACCTGGCGTTCAAACTGAACTACCGAGCGGCGCGCGCCTACGAGACCGTCGATCTCACGCCCGAGGCGTTCACGCTCACGCGCGTGGACGCCGCCGGGCGCCAAAAGCAAGTCGGCCTCAACCCGTACTGGGCGAGGGTCGATCTGCGCGAGTGGCCGGACGGACGCACCGTGCTTAGTGTCGTTGCGCAAGGCCGCGAAGTGATATTCGGCCGCTTTCTCACCGACGACGAGCGCCGCGATCTCGCCATGGCGTTGCGGGGCGCGCTGCTGGAAGCGCGCGGCGGCGTGAGAATTTGAAAGGTGCGCAGGAATCGGGTCGAATCGACCGCACGGAAGGCCTACGTCAGGGTCATCGCCGCTAGAAACCGCGAGGACTGACCAAATGCTACAGAGCAACATCCCCACGCAAACCGCAGCACCGCTCGGTGCCGACCGCGCGCAAGACTACGAGCTGATTCGGCGCGCCATCGCCTTCCTGTCGGAGACCTGGACAGAGCAGCCGCCGCTGGAGCGCCTTGCCCAGCACCTGGGTCTCAGCCCTGCCCATTGCCAGAAGCTGTTCAAGCGCTGGTGCGGACTGAGCCCCAAGGAGTTCGTGCAGGCGATCACGGTCGACCACGCACGCAATCTGCTCGGCGGCTCCGCCAGCGTGCTGGAGACCGCCCACGAGGTCGGGCTCTCAGGCGCCGGTCGTCTGCACGACCTGTTCGTCTCGCACGAGGCCATGACGCCAGGCGACTACAAGCGCCGTGGCGACGGACTCGAGATGGCCTACGGCTTCCACCCTTCGCCCTTCGGCGAGGCGCTGCTGATGGCCACCGAGCGCGGCATTGCCGGCCTCGCCTTCGTCAACGAGGACGCCGGACAGACGCGCGCGGAAGCGCTTGCCGACATGACGCAACGCTGGCCCAGGGCGACTTTCGCCGAGCGGCCTGACGTGACGGCCAGGGAGGCGCGCACCATCTTCGATCCGGCCAAGTGGCGCCGCGAGCAGCCCGTGCGCCTCGTGATGATCGGCACCGACTTCGACATCCGCGTATGGGAGACGCTGCTCAAGATCCCGATGGGCCGCGCGGTGAGCTACACGGACATCGCACGCCATATCGGCCAGCCGTCCGCCTCGCGTGCGGTGGGCTCATCCGTGGGGCGCAATCCGATCTCGTTCGTGGTGCCCTGCCACCGCGTGCTGCGCGGCGACGGCAGCCTCGGCGGCTACCACTGGGGCCTCACGCGCAAACGCGCGCTGATCGGCTGGGAGACAGGGCAGATGGCGCGCGGCTGAGTTGTATCCCCGGCGCAGGGCCCGGGATGATACTCATGCCCAAGGGCGAGCAGCCTGGATCTTGGCCTCGTAGGCGTCGATGGCAGATTTGCGCTCCAGCGTGAGACCGATGCTGTCGAGGCCTTCGAGCAGGCAGCGCTTGCGGAACGGGTCGATGTCGAATTTCACGGTGCCGCCGTCGGGACCCTTGATCTCCTGGGCCTCGAGATCGACTGTCAGCGTTGCGTTGGAGCCGCGGTTGGCGTCGTCCATCAGCTTGTCGAGATCTTCCTGCGAGACCTTGATCGGCAGAATGCCGTTCTGGAAGCAGTTGTTGTAGAAGATGTCGGCGAACGAGGTGGAGATCACGCAGCGAATGCCGAAGTCGAGCAGCGCCCAGGGCGCGTGCTCGCGCGAGGAGCCGCAGCCGAAGT
>CADEEC010000062.1:5644-21080 GCA_902826255.1 uncultured Hyphomicrobiales bacterium | reverse complement strand
CGGGCCACCTGACGAAAACCATTACCGCTGCCGGCGGCACAATCGATCGTGCCGTCATGGTCGGCGACAGCGAGGTCGACATCGCTACCGCAATTGCGGCCGGCGTTCCGAGCATCGCGGTCACCTTCGGCTATACGACGCTGCCCATCCGCGACCTCGGCGCCAGCGCGGTCATCGATCACTACCGCGACTTCATGGGCGCCCTGAGGGACGTGCTGAGCCAGCGTTCGACGGCCGCTTGACCACGCCGCGACCGCCGGTTTTCGGGTGGACGCCAAGCGCGGCCCACCTTATCAAGCACCGGCCTCCAACTAACAGCACCCGCACCATGCGCGCGACCGACTGGTTCCTGCTTGTGTTCCTGTCGGTGCTGTGGGGCGCGACGTTTTTCTTTGTCGCGGTCGCTGTCCCCGAGGTGCCGCCGTTCACGCTTGTACTGGTTCGCGTGGGCCTCGCAGCAGCTGTGCTCGTTCCGATCGTTTTTGCGCTGGGCTATCAGCTGCCCGCAACGCTTGAGGGCTGGCGTCCGTTCATCATGCTATCTATCCTCAACAATGTCATTCCGTTCACGCTGATGGTCTACGGGCAGCAGCGAATCGCGAGTGCGCTTGCCGCCGTACTCAATGCCACGACGCCGCTTTTCACCCTGGTGCTGGCGCGCGTCTTCGCCAGCGAAGCTCTCTCGCCGAATAAGCTTGCCGGGGTGCTGCTCGGCATTGCCGGCGTCACCATCCTGATGGGCCCCGAAGCGATCAACGCCAACGCATCGAGCGTGATCGGCATGCTGTGCCTACTTGGCACGGCATTCTCTTACGGGCTGTCCGCGCTTTGGATGCGACAACTGAGGGAGGTTCCACCGCTGGTGACGTCTGCCGCGCAGCTTACGTGCTCGACTGTGATGCTGCTCCCTCTGGCCGCATTCGTGGATCGGTTCTGGATGATGCCGATGCCAAGTGGGAATGTGCTGCTCGCACTGGTAGGCCTCGCCGTGCTCGCAACCGCGCTCGCTTACATCGTCTTCTTCCGCATCAGCGCAACCGCGGGGCCCAGCAACGTGATGCTGGTGACGCTCCTCATCCCTATCACCGCCACCTTGCTCGGGGTCCTGATACTCGGGGAAGCGATCACGCCGAGCCAAGCAATCGGCGCCGTGGTGATCGCCTCGGGGCTGATCGTGATCGACGGGCGATTGCTCGCGCGCCTTCTCGGCCGCTTGCCGGAAGCAGTGCCGCCTACGCCACCTCGGCCTTAACGTCTGCCAGAAAGCGGTCGACCGTTGCAGCTTCCGTATCCCAGGCGCACATCAGGCGGCAGCCGGTGCCCCACGGGTAGAAGCGCCACCCTTTCTGGTGCAACCGCTCCTGCAGCTGGGGAGACATCGCGGCGAACACGCCGTTGCTCTCGACCGGTGCCATCAGGCCGATTCCCAGGCGTGTGAGGCCGTCTGCCAACCGCCGCGCCATGGCGTTGGCGTGGCGCGCATTCTTCAGCCAGACATCGTTCTCCAGCAGCGCCACCCACGGCGCCGACACGAACCGCATCTTGGAATTGAGCTGACCCGCCTGTTTCACCCGCCACTCGAACTCCTCGGCAAGCGCCCGCTCGAAGAACAGGACGGCTTCGCCCGCCGCGAGCCCATTCTTCACTCCGCCCAAGGACAGGACGTCGACACCAACGCGCCAGGAGAGGTCCGCCGGCTTGCAGTCGAGATGCGCGATCGAATTGGCGAAGCGCGCGCCATCCATGTGGACTTTCATGCCGTGCCGGCGGGCAACCTCGGTGAGCGCGGCAATCTCGGCTGCGGAATAGACGGTGCCGAGCTCTGTCGCCTGCGTCAGCGACAGGGCGCGCGGCTTAACGCTGTGGACGCCCTTGCCGGCCGTCGCAAGGCGCTCCACCGCTTCCGGCGTGAGCTTGCCAAGGGGTGTGTCCGCCGTGAGCATGGCCGCGCCGCCGCTGAAGAAGCCCGCCGCACCAGCCTCGTCGGTTGCCACGTGGCTTTCCACATGCGCGACGACCGCATGATAGGAGCGGCAGATGTGGCCGAGCGCCAGCGCATTGGACGCCGTTCCGCCAAACACAAGAAAAACGTCCGCGTCCGTTTCGAACAGCGTGCGCAGGCGGTTGCGGGCCGTCTCGGTCCACATGTCATTGCCATAGCCGACGGCGTGGCCTTCGGCGTTGACGCGGAGAAACGCCTCGAGCGCCTCCGGGCAAAGGCCGGCATTGTTGTCGGATGCAAACTGCTGGGACATGTGTGCTCCTGGCGAACGGCCGGCGGCCGGGTGGCGCCAACCTACAATTCAGACCCCTGCCATTCCAGCGGCGCAGTTGCCCGCCGCCGCCGAATGGTTCAAACATCGCGCCATGCAGACAGGCGGGGCAACGGGCGGCGCGGCGCCACTGCGCATGGGCGCGGTGGAGTGGGGGCTGATCGCGCTCCAGTCCATGTTCTGGGGCAGCTCCTATTTCTTCATCGCGCTGGTGCAGGCCGACCTGCCCGCGTTCACGATCGCCGCGCTGCGCACGATTCCCGCCTCGGCCGCGCTGCTGCTGATCGTTCTTTCCCTGGGTTATCGCCTGCCGGCCACGCTGGCTGAATGGCGCCTGTTCATCCTGTTCGCGCTGTTCAACACGCTGATCCCCTTCATCCTGATCGTGTGGGGACAGTCGCGCGCCACGGGGGGCATGGCCGCGATTCTCAATGCCAGCGCGCCGCTGTTCGGCATCTTCCTCGCGCACATGCTGACGCAGGATGAAAAGCTGTCCTGGAACAAGCTCGCCGGCATCCTGGTGGGGATCACCGGCGTCGGCATCCTGGTCGGCTACGATTTCGCAGTCGGCACCAGCGCGGACATCCTCGCACGGCTAGCTTTGCTGGCGGCACCGCTGCTTTACGTCTGCGCCAATATTTTCGCGCGCACGCATCTCGGGCACTATCCACCGTTCGTCGTCGCCGCAATGCAGATGGTCGGCTCCATCTTTACCGCGTTCCCCCTAGCCCTCGCTTTCGACCATCCCTGGACGCTGCCGTTTCCCGCCATCGGCACCATCGGCGCGCTGATCGGCATGGGGGTGCTCGGCTCTGCGCTGGCGGCGCTGTGCCATTTCACGGTTCTGCAGCGAGCGGGGGCGACGAACGCCACGCTTGTCACGCTGATCATGCCGCTGACGCCCATTCTGTTGGGGGCCGTGTTCCTCGGCGAACACCTGGCGCCGCGTGAGATCGCGGGCGCGCTCGTGATCGCGGCGGCGCTGATCATCATCGACGGGCGGTTGTTCCGGCTCCGCCGCGCGCCCTAACTGGTGACCTTCGCCGGCCAGATCTTGCGCACCAGCATGATCAGCGCAGGCAGGAACACCAGGTCGGCAATGAGCGAGGCGACCAGCGTAATCCCACAGACGAGCCCGAAAATCCTGAGCGAGGGCAGATCGGAGAACACCGTCACACCCAGTCCGAACGCCAGGACAAGCGTCGTCAGGATGATGGCAGGCCCCACCAGAACACGCGCGTTCCGGATGGCGACATCGGCGCGCGGCTCGTTGCGCTCCTCCAGATTGAGGCGGTTGAAGAAGTGGATGAGCGCGTCGATTGCCAGCCCGAACACGACGAGCAGCGCAACCACCGAGGCAAACTCAAGCCCGCCGCCCATCAGCCACAGCACGGCGCCCGCGGCCGCCACCGGATAAAAGCCCGGCAGCAGGCTGACCAGGCCGACGAACACCGACCGGAACGCAATCGCCAGCAGGACAGCGGCAAACGCAACGCATAACGGCAGCGCTTCGTTGAGCTGGCCGATCATTCTCGCGGAATTGCGGGCGGCAATGGCCGGCAGCCCCGTCACGGAAATGCGGAAATCCGGGTGCTGCTTACGAACGCCGTCGAGCGCCTTGTCGATCTTTTCCACCACCGGCAGGATGCGGCTGGAATCGACGTCCGGCAGCCGCCCGGTCACCAGCACAGCATCGCCCTCCTTGGCGATAAAGCGCCGCACCAGGTGCTCCGGCAGGTAGCCGACATATTTCGCCACCGTCTCCGGGCTGTCATCGCCGGCCTCCTTCAGCCAGCGCCGCAGGCTTTCCAGGGACCACACGTTGCCGAGGCCCGCTTCCTTCTCCAGCACCTCCTGCGCCTTGGCGATGACCTGCATCGGACCGGCGGAGTAGAGCGAGGCGCCGGTTTTCCACTCGATCATGACGTGGACCGGATTGGCCCCCGTGAGCTTCTGATCGATGCGCGCAGTGGCGCCCAGCGCCTGCTCGCGGTCCGGAACCTGATCAGCGAGCCGGTAGCGCGGCTCGAGTTGCAGGTAGGCCCATCCGAGCATCAGGAATGTAACGAGGGCGATCGAGGTGGTGAGGAACGGCCAGTGCACGACACGGTCCACGATCCAGCCCACGAATTTCCCGAGCCCGTCCATGAGACCGTCCGCGGGCGAGCGGTCGCGGGCGAGCTTGGCCTCGTTGCGGATCAGGAAAATGCCCATGAGCGGCAGCACCAGCATCACGGCCACGAACGAGATACAGACCGCGAGCGCGCCGGCCGCCCCGAACGTGCGGATCAGCCCCGACTGTGAGAGGAGCAAGGCGCCGAACGAGAGCAGTGCCGTGCCATGCGCAAGTACGCATGCCGGCCCCACCACGCGTACGGCAAAGCGCACCGCCTGCATTTTGGTGTCGCCCTCGCGCAGACGGATGCGGATGGCTGACACCATCTGCATGCTGTCAGCAAATCCCATCACCATTACGAGCGGCGTCATGACATTGAGAAACAGGTTGAGCTTGACGCCGAGCCAGCCCAGCAGTCCTAGCGACCACAGCACCGCCAGCACCGGCGGCAGGGTCGCCAGCAGCATCAGCGACACGCGTTTGAAGAAGATGACGGCGATGATCGCGCCGAACAGGAGGCCCAGACCATTATAAACGAGCTGGTCACGCTCCACTGCGTTGCGGATCTCGAGCTGCATCACGGGTGCACCCGTGAGATGCGATTTGAGCCCCGCCGGAGCCAGCTCCTTGCTCAGCAGATTGTTGATGTCGCTGATGATCTTCTTGGCGCCGTGCTCCTTCACCGCCTCGCGGTCGAGCGCCAACACGCTGAGCGCCAGCTCGCCGTCGTCGGACAGAAACTTGCCGGCAATGATCTCGTTGGACTTCAGCGCCTTGATGATGTCGTCGTAGGGCGGCCCGTCGGGCAAGTCGTCCGGCACGATGGGCGCGGCATAGCCGCTGGCATCGGGCTTGCCGCGCGCGGACAGCATCGACACGATGCCGTCGACGCCGTCAGTGAGCTGCAGGTCGATCATGGCCCGCCGAAAGGCCTCGACCTGCGGCTTCTTCAGCAAGTCCTTACCCTCCACCACCACCAGCACGTCGTACTCGCTGGAGGGGAAGCGGCGGTCGATTTCCTCGTAGCGCCTGAACTCCTCGGTATCGGTGCGGAACAGCTCGGAGAGCGAGTCGTCGACACGCAGCTTGCCGAGACCGAACCCGGCAAAGACCGACGCGAGGATCACGAGCGCAATCGTCAGGGTTGGCCGCGCCAGTCCGAGATAGCCGGCGCGTTCCAGACCGAATGCGTAGGAGCGGCGCGGCACATCCGCGGTGGCGTCCATGAGGCTCCTTGACCCTTCGCGCCTGCCAGCCGGCCCCCCGCGCGAAGTCCCTGCGAATCCGGGCCTCTAGCTATCACGCAGGGCTCGATCCGTCACCCCGCAAGCCTTTGCGGGGTCGCGCCGTTGCCAACGCCGAGGTTTCGTTGTTATTGGCCCTCAATCCCAATCCCCGATCGACAGAAAGGCCCAGACATGCCCGACAAGTCCATGGACCTGAAAGGACTTGCCTGCCCTTTGCCGATTCTGAAAGCCAAGAAAGCCCTTTCCCAGCTGCCCAAGGGCGGCACGCTGGAAGTGCTGGCCACCGACCCCGGCTCCGTCGCGGATTTCACTGCTTTCAGCGAAGCCACCGGCAACCGCCTCGTCGAGCACAGCGAGGACGGTGGCATCTACCGCTTCGTCCTGGAGCATTCGGCCTGACCTCTGTTGTCATCCCGGAATTCCGCGGCAGCGGAATATCCGGGACCCAGGGGCCTCAAGGCAGTCGCAAAGTTTGTTGCATTGGGTCCGGCTCTCACCTTCGGGCTCGGCCGGGATGACAAAGGAAGCAATCGTCATGACCAAAATGCGCTACCGCTTCCTGGGCTCGGGCGGCATCAAAGTTTCCGAGCTGTGCCTCGGCACCATGATGTTCGGCGGTGCCACCCCTCAGGCGGAGGCAGAGCGCATCATTGCGCACGCGGCCGACGCGGGCGTGAACTTCATCGACACCGCCGATGTCTATGCTGCCGGCCGCTCCGAGGAGATGGTCGGCCCCGCCGTTAGAAGCCGGCGCGACCACTGGGTGCTGGCCACCAAGGTTGCGCAGCAGATGGGACCCAACGTCACTGACCGGGGACTGTCGCGCCGATATCTCATGCGTGCCGTCGACGCCAGCCTCAAACGCCTGAAACTCGATCACATCGACATCTACTACATCCACCGCGTCGATCCGTTCACGCCGTGGGAACAGACGATCGCCGCGTTCGGCGACCTGATCAGGCAGGGCAAGATCCGAGAGTGGGCGCTCTCCAACGTCCGCGCCTGGCACATCCCGCATGTCGTGCACCTGTGCCGCCAGCTCGGCGTGCCGCAGCCCGCTGCGCTGCAGCCCTACTACAACCTCATGAACCGCCAGCCTGAGGCCGAGCTGCTGCCGGCCGCCAAGTTCTTCAATCTCGGCGTTGTGCCCTACAGCCCGCTCGCGCGAGGCATCCTCACAGGCAAGTACAAGGTCAATCAAACGGCCGAGCCGGGCAGCCGTGCCGCGCGACAGGACAAGCGCATGCTGGAATCGGAGTGGCGGCCCGAAAGCATGCTGATCGCCGAGAAGCTCAAGGCGCACGCGGAAGCGCGCGGCACCACGCTTGCCCACTGGGCCACCGCCTGGGTGCTCAACAACAAAGCGATCACCGCCACCATCGCCGGGCCGCGCACGTTCGAGCAATGGACCAGCTACTTCGGTGCACTCGACTACATTTGGACACCGGAGGATGAGGCCCTCGCGGACAGTCTCGTGCCGCCCGGCCACCCCTCGACCCCCGGGTACACGGATCCGGCCTATCCGGTGGAAGGACGCTTCCCCGCTGTCGGCGGGACGTAGCCTTGCTCGCGCTGCAGGCCCGCAAACACAATACCCGGACCCACAGCCGCGGGGATAACATAAGCCCTTGTCGCAGAGAGATATTCACGTAGGCAGCACGACGCTGGTCTGCTATCATTTCGGCATTCTCGACAATTCTGCCTGAAGTACGGCGGCGTGCTTGACGCACGGCGCTGCCGCTCGCATAAGACCGCGGTCACCGGGCGCGTAGCTCAGCGGTAGAGCACTCCCTTCACACGGGAGGGGTCACAGGTTCGATCCCTGTCGCGCCCACCATCACCGGCGCGCCCACCTTGCTCTCGATCAGGCGGACTGTCGGTTCGACCCAGTAGATCACGCGCATATGGCCTTCCATGGTCTCGACCACGGCCGTGCAGCTCTCGACCCAGTCGCCGCAATTCAAGTAGTGCACGTCCTTGAAGGTGCGGTCGGCCGCATGGTGGATATGTCCGCAGATGATGCCGTGCACCGCGCGCCGCCGTGCTTCGGAGGCAACCGCCTCTTCGAACGCACCGATGAAAGCCACCGCCTTCTTCACCCGTTGCTTCAGGTAGGCCGACAGCGACCAATAGCCGAAGCCGAAGTGACGCCGCATCCAATTGAGCGGGGCGTTCAGCCACAGGGCGAACTCGTAACCCTTGTCGCCCAGCAGCGCGATCCACTTGGCATTGCGCACCACGACGTCGAATTCGTCGCCGTGCATGACGACGTAGCGGCGGCCCCTGCCGGTGATGTGCACGAGTGCGTCGTGAATCTCGATACCGCCGAAGTACATGCCCGCATAGTCGCGCAGCACCTCATCGTGATTTCCCGGCACGACAATCAGCCGGGTGCCCTTGCGCACCTTCCGCAGGAGCTTCTGTAGAACGTCGTTGTGGCTTTGCGGCCAATGCGGTCCGCGCCGTACCTTCCAGAAGTCGATGATATCGCCGACGAGATAGATCACGTCAGCATCGACCTGCCTCAGGAAACCGAGAAGCCGGTCAGCCTGGAAGGCTCTGGTGCCCAAGTGCAGGTCCGACAGAAACAACGCCCTCACGCGCTGGCGCGGCTCGGGATCAAGCTCTGAGGTGTCCAGTGTATCCTTCATGCGCGGAGACATGATGGGATTCTGGTTGCAGCCGTATGACAGGGCACGCCGGCACCGCAGACAAAAAGAACCAGCCGGCGAACACTGAGGGCCAAGCGGGGTCAGGCCCAGGTTCGGTGCCGGCTGGCTCAGCGGAAAGCCACCGATGGCAGCAATCTCACGGGCGATCAGAGCCGGAAACGATAGTCCCTTGACCCGGCTCGACCTCCCTGGACGAGCACTTTGCCAAAGCTTTGCAATAGCCGTGTGACAACCTCCCGAAGGTAGTCTTGCTGCGGTGGGGCGACGGCATTAGCTTGCCCATCCAAATCAGCAAGACGGGCGGAGGAAGCGGGTGGCGGGCTGGCGACTATGGCTGCCGCCGGCGCTCACCAAGCCGCGCTTTCGCCTTTACACCGCCGGCCATCTGGTTTCGGTCATCGGCGGCTGGATCCAGCAGGTCGCACTAGCGTGGCTGGTCTATCGCCTGACGCAGTCGACCTTTCTGCTGGGCCTCACCGGCTTCCTGCTCAACATCTTTTACCTGCTTCTCGGACCAGCCGCTGGCATCGTCGCCGATCGTATGCCGCGCCTGCCGACCCTCATCCTCATCGATGTCATCCTGGCCACGCTCTCGGTCGGCCTTGCCGTGATGGCGCTCATGGGTGTCGACAACGTCAACGCCTACCTCGCCGTGGCCGCGTTGATCGGGGTGGCAAACGCGTTCGAGATGCCGGTGCGCCAAACCCTGATCAAGGACATCGTCGAGGATCGCCATCTTGTCACCAGCGCGCTCGGCATGAGCGCGATGATCTTCAACGTCGGCCGCATGGTGGGGCCATCGATCGCCGGACTGCTGCTCATCCAGTTTTCCGAGGCGTGGTGCTTCGTGCTCAACGCGCTGAGCTATGCCGCCATCATCGGCGCGCTTCTTGCCATGCGGCTGCCGCGCGCCTCGGCGCCGACTGCGACCGGCGCCCAGCCTGCGGGCCTGCGTGCCAACCTATCGGTGCTGCTGGCATTTCCCGCCGTGCGCTATCTGCTGCCGACGGTTGTCGCAATCGGCCTGTTCGCGACACCCTACGTGCCGCTCATGCCCTCGATCGTCACGCATTTCTTCGACGGGCAGTCCTCTACGCTCGGGCTGCTGATGAGCGCCGCGGGCCTCGGCGCGTTTGCGGCGGCGACTTATCTCTCGCTGCAGCCCGGCTATGGCCGCCAGATCCGCATGGTGTCCCTTGCCCCGCTGGCGGTCGGCGTCGTCCTGCTCGGCTTTGCCTGGTCGCGCACCCTGCCGCTGTCGATGCTGCTCTTGGCCGGTCTCGGCGCCTCGGTCCTGGTTGCGGTGAACGCCACCAATGCGCTTCTGCAGCAGTCCGTGCCGGACGCCTGGCGCGGACGTGTGATCGCGCTCTACAGCATGTCGTTTGCCGGAACCGCACCCATCGGCGGGCTGCTTGCCGGAAGTCTCGGCGAGCATCTCGGTCTTGCAGTCACGCTCACGCTCAACGGCGCGCTCATTGTCGCGGCCGGCCTATTCGGCCGCTGGCGCCTGCACAACCACCCCGAGGCCCTGCGCGGCTTGATGCGATCTCTCGGCCGGTAGCGACCCATACGGCTTGCCAATGCGCGCCTCTGCCGCTAAGCGCCTCATTAGCAAGAGAAACCCAAGGAGACCGCATGCCCAGCTTCGGCCCCGCCGGACCCCGGACAGCATCTGTGTTTCTCGCCGCCGCGCTTGCGGTCCTCGCACCCTCGACCGCGCTCGCCCAGGCCTGCGGCAACACGGGGGCCGGCTTCGACTCCTGGCTTTCGCGCTTCAAGTCGCAGGTTGCCGCTCAGGGCATCTCTGCCTCCACCATCTCGTCCACGCTCGGCGGCATCACTTACGACCCGGCGGTGATCAGGCTCGATCGCGGCCAGAAATCCTTCAAGCTGAGCTTCGAGCAGTTCTACGCGCGCCGCGTCAACAACGCGCTCATTGCCCGCGGCGCCAGCCTGATGCGCCAGCACGCGGGCCTGCTCGATCGTGTCGAGCAGCGCTTCGGTGTGCCGCGCGAGATTCTGATCGCCATCTGGGGCCTGGAAACACGCTACGGCTCCGACACCAGCTCGCGCTATTCGATCATCCGCTCGCTGGCGACCCTTGCCTATGATTGCCGCCGCTCCGCCTTCTTCACCGGTCAATTGTTCGACGCCGTCCGCATCGTGCAGCGCGGCGACATCTCCGCCGCCAACATGCGCGGCGGCTGGGCGGGCGAGATCGGCCAGACCCAGTTCCTGCCCACGCCCTACGTGAAGTACGCGGTTGATTTCGACGGCGACGGCCACCGCAACCTCGTGCGTAGCGTGCCCGACATCATGGCTTCGACCGCCAACTTCCTGAAAGGCCACGGCTGGAAGGCCGGCCAGGGCTGGGAGCCCGGCTCCGCCAACTATGCCGTCATCCGCGACTGGAACCGCGCGGAGGTCTACCAGCGCACCATTTCGGTGATGGCCTCGCGCCTGCGCGAGGCGCGGGGTGGGTCGCGCACTTAGCGCTGCTCGGAACAACCCGTGTCATCTCGGAATTGCGGGAAGCGCAATATCCGGGATGACCATGGGCTAAGCCCGCCCGCTCAGCGCGTAGGACATGATCTTGTAAGCCACCGCCGCCGCGGTGTAGTCGCAGGCGTGCAGCCCCTTGATAGGGGCCAGCTCCACGACATCGCCGCCGACCACGTTGGCGACGCTGCTCGCGTGCCGCAGGATTTCCAGCGCCTGCCAATAGCCGAGGCCGCCTGGTGTCGGCGTGCCGGTCGCCGGCATGATGGCCGCGTCGAACGCATCGATGTCGAATGTGACATACACCGGCCGCCCGGCCAGCGGCCGGAGGATGTCATCGATGTCCCACCGCGCTTGGTCCTTGGCCCAGTGGATCGCCACGCGCTGCGGATTGGCTGCGGCAAACTCGGCTTCCGGCTTGGACAGCGCGCGGATGCCGACCGAGACCAGGGATACGCCGGGAATATCCAGCACGCGCCGCATGGCGGACGCGTGCGAATTGCGCTCGCCGAGGTAGCCATCGCGTAGGTCGGCGTGGGCGTCGAACTGCAGCACGACGAGGCCCGGATGCTGCTTGGCCAACGGCCGCACGGCCCCGATGGTCAGCGAATGCTCGCCGCCCAGCACCAGTGGAAACTTGCCCGCCGATACCACGGTGTTCACGAGGCCGGCGATCTGATCCAGGGCCGCTGTCAGCGGCCGCGCGACAGCTGGCTCGCGTACGGTCGCAATGCCGTAGTCGAGGTAAGGCTCGCAGCCGAGTTCCTCGTCGTAGAGCTCGAGCTGGTGACTCGCCGCAAGCAGCGCTGCAGGTCCCGCGGCAGTACCGCTGCCGTAGCTGACGCTCGCCTCCAGGCCGAACGGGATCACTACGGCTCGCGCGGACGCCGGAGCATCGGCATCCGCGCGGTCGGGATCGAGGAAGCTCTCGGCGGCCGGCAGATAGTCGAGGGGCCGGCTCACGCCTGGGCCCGCTCGTCCTCGCGCTCGGCCTCGGCCTGCGCCGCGTACATGGTCAGCATCGGCTCGTCGTCGAGGATCGCCTCCTCGAAGGCGCCGTAGCCGTTGAAGCGGCTCGCGAGCGCACGGCCGTAGGCGCCGGTATTGCCGACCTCGATGTAGTCGCCTTCCTTGATCGAGCCGGGCAACCGGAACGGCCCCTTCATGTAGTCGATGGTGTCGCAGGTCGGCCCCCAGAAGGAGAAATCGACCAGGGCTTCCGCTGCATCCACCGGACGCCCCACCAGCCGCACCGGGAAATCGAAGCCCAGGTGAGCGGCATCGAATAGCGTGCCGTAGCTGCCATCATTGACGAACAGCTCGTTGCCGCGCCGGGCATCGACGCGCACGATCAGCGATTCCGCCTCTGCCACCAACGCACGGCCGGGCTCGCACATGAGCCTGCAGCGTTCGCCGATCGGCAGGCGCTCGACCGCCTCGGAGATCGCTGCCATGAACGCCGACAGCGGCGCAGGGGCTTCATCGACGTAGATCGACGGGAAGCCGCCGCCGACGTCCAGGCGATCGAGCACCACGCCCGCCTTGACGATCAGCTTACCTACCTCATCCAACGCCGAAATGTAGGCATCCGGCGTCGCGGTCTGCGACCCGACATGGAAGGTAATGCCCAGCTCCTTGCACGCCTGGCGCGCCTTGACCAGCAGCCGCGCGGCCCTGGCGCCGGCGATGCCGTACTTGCGATCAAGCGGGATCTTGCTGTTCTTGGGCGCAACGGCAACGCGCACCCAGAGGGTCAGCTCGCGGCAGTTGCCGGTCTCCTCCAGGATCTTCCTGAGCTCGTCCTCGCTGTCGAGGGCATAGCTGCGCACGCCATACTCCGAGAACGCGCGCCGGATGGCGGTGCGCGATTTCACCGGATGCATGAAGTGCAGCGTGGCGTCGGGGATGGTCGCCGCGTCCTCGATCTCGGGGACAGAGGCCACGTCAAAATGCCGGATGCCGGCGCCGTACAGGGCGCCAAGCAGGAACACCGAGCTGTTGGCCTTGTAGGCATAAGCCACGTCACCCGGGAAGTTCTGCATGAACCAACGGGCAGCGCGCGCCGCTGCGTGAGGCCGCACACCGATGACAGGAATTTCGGGCTTGGTTGCGCCGATCAGCGCGCTCGCAGAATGGAACTTCCGCATTTCATGGGACCTCCACCAGTCGGGTTGGACCAGGGCGCTGCTAACCAGCAGAAGCCGCCGTGACGTTGGAACGGGGAAATAGGGTCTGCCGCCCCCCCTGTAAAGACCAAAATTGGCCCCGAGACGCGGAAATTCAGCTCAAAGTTACAGTCGTTGCGGTGCCGCCTGGCTCAAGCCACGTCCACGGGGCGGGTCTCATGCAGCAGCCCGCCCTCCAGCCTTAGAATGCGATGCATGCGCTTGGCCAAATCCATGTTGTGGGTGGCGATCAACGCCGCCACGCCGGTGTGCTGGATCAGCTCGATCAGCTCGCGAAACACCATAGCCGCCGTGCTGGGATCGAGATTCCCGGTCGGTTCGTCGGCCAGCAGGATGCGCGGCTGGTTGGCGAGCGCACGCGCGATTGCGGTGCGCTGCTGCTCGCCGCCGGAAAGCTGGGCAGGCCGATGATCCAGCCGCTGACCGAGGCCCATCGTGCGCAATAGCTCGGTGCCGCGCTCCTCGGCCGTCACGCGGCCCACGCCGCGGATGAGCTGCGGGATGACAACGTTCTCCAGCGCCGTGAACTCGGGCAGCAATTGGTGGAACTGGTAAACGAAACCCATCTCCACACGGCGCACGCGGGTGCGTTCGTTGTCGCTCAACTGCGAGCAGTCGAACCCGTTGACATAGACCTTGCCGCCGTCTGCGGTTTCGAGCAGGCCCGCAATGTGCAAGAGCGTCGACTTGCCTGCGCCCGACGGCCCAACCAGCGCCACCGCCTGCCCGGGGTAGAGATCGGCACTCGCGCCCTTCAGCACGCCGATCTCGCGGTCGCCTTGCCGGAACACCCGCTGCAGTTCGCGCAACTGAAGAACCGGCCGGATCGGGCTTTCTTGCACGGAGCTCACTCGTAGCGAAGCGCTTCGACGGGATCGAGCCGCGACGCGCGCCAGGAAGGATAAAGCGTGGCCAGCACGGAAAGTATCAAGGCCATCACAATGATCATGACAGTTGTTTGCACGTCCACATCCGCCGGCAACCGCGTCAGGTAGTAGACCTCCTCCGGGAACAGCCGGGTATCGGTCAGCCAGGCGACGAACTGCCGAATCTCGTCGATGCGCCAGCAGAACAGAATGCCGAGGATACAGCCTGCGAATGTGCCGACGATACCGATGCTCGCGCCCGTAATGAGGAACACGCGCATGATCGCGCCCTGGGTTGCGCCCATCGTACGCAGAATGCCGATTTCGCGCCCCTTGTCCTTCACCAGCATGATCAGGCCGGAGATGATGTTGAAGGCAGCCACCAGCACGATCACCGACAGGATGATGAACATCATGTTGCGTTCGACCTGCAGCACCGAGAAGAAGCCCTGGTTGCGCTGGCGCCAATCAACGTAGTGCATGGCCGACAAGCCGAGCGCTTTCATCTCCGCCACCGACTGCCCGACGTTCTCGGGATCCTTGACGATCACCTCCAGCACGTCGACCGACTTGCCGCGATCGAAGAAGCGCTGCGCCTCGGCGAGCGGCATGAACACGATGCTGCGGTCAAACTCCGACATGCCCATCTCGTACAGCGCCAGAATCTTGTAGGCCTTGATGCGCGGTACGTTGCCGAATGGCGTGCGTGCACCGCGCGGCGACATGAGCGTGACGCTGTCGCCGACGTTGATGCGCAGCAGCTGGGCGAGCTTGACGCCGATGGCGATGCCCTCCTCCTTGTCGAAGCCCTCCAGCGTGCCGAACTTCACGTTCTTGGAGATCAGCGGCAGGGCGTGGAGCCCGTTCTCACCCAAGCCGCGCACCTTGGCGCCGAGCGCCTGCGCCGGCGAGGACACGACTACCTGGCCCTCGATCAGCGGCACGGCATGCGTGACGCTTGGGGCGCCTTTCTGGATGCGCGCCGCAATATCGGCGTAGTCGGGGAAATCGTCCGTTCCGACCTTGTAGACCACCACGTGCCCGTCGAGCCCGAGGATCTTGTTGAACAGCTCCTTGCGGAATCCGTTCATGACCGCCATCACGATGATCAGCGTCGCCACGCCGAGAAGGATTCCAAGGAACGAGAAGCCGGCGATGACCGAGATGAAACCTTCCTTGCGCCGCGCGCGCAGGTAGCGCAGCGCGAGCATCCACTCGAACGCCGAAAACGGCCGGGTGTCGACGGGCGCCGTTGTCATGTTGCCGCCTTCCCCTCTCCCCCTACGTGGCCTATCAGGCCAGGACGCGCTGCACCCCGATATCGTCCACCAGGCGCTTGAGCGCGGCATCCGGTGACATAGTCTGACGTTCCCCGGTCTTGCGGTCCTTCACCTCGACTTCGCTGCTCTTGATGCCTTTCGGCCCGACGATGAGCTGATAGGGCAACCCGATCAGGTCCATGCTCGCAAACTTCGCCCCCGCCCGCTCCGACGTATCGTCGTACAGGGCCGACACGCCCGCGTTCTGCAATACGGTGTACAAAGTCTCGCACGCCCCGTCCGTATCCTTGTCGC
>CADEEC010000062.1:0-5634 GCA_902826255.1 uncultured Hyphomicrobiales bacterium | reverse complement strand
ATCGTTGTGGCCGCTCTTCAGATTGATGAGCCCCACCTCGACCGGCGCCACCGGCACCGGCCACACGATGCCGGCCTCGTCGTGACTTGCCTCGATGATGGCGCCCACGAGCCGCGATACCCCGATGCCGTACGAGCCCATCTGAACGGGTATCATGCTGCCGTCCGGCCCCTGGACCCGGCACCCCATCGGCTCGGAGTACTTGGTGCCGAAGAAGAAAATATGGCCGATCTCGATACCGCGGGCGGAAACGCGTTTGTCCGCCGGCACCTCGCGCTCGAAGCGGGCTGCGTCGTGCTTCTCATCCGTTGCGGCGTAGTGCGCGGTCCAGGCCGAGATCACGGGGCTCAGGTCCGCGTTGAAATCGGTGCCGGCTGCCGGCACTTGCGAGGCCAGCAGGTCGGCGTGGCAGAACACTTTGCTCTCGCCAGTCTCGGCCAGGATGATGAACTCGTGGCTGAGATCGCCGCCGATCGGACCGGTGTCGGCGGCCATCGGGATCGACTTCAACCCCATGCGCGCGAACGTGCGTAGATAGGCCACGAACATTCGGTTGTAGGCGTGCCGCGCGGCCTCCACCGTGAGGTCGAACGAATAGGCATCCTTCATCAGGAACTCACGCCCGCGCATCACACCGAAGCGGGGCCGCACCTCGTCGCGAAACTTCCACTGAATGTGATAAAGATTGCGCGGCAGATCCCGATACGACTTCACCGCATCGCGGAAGATTTGCGTGATCAGTTCCTCGTTTGTCGGCCCATAGAGCATCTCGCGCTCGTGCCGGTCCTGAAAGCGCAGCATCTCGGGCCCGTAGGCATCGTAGCGGCCGCTCTCGCGCCACAGATCGGCTTGCTGCAGCGTCGGCATCAGGAGTTCGATGGCGCCGGAGCGGTTCTGCTCCTCGCGCACAATGCCCTCGATCTTGGTGAGCACTTGGAAGCCCAGCGGCAGCCAGGAATAGATCCCGGCGCTCGACTGTCGCACCATGCCCGTACGCAACATAAGCTTGTGCGAGACGATCTCCGCTTCGCTAGGCGTCTCGCGCAATACGGGGAGAAAATACTTGGATAGCCGCATTGGACCGCTCCGCCGAGAGCCACGCGGCTGCCGCAGCGCCCACAAATTGGGCGTCCTTGGGCCCCCGGAAGCCGCCATTTTCAGGTGTTCGGCGTCATATCCGGTTCACGCCGCAGTGGCAATGTCAGCGGTTGCGTAGCGGGCCCGGCGCCGGGACGTGCTTACATTGTGCGCACATGTAGGGCGGAGCTGATTTTCAAGGCTCGTTCTTTGCCATAACGGAAAAAGTTCTTCCCGGCGCGGTTATCACGGGAAACGCGGGGTGACAGAAGGCCGCGGGTTAGTTATTGTGCGCGCGTCGAGAAAAATTCAGGCAAAAATAAGCTCGCATGATGGGGCTCGGATAGCCCAAGTCTGGGGATGAAGGGTGCGCTACCGACACGTGTAGCGATTTCGCAGTCGATGCATAGAAAAGAGCAAGGCGCCGGCCTTGCTCTTTTCATTTGGTGAAACTGACGCAATGCGCTGAAGCGGTGGCTCAGTTCGGGCTTCTGCCAACCAGGGCTTCGAGATCCAATAGCCCGTAGCGCACAGCAGCCCAGAGCATCGCATACACCGCGGCGGATATCAGCGTCGTCAAGACAACCACGCGCAGGAGGCGCGGGGCTGTCGGCGCGCTCTCCGGCGTGCCGGGAACCACCGCATTGTCTTCGCCCTGCGTCCGCACACCCATCGGCAGGACGGCGAACAGCACCGTCCACCAGATGATGACATAAACGGCGATCGCGAAGGTGACGCTCACCGGCCTCAGGCCTCCTCGATCTCGACCAGCGTGCCGTTGAAGTCCTTTGGATGCAGAAACAGAACAGGCTTGCCGTGCGCCCCGATCTTGGGCTCGCCGTCTCCGAGCACGCGCGCACCTGCCGCTTTCAAGCGGTCGCGCGCCGCGATGATGTTGTCGACCTCATAGCAGATATGGTGGATGCCGCCGGTAGCGTTCCGCTCCAGAAAGGCGGCAATGGGCGACTTCTCTCCCAGCGGTTCCAGCAACTCGATCTTGGTGTTCGGCAGCGCCACGAAGACCACAGTGACCCCATGCGCGGGCTGCGGCACCGGCTCGGACACCTCGGCGCCCAGCGTCTGCCTATAGAGCTCCGACGCCGCCGTGAGATTCGGCACCGCTATCGCGACGTGATTGAGACGACCGATCATGTTCTTCGACATCCACTCTCGTTGAGGTACTTGAAGCGGACCTCTGCAATCCTCGACACGTTCTACACCAACTTCTCTATTTCGGCAGCCGTGCCACCAGCACCTTGACGATCGGCCTCTTGCCCCAGGCGTCGCCGACCGCGGCGCGCACGGCCCTGCGTACCGCGTCGCGCACCAGTTCGACGTCGCGCTGCCGGTCGCGCGGCAGGCTGGCGACCGTCCCTTCGATGGCACGGTGGACGATCTCCGTCATGGAGCGGCCCTCGGCATCCTCGGTCGGAACGCCGTCGAGCATCACCTCGGCATCCGGCGCGATGTTGCCGCGCCCGCTTTGCGCCAGGGCGATCGCAATCACACCGTTGTAGGCCATCGCACGGCGCTCGCGCACCGGTCCGTTCTCGCTCGGCACCAGCAGGTTGCCGTCACGGAAAATGCGCCCCACCGGTGCCTCGTCGATGATTTCGCCGGCGCCGGGCGCGAGCCGCACCACGTCGCCGTTGCGCACCGACACGACCTCCTTCACGCCACTGGCGCGCGCAAGCTTGCCGTTCTCCTCCAGGTGCCGCGCCTCGCCGTGCATCGGGATTGCAATGCGCGGCTTCACCGCTGCGTACATCTCCTTCAGCTCGTCGCGGCGCGGATGACCCGTCACATGCACCAGCGCGTCCGCATCCGTAACGAGTGTGCAACCAAGATCGACGAGACGGTTCTGGATCTCGCCCACCGCGCGTTCGTTGCCCGGGATCGTACGCGAGGAGAAGATCACCAAGTCGCCGCGGTCGAGGCTGATGTCGGGATGCTCGTCGGCCGCAATGCGGGCCAGCGCGGCGCGCGGCTCGCCCTGGCTGCCGGTGCACAGCACCACGATCTCGTTCGCATGAAAATGCGTGAACCGGTTCTGATCCTCATACCTGAAGCCCTGCGGCAGATGCCCTGTCTCGATCGCCACCTCGATCATGCGGTGCATGGCGCGACCGGCGACGAGCAGGTGCCGGCCCGCCGCGCGCGCAGCATCCGCAACCGCTTTTATCCGCCCGACATTGGAGGCAAAGATCGTCACCACAACGCGCCGCTTTGCCTCGGCGATGATCTTGCCAAGCGTGCGCGAGACATCGAGCTCGGACGGCGAACGCCCGTCGCGCAAAGCGTTGGTGGAGTCGCACACCATGGCAACCACGCCGCCGGCGCCGAGCTCTGCCAGCCGGGCAAGGTTGGTCGGGGCGCCCATTACCGGGCTCGGGTCGAGCTTCCAGTCACCCGTGTGCACGATCGTGCCCAGCGGCGTCGTCAGTGCGAGCGCGTTGGACTCGGGGATGGAATGGGAGACATTGATCATCTCGACGGCGAACGGTCCGGCCTCGAAGCGTGCGTTGAGCTTAACCTCGCGGATCGGCAGCTGCAGCCCGCGTCCATACTCGGCAAGCTTGCTCTTCAGCAGCGCGGCCGTGAACGGGGTGGCATAGATCGGCACGCGCAGGCGCGGCCAAAGCTCGATCACAGCGCCCAGGTGATCCTCGTGCCCGTGCGTCAGCACGAGCCCGGCGAGACTGCCGCGCTGCTCCTCGATGAAGCGCACGTCGGGCAGGATGACGTCGATGCCAGGGTCATTCTCACCTTCCGGGAAGGTGATGCCGAGGTCGACCATCAGCCACTGGCGGTCGTCGGGAGGCCCGAGGCCGTAGAGGTAGCAATTCATGCCGATCTCGCCGATGCCGCCCAGCGGCAGGAAGACCAGCTCGTTGCGGCCGGCCTCAGACCTTCGACCCTGCATCATTGGCCACTGCCTTCGGAAATTGAGGTCAGCGTTACGTCGCCGAACGTTACGGTTGTGATGGTGCCCTCGCCGTCCGCGACAAGCAGCGACCCGGCGTCGTCAAGTCCGGCAAACGAGCCGGCCATGCGTTCGGTTCCGGTGTTCACCGTGCAAGCTTCTCCGATCCCGCCAGCGCGTTCCAGCCAGGCCGCACGCACTGCAGGGAATCCAGCACCATCGCTCCACTGCGCCAACCACCGTTCCATAACCGCTGCCAGGACTTCGAGCATCTCACTGGGCGATGCGGCGGCGCCATGTGCGGCGAGGTGCGTCGCCTCGCGGCCGAGGTCCGCCGGATGCCAGGCGAGATTGATGCCAATGCCGATGGCGACCGTTACGACATCGCGGGCCATGAGGCTCTCCGCGAGAATGCCGGCGCACTTCGCCGAGCCGATCAGCACGTCGTTGGGCCATTTGAGCCGCAGCCCCGGCACCGGACGTCCGGCGGCGGCGACGATGGCGTCGTGCACGGCCACACCTGCCAGCAGCGACAACCCCGGCACTGCCGTCGGGTGGCAGTTCAGACGGGTCAGCAGCGTCGCGTAGAGATTGCCGGGCTCGGATGCCCAAGCCCGCCCCGAGCGTCCGCGTCCTGCGGTCTGACGCGCCGCCATGATCCACAGCGGGCCGGCCTCGCCCGCCTGCGCGCGCGCGAGTGCGACGCGGTTGGTAGAATCCACCTCATCCAGGACGGCAATGGGGATCGAGTGCGGCACGCCGATACTCCGTCCGCCCGCGGCAGGTTGCTAGAACAGACTCCTGGCAGCAGCCCCCGCTGCTTCGACCAGCGGCGCCGGCCAGACCACATAGAGCAGGATAATGAAAGCGCTGAGGCCCATCACGAGCGCCGTCTTGGGTTGCACGCGTGCAAAGGCCGGCCGCGCCTCGTCGAAGAACATGATCTTGACGATGCGTACGTAGTAGTAGGCTCCCACCACGCTTGCCAGCACGCCGATCACGGCCAGCATCCACAGCCCTTCCTTCACCGCGGCCACGAACACATAGAACTTGGCGAAGAAGCCGGCGAGCGGCGGGATGCCGGCCAGCGAGAACATGAGGATGCCGAGCACGGTTGCAAAGCCGATGTTGGTCTGCGCGAGGCCGGCCAGCTCGTCGATCTCCTCCACAGGTCCGTTCTCTCGGCGCATGGCCAGCACGCAGGCGAAGGCGCCGAGCGTCATCACGACGTAAATCACCAGGTAGATGATGACGCCGCGCGCTCCCTCCGGTGAACCGGCGGCAAGCCCGATCAGCGCATAGCCGATGTTGCCGATGGCGGAATAGGCGAGCAGGCGCTTGATGTTGGTTTGGCCGATCGCGGCGAATGCGCCGAGGATCATGGATGCGATAGAGAGCGCAGTAATCACCTGCTGCCACTGCGGCTTGATTCCGCCGAACCCCTCCAGCGAAACCCGCATCAGCAGCGCCATGGCCGCCACCTTGGGCGCCGCGGCGAAGAAGGCGGCCACCGGGGTCGGTGCTCCTTCGTAAACGTCCGGCGTCCACATGTGGAACGGCACCGCCGAGATCTTGAATGCGAGGCCCACCATCAAGAACACGAGGCCGATGATGAGGCCGATATTCTGCCCCGC
>CADEEC010000061.1 GCA_902826255.1 uncultured Hyphomicrobiales bacterium | reverse complement strand
ACTTGCCGGCTGCCGCTTCTGAGGCTCTTGCGAGGTCCAGGACGCGGCCGTGCGCGGTGTCGACCACGGCAACGGCCGTGCGGTTCTCGTGAGAAAACGTTGCGAGCTTCATGGCGCATCCTTTTTGACCCGACCTCTAGAATTATCTGCAAAACAGGTTTTGTCGATAAAAATGTGCATGTCGACAAAAGTGATTGCCGGTCATCGGCTGGCGGGCTAACGTTCCGACCAACGAGAGCGCATTTCTTTCGGCGATGACGACCCTATCCGAGCACGCACTGGAGGCTGTCAGTACCGGAGCCGACGTCACAGCGTCGGAGGCGGCGTTGCGCCTCTTGCGCCGCGACATCGTCTCGGGCGCGCTTGCTCCCGACAGCAAGCTCAAGCTGCGTGTCCTTAAGGAACGCTACGGCATCGGCGGCAGTCCGATGCGCGAGGCGCTGGCGCAGCTCGCCGCGCAAGGTCTTGTCCAGCAATCGAGCCAGAAGGGTTTTCGCGTTCCTCCGTTGAGCGCGGCGCACCTGCTCGACATCACGCGCTCGCGGCAGCTGGTCGAAGTGGAGGCCGTCAAGCTCGCCATCGAGCACGGCGACGCCGATTGGGAAGACGAGATCGTCACCAGCTATCACCTGCTGGAGCGGCTGTACCATCGTCTGCGCGGTGCCGAGCGGCCCGATACGCAGGAGTTCGAGACCCGCCATCAGCGCTTCCATCGCGCCCTGATCGCCGCGTGCCCGCTGACGTCGGTCAAGGACTTCTGCGACCAGCTCTATACCCAGGCGACGCGCTACCGGCTGCTGCTGCGGCGCTACGGCTTCACGCGCGAGGTCGTGCTGGCCGAGCACCGCATCCTGATGCAGGCGGTGCTGAGCCGGAATAAAACCAAGGCGGGCAAGGCGCTCAACTCGCACATCGCCATTACGGCCGATGTGCTGCTCAGCGAACTCGCCGATCGCGCGCTTCGGCGGCCGGCTGCAAAGACGAGCAAAGGTCCGCGGGCCCGCACCAAACAGCCATCAAAATCCAGGAGGAAGACTAAATGATAAGGCGATCGATAGCACTGGTTGCCGGGCTGCTCGCATTTGGCATCGTCGGGGCGCAGGCGCAGACGCCCAAGATCCTTGTCGGCTACACCGCCACGGCCGACTTCGCGCCGGGCTTTATTGCCGTCGACAAAGGGCTGTTCAAGAAGCGCGGGCTCGATGTCGAGTTCAAGATCGTGCCGCTGAACTCGCAGCTGCCCGCCGCCGTGCAGTCGGATTCGATCACCTTTGGCGGCACCACCGTGTCCGTGCTGCTGCAGGCCATCGACGGCGGCCTCGATCATGTCGCCGTTGCCGGCTCTGGCCTGACCGACAAGAACCAGCAGTCGTTCGGTGCGGTGGTCCGGGCCGACATGCCGTGGGTGAAGGCAGACGACTTCGCCGGCAAGAAGGTCGGCGCGCCCGGCATCGGCGCGTTCCTGCACGTGCTGTTCCGCAACTGGCTGATCGACAACGGCGTCGACTACAAGAAGGTGACGTTTGTGGAGGTCGGCTTCCCGCAGATGGCCGACGTGCTGAAGGGCGGCAACGTGGATGCGGTGGTTACGGGCGAGCCGGTGATGGGACGCATCGTGCAGGCCGGCATCGGCAAGAAGGTGACGTCCTACACCGACAATCTCAAGACCGAGCTGCCGATCATCGTCTACTCGGCGACGCGCAAGTGGGTGACCGCCAATCCGGCGGCGGCCAAGGCGTTCCGCGAGGCGATCGCGGAGGGCACGGAGATCGCCAACAAGGATCATGACGCGGTGCGGGCTTCGGTCGGCAACCACATCAAGATGCCGCCCGAGGTGATCGCCAACATGAAGCTCGGCCGCTGGCAGGCCGAGGTGACCGATGCCGGCATGGGCGCCTGGATCGACATCATGAAGCGGCAGGACATGCTGCGTGCGCCGCTGGACGTGAAAAAAGTCATCGCGCGGTAGCAGCGTGCCGGACAGCAAGACGGCCTTCTCGTTCGAGGGCGTGCACCTCGAGCTCGGGGGCCGTCCCATCCTGCAGGACATCAACTTCGCGGTGAAGCGCGGTGAGTTCGCCTGCGTGATTGGTGCGTCCGGTTGCGGCAAGACCACGCTGTTGCGCCTGCTGGCTGGGCTCGTGAAGCCGACGTCGGGCTCGGTCCGGCTCGGCGACCAGACGGTGACGGCCCCCTCGCGCGAGGTTGCCGTGGTGTTCCAGGACTACAGCCGGGCGCTGCTGCCGTGGCGCACGGCGACCGGCAACGTCAGCCTGGCGCTGGAAGCCATCGGCGTGCCGCCGGCCGAGCGCGCGGACCGGATCGCGCCGTTGCTGGCCAAGGTGGGTCTCACCGATCACGCGGAGAAGTATCCGTCCCAGCTCTCGGGCGGCATGCAGCAGCGATTGCAGATCGCGCGCAGCCTGGCGCAGGACCCCTCCGTGCTGCTGATGGACGAGCCGTTCGGTGCGCTCGATGCCATGACGCGGCAATCGCTGCAGGACGAGGTGCTGCGTATCGCCTCGGAGCGACATGCGACTGTGCTGTTCGTCACGCACGACCTGGAGGAGGCGCTCTATCTGGGAGACCGGGTGATTGCGCTCTACTCCAACCCGGGTCGCGTGGCGCGCATGGTGGACATCCCGCTGCCGCGCCCGCGCGATCAGCTCGCCACCCGCGAGCATCCCGAGTTCCTGCGGCTGCGGCGCGAGCTGTTCACTGTGATGGAGGAGATCCACGCGTGAGGCGCTGGCGCGGCATCATCGTTCCGCTGGTGGTTCTTCTCGTTGCCGAGATTACCTTCCGTGCGACGGTGACGATGAGCGACAGCTTGGCGCCGCCGTCGCGCGCGGTCGGCGCGCTGCTCGGCGCCCTTGCGGATGGGACGCTGCTGGCGAACACGGCGCGGACGCTGGCCGGCATGCTGGGAGGTCTGGCGATCGGCGGCATCGCCGGGTTGGCGGCAGGCATCGCCATCGGATTTTCTGAGACGCTGCGGCGGGCGTCCTTCCTCACCATCGAGCTGCTGCGGCCGATTCCGTCGGTGGCGCTGTTGCCGCTGTCGCTGCTGATCTTCGGCTTCGGCTACAGCATGGAGATAGCTGTCGTCGCGTTCGCGACCTTCTGGCCGGCATTGATCCTGACGCAGAATGCGGTCGCGCAGATCGAGCCGAGGCTGATCGAGGTGGCGCGGCTGATGGGGCTGTCGCGCCTGGAAACGGCATGGAAGATCGTGCTGCCGGCGGCCGCACCGCGTTTGATGACGGCGTTGCGCCTGGCGGCGGGCCTCGCGCTCGTGGTGGCGGTGACGGCGGAGATCGTCAGCAACCCGCAGGGTCTCGGGCACGACCTGATGATCGCGCAGGAGACCCTGCGGCCGGAGCGCATGTTCGGCGTGCTGCTCTGGGTCGGGCTGTTCGGCTGGGGAAAGAACGCAGCGTTGCTGCGGCTGGAGCGCTGGATGTTCAGCCACCGCGGCGAAGTCGATACGAGCGTGGCCGCATGAGCGCCGTGAGCCGCATCCCGTCCCCGATCATGGGCGTCGCCGGCCTCGCGCTGGTGATTTTCATCTGGCACCTGGTCACCACGGGCGGGATGGTGTCGAAGGCGTTCCTGTCCTCGCCGGCGGACACACTCAGTGCCTTGCAGCGCGGCATTGCGAGCGGAGAGCTGGTTGGCCAAACCAGAGCGACCGTGCTGCGCATGATCAACGGCTGGCTGCTGGCGAGCCTCGTTGCTATCGCGCTCGGCAGCCTGATCGGCATTTCGCAGACGGCGCGAGATTTTCTGAGACCGACGCTGGCCTTCCTGCGTTCGCTGCCGGCCTCTGCCGTCATCCCGGTCGCCATTTCGCTGGTGGGGCTCGGGCCGTCGATGGTGCTGGGCGTCGTCGTATTCGGCTCGGTGTGGCCGACCCTGCTGGCAACGGTGCAGGGCTTTGCCACGGTGGAGCAGCGGCTGAGGGACGTGGCGCAGGTGCTGCATCTGTCGAAGGCGGCCTTCATCTGGAAGATCGGCTTGCCCAATGCCGTGCCCGACATCGTCGCGGGCATGCGCCTGTCGCTGACGGTCGCCCTGATACTGTCGGTGATTGGCGAGATGCTGTCGGGCCAGGAAGGGCTCGGAACGGCTATCCTTCTGGCGGCGCGGGCATTTCGGGCGCCGGAGCTGTATGCGGGGATCGCATTGCTCGGGCTGATCGGGCTGGTTTCGAGCTACGGACTGCTGATGGCGGAGCGGCGCATCGTCAGGTGGCGGTAGGCCCACCGAGCTTAATCACGCCGCACGTCTGTGCCATAAGGTGGCGCTATTCTGTTCCTCGGATGCTTACAGATATCGCGCTCATGATGTTCCTTGCTCGGGTTTCCTGTCTCTTGCTTCTTGTCTTGTCGCTGGCGGCCGGCGATGTGCATGCACAGTCCTATACGAAGGGCGACCTGATCTCCGGTGAGGCCAAGGTCATCAGCGGCTATGCCTTCGATCTGCATTCCAACCGCATCCATCTATGGGGCGTCGATGCGCCGGAGCGCGGGGCCTGGTGCTACCGCAATTCGCGGAAGTGGAAGCCTGCCGACGAATCGTCGAAGGCGCTGCGGCAGTGCGTGCAGAACAGGGTCGTCACCTGCCGGGTGGTGAGCACGGAGCGGGAGTGGTTTCGCACCATCCATACCTCCGAGTGCTGGACCGACGACGGCAAGGATGTCGGCGAATGCATGGTGCGCGGCGGATGGGCGACGGACTACACCTGCTATTCGGGTGGCTACTATCGCGATCACGAGACAGAGGCGCTGAACAAGGGCGCTGGCCTCTGGCAGTGCGACGCGGGACCCGGCACGCGCCGCTGGGGCCGCAACGGCCGCGGCGTTACGTGCGACCCTCCCGTCTACAAGCCGACGGGCCCCGGCGCGACCTAGCGGCAACCAACTACTGCTTGTTCTGCGACGTGAAGTAGATGGCGAGCGCCTGGATCTGGGTGGCGTCGAGCGAGCCGGTAACGGACACCATGACCTTGTTCTTCCGGCGGCCGGTCTTGTAGAGCATCATCGCGTCGACGAATTCCTGCTCGGTCATGGCGACGATGCCGGGAATGCCGACATCCTTGCCATCGCGGCGATGACAGGCGACGCATTCCTGCGAGAGCTGCTCCCCGTAGCGCAGCATCTTCTCCCGGCTCATGTCGGAGGCGAGCGAGAAGGCGGCAAACGGCGTCGTCACGGCGGCGAGCAGGATCAAGATCGTGGTGCGCATTACATCAGCCACGCTTCGACGCGGCGGTTGCGCACGCGGGCCGGCCCGTCGCAGGCGATAGGCCGCATGGGGCCGAGGCCGAAGGCCTGCTCCGCGGCGATGCCCAGCGTTTTCAAGCGCCGCTCGATCACACGCGCGCGCCGTTCCGAGAGGCGAACGGCGCTCGCCAGGTCGCCCTCCATGTCGGAGAAGCCGAGTAGCACAAGGCGCGGCGGGCGCTGCAGGCCTTTAATGTAGGCGGCGAGGCGGTTGATCTCGTCATTGGCGTCGGCGGCGAGCTTTATGCCGTCGACGAAGCGGATGGAGACGCTGACGCGGCTGGCGTTGGCAACGAACTGGTCGATTTCCCTGGAAACCGACCCGCCGCCGACAGGCCAGCGCTGCGTGAGGGGTGCGGGAAGCGCGGGCTCCTCGGCAGGGCGCAGCATCGGCAGCGCATTGGGGAGGCCTGCATGCTTCAGGGCCTGCTGGCCGAAATCGGAGCTCGCGAAGGTTACGAGCGCGCGCGTGGTGGGGCTCGGCTTGCTCGGCACGTAGAGGTAAAGCTGGGTGCCGAAGGCATACTCGCGTGTCTGGATGTTGAACTCCGTCGGCACCACGGGGCGGCCGCAGCTGTCCTCCACGGCGATGGCGGTCGCGTTGCCGACAGCGGCGTAGTCCACGAAGCCGATTGCCGCCGCGTCGATGCTCACGGTGTCGGACATCTCCGCGTCGCTGGAGATGTTCTCCGCGGTGCCCTGCAACGGCTGTCCGCCGAGAATCTCGGATTGGAAAATATCGCGCAACCCGGAGCCCTTCTGGGGAACGAACACCTGTATGCGCCGGGAGCTGCCGCCGACCTCGCTCCAGTTGCGGATCTTGCCAGAAAAGATGCCCGCGATCTCGTCGCGCCGGAGGCTCTTCACCGTGTTGGAGGGATGCACGACGATGGCGATGCCGCTCGGTGCCAGCTCGACCTCCTGCTGCGGGGAGAGCATCGGGCCCAAGCCCTTTGCGCCGAGGAGCTCGACTTCACTGGGCAACATGCGGCGGCCCATGACGGCGATGTCGGTCTGGCGGTCGGCGAGCGCTTTCACCGCGCTTGCGGCATCCGAGGTGCGCAGCTGGCCTATGAACTTGCCACCCTCGCCGGTGGCGGAAAAGGTTCGCATGAAACTCTGCGGGCCGCGCGACCACAACGGATCCCTGCCGCCGCCCGCGCCGGAATAGGCGTCGATGATGGCCGGCAGATAGAGGATGGTGGCGGCGTCTGCGCCGGCGAGGCGCACAGTGCCGGCGACCAGGGGTTTGCCGGGGCGGGCCGCAACCGGCTGGCGCTCGACCCAGGCGAGTTGCATGCCGCGCACGGTGGATACCGGCACGCTGACGATGCCGGCGCGGGTCATGACGTCGTAGCTGCCTTCCTCGAAGCTGAGGATGCGCCCGGTGACGGTGCGTGCGCCGGTGGTGCTGATGGTGAACTCCGGCAGCGCGGGCAGCGATTGTGCGTCCAGGCGCGCCGTGGTGTTGGTCACCACGATGGGCTCGATCGACTTGAGGTCGGTGACGGCGGCCCTGCGCTCGGCCCGCGCCGTGGCGATGGTGTAAAAGCCCTCGTCGAAATCGCGGATGGTGCCGACGATCTCGGTGCCGTCCTTGAGCGTGATGCGGAACGTCGACGCCAGCGCCGCAACCGGTACGACGCCGAGCAACACACCCAGCACTAGCGCCGCTCGCCACAGTCTCGGCATTCTCCCCGCCTCCATCCGTCTCGCACCGAATTGCTTGCTGCTTGCCGTCACGCCGGCGTTCCGAACATGTCCATGGTCATTCCCGAGTACCAGCCTAGAGACTCCTCGTAGTTCTCGCGCCGCTCGCTGGCCTCGTCGTCGGGCTGGGACACGAAGGAGTCGGTCGGCATCAGCATCTTGCGCCCGTTGCTGCCGGTGCCGACGACGTAGTTGGCGCCGACCTTGGCGCTGTCGTTGGGGGCAAGCAGCGACCAGCAGGTGTTACGCACGCGTGCAGGGAAGATTTCCTTCTCAGCCAGGGTGTGTGCCAGATGGTTGGCGACCACCTTGCCCTGGCTGTTGGCGGAGAAGGCCGATTTGGGCATGTCGGTTGCGACGGCGGAATCGCCGATCACGAACACGTCCGGCGCCAGCGTGGACTGGAAGGTCTCGGGCACGATCGGGCACCAGTCGCCCTCCACGCAACCGGCGCGATAGGCGATGCCGCCGGCCTTCTGCGCGGGCACGATGTTGGCAACGTTGGCGCGCACCCGGCTGCCGCTCTTGGTGACGACGGTGCGCGTGGCCGCATCGACCGAGACGACGCGGAAATCGTCGATCTCATTGGAGAGATGGAACTCGATGATGCCCGGGTAGTACTTCTTGAACGCATCCAGGAAGACGGCCTGCTTGGAGATGGCGCGCTTGGGATCGAAGATGATGAGCTTGGAGCGCGGCTTACGCGTCTTGAGGAAGTGGGCGATCATGCAGGCCCGCTCGTAGGGTCCGGGCGGGCAGCGGAACGGATTGGGCGGCGCTGCCATGATGACCACGCCGCCGTCCGGCATTTCCTCGAGCTGGCGTTTCAGGAGGACCGTCTGCTCGCCGCCGCGCCAGGCATGCGGCATGGTCTGCGCCGCATCGCGCGTGTAGCCGTCGATGGTGTCGAAGCGCATGTCGATGCCCGGAGACAGCACCAGGCGGTCGTAGGGAATGCGCACGCCGCTGATGAGCGTGACGTTCTTGCGCGCGGTGTCGACGTCGACGACGACGTCGTTGATGACGTTGATGCCGCGCGATTTGAGCTCGACGTAGGAGTGCGTGAGCGATTCCAGCGTGCGGAAGCCGCCGATGTAGAGATTGGAGAAGAAGCAGGTAGTGAACTGCGCGTTGCGCTCGATGAGCGTGACGTGGATGTTGGGTGCGCTGCGCTTCAAGTAACTTGCGACAGTGGCCCCACCAGCACCGCCGCCGACGATCACGACCCGGGGTTGCGCCTGGGCGATCGCGAAGCGCGGGACCGCCGCCGGTGCAGCGGCCGCAAGCGCGCCAAGCCCACGCCCGAACGAGCGCCGTGTCAGTCTCTGCATTTCGCCTCCTCTCCGGCGGCGGTCGCCGCCGGCCAAAACTTCCCGTCAGAACTTGATGGCGATGCGCTCCACCGGCGGATCGGCCCGGCCCTTGGCGCAATCCGGCAGTTCGAAGGCGAGCGACCGGATGTCGGGCTTGCGGCGCTCGCCGCTCTTGTCGGTGCGCAACGTGTAGAGCTGATAGCGGACCTCGTGCTGCTCGCCGCGCCGCGCACAAGCCTCGAGCGCGGCCGCCGGTTGCAACGTGACCATGGCGGTGAGCACGCCGGAATGACCGAGCCGGGCGAGATTCACGAGGTAGAACTGCAGCCGCGTCGGATCGGACGAATGGTCGAAGGCATGCAGCTGCCCGAGGCCGTGGCCATAGCTGAGGTTGGGCCGGTCGGCGGAGATGTGGCCCGTCGGAGCGCCAACCCAGGCCTTGGGCTCAAGAATATGCAACGCAAGACGGGCTTCGCCTTCCCAAACCAAGGCAACGCGAAGCTGGGGCTCGTCATCCGCGCCGGCGGCCGTGGTGCTGCACGGCGAGCCGTCAGCACCCTGCCAGCGGATGCTGGTGGTTTCGAACAGGCGCGGCGCGAACGTGATGAGCTCGCCGTCGCGCGCGAAGCTGGCGCGGTAGTCGAACTCGTCGACGCGTATGACGATCGAGGCTCCGGCGCGGGCACGATCGGAAATCTGGAACTGGAGGATCCCAGCCTGGACTTCGGCGAGGCTCGCACTGCAGGGCTGCCCGGTGTCTACAGCCACGATCGGCTCGGGTCGCGCAGCGAGCGCCACATGTGGGATTTCCCGACTGGGCGCGATGCCCGGCGTGTCGGTGACCGTGATGGCCATGCGTGTGGGCTGCTTGGCGGGGCCGGGTGGATAAAGGTCGTGCATGCTGCGCGGGCTGTCCTGCCACGCCGCGCGCAAGGCATCGCGTTTGACCCAGGCGGTAATTGCCAACCCCACCGCGACGCTGAGGGCGAATCCGATGCCGATCGCCTTCAGGGGCGACCGACGCGCAACCGGCAACGCATCCTCGGGTTCGGAGCCCTCCTCGACCGGCAAGCCATGCATTTCCAGGCGAAGAAGCCGCTGGTGCAACGACTCGGCGCTGCCGGGAGCCGGCTGTGCGCCGCCGAGGTTGCGCGCAGATGCATCCCGCCCGGACCCGGGCTGAGCATCGGCCGCCTCTCGTGCAGCAGTTTGCGGGGTCGCGCTTGCACCCCTCTCGGCCTCGTCAGTCATCGCACTCTCCTACAGACTAGGAGCGATGCACCAGCGCTGGGCAGGCCGTGACGGGCCTGCACATGTCACCGGGTCCCCCTTTGCGGTCCGCACCACAAAAGCAGTCACTGACACCGACCGGTGCCCGAATGTTTCCTCCTGCAAGGCGTGCTGGCCTCGACCGCAACTTCGAGGCTGTCCCTTGCCCTCTCTGCAACCAGTCTGCCACACGGTGTGGCGATTTCGAGGCGAAGATTCTGTCTGAGAGCGGAGCGGCTCGCGCGCTGGGATGTGACGGGACGCGTGCGGGATCAGGCGACCGTCTGATAGCGCGCGATGCAGGTGTCGAGCACCTCGCCGGCCGAGAGGGACCACCAGCGGTCGGAGAAGATCTCGACTTCGGCAAAGCCGGTGTAGCCCACCGCCTCCACCCAGCCGCGAATTTTTTTCAGCTCGATGACGCCGTCGCCCATCATGCCGCGATCGTTGAGCAGGTCGCGGGTGGGATTGAGCCAGTCGCAGATGTGATAGGCGGTAAGACGCTGTTTGCCGGCGCGGGCGATCTGGGCTTCGAGCTTTGGGTCCCACCACACGTGGTAGGTGTCGAGCGCGACGCCGAGTGCGCCGGTGCGCTCGGGATCGAGCGCATCGCAGATGTCGAGCGCCTGCTCCAGCGTGTTGACGCAGGCGCGGTCGGCAGCCTGCATCGGGTGCAGTGGCTCGATCGCGAGCGGCATCTTTGCTGCCTTGGCATAGTCGAGCGAGGCGGCGATACCGTCGACAACCTGCGAGCGGGCGAGCCGCATGTCGGTGTAGGCGGGGGTGCCCTGCAGGGCGCCGGGCAATGCGCCCACCACCAGCACCAAGCAAGGTGCGCCAAGGGTTGCCGCTTCGTCGATGGCGCGGCGGTTGTCCTCGAGCGCAGCTTTGAGGCCGGCTGCATCGGCAGCGGTGAAGAAGCCGCCGCGGCAATAGCCGGAGAGGACGAGGCCGGCGTCCTTGATTTGCCTCGCGGTTGCGTCCAGGCCGGCGGCGGCGACCTGGTCGCGCCAGGGGCAGATGGCGGGAATGCCGCGCGCAGCGCACGCCTCGACGATGCCGGGTAGCGTAAGCTGTTTCCTCAGCGTCGCCGTGTTGACCGAAAGATGCGCGGTGCCGCGCGAGAAGTCACGCATCACAGGTCGCCCGGGAAGGCGCATTCCTCGTCATTCCCGCCAAGCGAAGCCCAGAAGGGGAATCCAGATGCAGGTGATGCGCGTGCTTGTTGCTGGATCCCCGATAGCCTCGGCCGGGGCCTCGGCTTCGGGGATGACGGGCGATGATCCGGTTAATGCCGTGGGAGTGCATCACGCGATCCCGTGCACGGCGAGGACGGCGCCCATGCGCTTGCGGGCGAGGTCGGGGTCGCGCAGCAGGCCGGCGCGGTCGGCGAGGCGGAACAGCTCCGCCAGATGCGGCAGCGAACGCGTGCTCTGCTGGCCGCCGACCATGACGAAATGGTCCTGCAGGCCGTTGAGGTAGGCCATGAACACGACGCCGGTTTTGTAGAAGCGCGTGGGCGCCTTGAAGATGTGGCGCGAGAGCGGAACGGTGGGCTCCAGGATGTCGTCGAAGCGCTTACGGTCGCCCGAGGCGAGAGCCGCGAGGGCGGCGGAGGCGGCCGGGGCGATGGCGTCGAAGATGCCGAGCAGCGCGTCGCTGTAGCCCTTGCCGTCGCCGGCGATCAGCTCGGCGTAGTTGAAGTCGTCGCCGGTATACATGCGCACGCCCTTGGCGAGACGCCGGCGCATGGCAATCTCCTTGTCCTTGTCGAGCAGCGAGATCTTGACGCCGTCGACCTTGGCGGCGTGCGCGTTGATGATGCCGACGGCGGTGTCCATGGCCGCCATGTGATCGGCGGAGCCCCAGTAGCCAGCGAGCGCGGGATCGAACATCTCACCGAGCCAATGGATGACGACGGGTTCCTTGGCCTGCGACAGCACGCGGGCGTAGACCTTCTCGTAGTCGGCCGGCGACTTGGCGACGCGGGTGAGCGCGCGGCTGGCCATCACGATCAGGCGGCCGCCGACCTTCTCGATCGCCGCCATCTGCTCCTCGTAGGCGCGGATGATCTCGTCGATGGAGCGCGCGCTGGCCGGATCGAGGTGATCGGTGCCGCAGCCCGACGCGATGAGCGCAGGGCGGCCGTTGCGGGCCTCCCAGGCCTTGCCGGCCTTCACGGCGCGGGTGATCAGCTCCAGCGAGGTCGGCCAGTCGAGGCCCATGCCGCGCTGGGCGGTGTCCATCGCTTCGGCGACGCCGAGGTTGAGGTCCCACAGATATTCGCGATAGCGCAGCGTCTGCTCCCAATCGACGGATGCGTCGAGCCAGGGATCGTTGGCGGCGCGTGCGTCGGCAACCACGTGCGCCGCCGAGAAGGCGACGCGGTTGAAGGCGGCGCTCGCCTTGTCCGGGTAGGCGCGCGGCTCGGACAGGATGAAGGTGTCGAGCTTCCCAGAGTCGGTCGGGAGATTGATCTTCAGGGAAGAGAGGATGGGTGCGTTCATGGTGTTTCCTTCCTTCTCCCTCTCCCCGCCTGCGGGGAGAGGGCTGGGGTGAGGGGCGGCAAAGCGCTCGACGATGAGCCTGTGGCTGCCCCTCACCCTAACCCTCTCCCCATGAAGAATGGGGAGAGGGAACAATCATCACGCCTTCAGCTCCGGTACATCGATCCAGCGGCGTTCTTTCGAGCTGCGCAGCGCGGCTTCGACGAGTTGCACGCCCTTGGCGCCTTCGAGCAGGTCCCACTTGTAGGGTGCGTCCTCGCAGACGTGGCGGATGAAGGCCTCCCACTGCAGCTTGAAGCCGTTGTCGAACACCTGCGTGTCGGGCACCGGCTGCCAGCTGTCGTAGAAATTGAGCGGCTGCTTGATATCGGGGTTCCACACCGGCTTGGGTGTGTTCATGCGCTGCTGGGCGACGACATCCTGCAAGCCGGCAACGGCGGAGCCGTGCGTGCCGTCGACGTGCAGCGTGAGCAGATCGTCACGGCGCACGCGCGTCGCCCATGACATGTTGAATTGCGCGATGACGTCGCCGGCGAGCTGGAAGGTGGCGTAGGCGGCATCGTCGGCGGTGGCCTTGTAGCGCTTGCCGGCCTCGTCGATACGCTCGGGGATGTGCGTGGCGCCCAGGCAGGAAACGGATTTTACCTCGCCGAAGGTGTTGTCGAGCACGTAGCGCCAGTGGCAGACCATGTCGAGGATCATGCCGCCGCCGTCCTCGGCGCGGTAGTTCCACGAGGGACGTTGCGCAGGCTGCAGGTCGCCCTCGAACACCCAGTAGCCGAACTCGCCGCGCACCGAGAGGAGGCGGCCGAAGAAGCCGCTATCGATCATCATCTTGAGCTTGCGCAGGCCGGGCAGGAACAGCTTGTCCTGCACGACGCCGTGCTTGATGCCGGCGGCCCTGGCCTTGCGCACCAGCGCCATCGCCTCTTCCAGATTGGTGGCGACTGGCTTCTCGCAATAGATGTGCTTGCCGGCGTCAATGGCCTTGGCAACCAGCGTCGGCCGCATCTGGGTGGTGGCGGCGTCGAAGAACACGGTGTCGTTCTTGTCGGCGAGCGCCTTGTCGAGGTTGGTGGTCCAGCGCGCGATGCCATGCGCCTTGGCGAGCGCGGCGATCTTTTCCTCGCTGCGTCCGACCAGAATCGGGTCCGGCATGACGCGGTCGCCGGACTTGAGCGTGACGCCGCCTTCAGTGCGGATGGCGGCGATGGAGCGGATGAGATGCTGGTTCATGCCCATGCGTCCGGTGACGCCGTTCATGACGATTCCGAGCCGCTTCTCGGCCATGGGTTCCTCCTTGCGCATTTTGTAACTGTTTAGTTACCTGGAGTGCGCCCGTGGTGTCAACGCGGGCAGCACGGATGAAGTCGCGAACCGGCGCGCGCCAGGTCCGAAAGGAGCGCGGCTCGGCTCGGTATGGGGCGCGGAGTGGCATGGGGAGGTGCAGGTCACGGCCGATGCGGGAGCGGTCCGCGGGGCGGCAGCGCGAAGGGGCACGGTACGAACCAGCACTATGCGCATGTGGAGCGCGCGCGGAACGGGAGCAAAGCGCGCCGGCTCGCAGGCCGGTGCACGGGCCACACAGATCGGTCCGCGGGCATGGGACAGCTCCCGCAACAGCTTGGTTAAGATGTTTCACGTGAAACGTTTCGAGCGTTCAATTTCACGGCCGCAGGTACGAGAGCACGAGGTCCACGACATGCTTGCGGCGCGCATCGCGGGCATCGGCCCTGTCGAAGTCGCGCTTGAAGATGGTGGACAGCGTGAAGATGTTGGAGAAGTAGAAGTAGCTGACGGCGGCAATCGAGATCCACGTCTGCAACGGATCGACGCCCTTGCGAAAGATGCCCGCCTCCGCGCCGCGCTCCAGAATGCCTTGCATGATCGCAATCAGCGGCGAGTGCATTTCCGCGATGCGCTTCGAGCGCTTGAGATTCGCGGCCTTGTGCAAATTCTCGTCGTTGAGGAGCTTGATGAAGCTGCGGTCCTTCACAAAGCTGTCGAAGGTGTATTCGATCAGCCGCTTCATGGCCTCGCGCGGCTGCAACGCCTGCAGCTCCAGCGTTTGCTCGGCAGACCGCTCGCGATGGTAGGCTTCCTCCAGCACGGCGAGATACAGCCCCTGCTTGTGGCCGTAGTGGTGGTAGATCATGCGCTTGTTGACGCCGGCGCGCTCGGCGATGCGGTCCACGCGGCCGCCGCCGAAGCCGTAGGCGGCGAATTCCTTGGTGGCGGCGGCAAGGATGGATGCGGCGGTTGCGGCGCTGTCGCGCGTCCTCTTGCGCCGGGCGGTGGGGCGGGTTTCGTTGAGCGTCGCGGTGGTCATGCCGTCCGCTCCATTGCGGAAAAGTCGGGTAGCACGCTGCAGCCGAGGCCCTGCGCGGCATTGATCGAACCGAGCGCGATGTTGCCGCCCGAGATCGTCAACCGCGTCTTGCCGTTGCGCGCTTGATAGAGGTCGGGGTGCGCAGACCGGAGGGCTTCGACTTCTGCCGCCGGTGCCACGCCGAAGCCGTCGACGTAGTGATGCCCATTACGCTCCACATCCGACAAGCCCAGCAGCGAGACCAGCGCGAGGTCCTGCTGCACGGCAAGGCCGGCCTGTGTGGTGAGATCCTCGCCCGACAAAATGGCGCCGTTGCCGGCCTGCCGCACGCGTGCGGCGTTAATGAGCGAACGCCACACGCCCTTGCAGGCCTTGCTGGAAACGCCGCGGTATCCAAGCGCGAAAGCCTGCAGCAGGGCATCGTCGTCGCCGTCGGATTCATCGATGATGACAGGGGCGCCGAGCGCGTCGCCCAGTGGCTTGCTGAGAGCGGCCGCACGCGCAATCGGCTGTTCCACAAACAGCAGGCCAGCACGCAGCCGTGCCAAGGCGGGAGACTGACCTACGCGTTTCAGCAGCTCGGCCAGCGCGTCGGCGTCGGCATACTGCTCGTTGCCGTCGATGGTGGCTTTGTAGCCGCCGACCATCCGATCCAGGATGGCGGCGATGCGGGTGAGGCGGGTGATGTCCTCGTCGATGTTGCCGCCGACCTTCAGCTTGAAATAGGTGTGACCGTAGACGGCAATCACCTCCTCCAGGGTCACTGGAAGGCCGTCGTTCACCTCGGGGCGCGGGTCGGAGGCATCGAGCGGATCGAGCATGCCGACCGTGTGGCGCGCAGCAATGCGCGCGACCGGCGCCAGCGACTCGAGAAAGCGCGCGGCGTCGAGGCCCGCAAGGTCGGGCGCAATCGCCTGCGGCCGGAAGCCAACGATGTTGGTCCGCACGGCGTCGGCGAAACTCACGCCTTTGCTGCGGCATACCGCATCGATCAGCGCGCGGTCGATCTGGGCGAGCCCAAACGACATCACCAGCGGCGGCAGGTCGCCGGCGGCGCCGGACTGCTTCACCGCGCGCGCGTGCGCGGCATGCGGCGCGAAGGCCGAAACGTAGCGCGGCTCGGACAGATAGGCCTCGCGCGCAATCCTGAGCGACGACAGCAGCTGCGCGACGTTCTCCACGTTGGAAATTTCGGGCCGCTTGTCGAACCACTTCGGCACCATCAGGTCCGCGCTGGCGCCGGCAATGCGCCTGCCGTCGATTTCAGCTTCCACGCGCGTGAAGGCCTGGGTCGCCTCGCGCACGACCACCGCACCGAACTTGAACGGCAGCCGCAGCGTCACCGGCCGCTCGAACACCTCGATGGCCTTCAGCATGAGAGGTGCCGCTACCGCACTCATGCCGCCGCCTCCTGCAGGCCGCGGATGTAGCCGATTGCGCGCGCTGCGCATGCAGGGCCGTCCGGCTCGTAGACGAAGGGTTCGATCGCCGCATTGCCCGCGTAGCCGGACGCCTTCAGGGCCGCAAGGATCGGCGCAAACTTCAAGCTGCCTTCGCCAGGTCCGCGCCGGTTGGGGTCGTTGAGGTGCACGTGTGCGATCAGGCCGGTCGGCAGCCAGCGCTTGATGGCGGCGGGGATGTCTTCCGCCTCCGTGCGCGCCGCCGCCGAGCAATCGATCATGGTCTTCACGTGCGGGCTGCCGATGGCGCGCACGATCCCAGCCGCGTCTTCCACGGTGTTGACGAACTGGGTGTCCTGCCGCGCCAGCGGCTCGATGCAGTAGGTGACGCCGGCCTTCTCTGCGGCGTCCGCCACCGCCGCGAAGCTCTCCGCGCCGCGCTTGCGTCCGTCCGCCTCGCTGCCTGGATCGAGCGTGCGCTGGCTCGGCGAGCCGTGCACCAGCACCGTGCCGCCGAGGTCGGCCGCCAGCTCGCACAGGCCGCGCATCACGTCTACCGTGCGTGCCCGCGTCGCAGCATCCGCCGTCGTGATCGACAGCCCCTCCGGCGCCAGCAGCAGGTAGTGCAGCCCGGTAATGGCGATCCCGGCATCAGCTGCCGCCCGTCGCACCTCCGCCCGCCGCGCCGCGCTCAGCCGATGCGGCTCTTGCGACAGCGTGAATGGCGCGACCTCGAGCCCGTCATAGCCCGCTTGCCTGGCAAACGCGCACTGCCGTGCGAAGTCCAGCTCGCGGATCACCTCGTTGCAGAGCGAGATCAGCATATCACGCGCTTCGCTTCAGCCCGCCGGTGAGGCCGCGCCAGGCCCGCGCCACGCCATTGTAGATGAACGGCACGTTCGACAGCACCGTGGCCGCCACCAGCAGGAACATGACGAAGCTGATCGGCCGCGTGAAGAACGGCGTCAGATCCCCGTCGTGCAGCACGAGCCCGCGGCGCAGGTTCTTCTCCAGCAGGTCACCGAGCACGATGCCGAGCACCAGCGGCGCCATTGGAAAGTTCTGCTTGCGCAGAAAGAAGCCGATCACGCCGAATGCCAGCATCACGTAGACGTCGAACATCCTCTGCGCCAGCGCGTACGAGCCGACCACGCACAGCACGAACACCACCGGCATGATGAGCAGCTTGGGGAACTGCAGGATGCTGATCAGCGGCCGCGTCAGCGTCAGCCCGTAGATCAGGATGCCGACGCTGGCGAGGAACATCATGGCCACGACCTGGTACACGAAGGTCGGGTTCTCCACCATGATCAGCGGACCGGGATTGATACCGTGGATCAGCATCGCTGCCATCAGCACCGCGGCCGGCGCAGAGCCCGGCACCGCAAGCGCCAGCACGGGGATCATGGCGCCCGGCACGCAGGCGTTATCGCCGGTCTCGGCCGCCATCAAGCCTTCCACCGAGCCCTTGCCGAACTTTTCGCGCTCCTTGCTGGCGCGCTTCGCGGCCGCGTAGCTGCTCCACGCCGCCACGTCCTCGCCGACGCCCGGCACGATGCCGATGCCGGTGCCGATCAGCCCCGAACGGATCACCGTGCGCCAGTACTGCGTGACGTCGCGGACGCGCGGGATCACCGAATCGAACGCGTTGATGATGCCCTTGCGCACCGGCTCCTGCATGACGGTCAGCACCTCGGCAAAGCCAAACGCGCCGACCAGGGCCGGCACCAGCGAGATGCCTCCCGACAGATCGAAGATGCCGAACGTGAAGCGGTCGTGTGCGAACAACCCGTCCTGGCCGATGGTTGCGACGAACAGCCCGACGAAGCCCGCCATCCACCCCTTGAGGGGGTCGTTGCCGGTCAGGTTGCCCGAGATAACCACGCCGAACACGGCGAGCCAGAAGAACTCGTAGGCCTGGAATTTCAGCGCCATTTCGCCGAGCACCGGCGTGAACAGGGCGAGAAAGAACATGCCGATCCACGTGCCAAGCACCGATCCGGATGTCGCGATGCCCATCGCGTGTCCGGCGCGGCCCTGCTGCGCCAGCGCATAACCATCGAGGCAGGATGCGGCCGAGGCCGGGGTGCCTGGGATATTGAGAAGGATGGCGCTGCGGCTGCCGCCGTAGATGGCGCCGACATAGGTGCACACCAGAACCAGCAGCGCTAGCTCCGAGGGCATCGACAGCGTCAGCGTTGTCATCAGCGCGATCGCCATGGTCGCCGTCAGGCCCGGCAAGGCGCCGACCACGAACCCTACCAGGCTCGATACGAGGGCAATAAAGATCGGCAGCGGCTTCAGAAAGCCCGCGAGCGCAGAGGCAAAGCCTGCAAGTCCGTCAAGCATTCGGAATGCCTCAAGGCAGACGCACCAGGAACACGTCCTGGAAGAGGTGATGGATGGCGAGGCCCGCGATCAGGCCGTAGACCACTGCAAACGCGATGCCGCGCAGCACGGTGCCCTGCTGCCGTCGCTCCTCGAACTGGAAGATGATCAGGAACAGCGCCACGAAGATCGCCGAGCCGAGCCAGAAGGGCAGGCCATGGCTGACCAGACCGATGGCGAAACCCAGGCACAGCACCAGCGATACCGCCAACCGCAGGTACTCTTTGGGGTCGAACGCGGGCAAGGATTGCGACAGCGCTCCGGCGCGGACGGAGCGCGTAATGAGAAGCACGGCCATGAGCGCCAGCATCAGGCCGAGAATGCCGGGAACAAGCCCTGGCGCCGTATAGATGGTCGCCTGCAGGCGCTCCAGTCGGTCCATCATCAGCGAACCGATGACGATGGCAATGCTGACGGCAAGAAACGCCAATCCGGCGAACAGGTCGGCGCGAGCCGAGGGTCTTTCGTCGTTCATGAGGTGTGAGCGGGGACCGTTCACGGTCCCCGCTTCCCTGCGCTATCAGGGCTTTGGAATGCCGACCGTATCCGGCGCGACCTTCGACTTGCCGGCGTCGTGCAGTTGCCAGGCGGTGGAACGGATAGCCGGCATCGCCGCCTTCACCGCGTCGTCGCCATGCACCGGCGCGAACACGGCGCCGTTGGTGACGGCATACTTCTTCATCGTCTCGGACTTGGGAACCACCTGCGTCCAGATGCGATCCAGCTCGGCGAGCACCGGCGCGGGCACGTCCTTCGGCACGAAGATGCCGAAATAGTTGGCGTCGGGCCGGTAGCTCGGCACGTCCTTGGTGATGGGCGGAACGGTGCCGTAGCCGTCGAGCTCAAGCGGCCTGTCCGACAGCACGGCAAGCGGATTGAGCCGCTTGGCGCGGATCATGTTGGCCTGCTCCACTGCGAGCTGGGTGGTGATTTCGGCTTCGCCCGAGACCACTGCGATCACGGCCGGGTTCCCGCCGTCGTAGGTCACGTGCTTGTACTGCAGGCCGAGCGCGCGCGTGAACGCCTCGATGGCGGCATGGCCCGACGAGTTGACGCCGGCGGTTGCGACCGAGATCTGGCCGGGCTTGGCCTTCATGGCCGAGATGAGATCATTGGCCGACTTGTAGGGGAGTTGCGGATTCGCGCCGAGCACCGAAACGTTGATGACGCTGAGATACATGCGCCAGTCTGCGATCTTGGTGTCGAGCAGGCCGCTGACGACGTAGGTGCCGAGGTCCTTGGCGGCGCCGGCGGTCCAGGTGTAGCCGTCGCGCGGGGCAGCCAGCGCGTTCTTCGTCCCGATCGAGCCCGAGGCGCCGCCTTGGTTGACGATTACGACCTTTTGGTTCAGCGCCTTCTCGATTTCGACGGCCGCGAGACGCGTGACCTGGTCGGTGGACCCGCCGGCCGCCCACGGCACGATGATGGTGATGGGCTTGTCGGGCTTCCATTGCGCCTGGGCTTGGCTCGACGGCCCCGCGGCCCAGCTCAATGCGGCGGCTGCCGCGAGACTCAAGACAAGGCTTCGCCTCAGCATCGTTTCCTCCTGGTTCTTCCTCGAACGGACAGAGTTCGGTCGCGTTGGGCGCGCCGGAATTTTTGTTCGCTGCATTCTGGTCCACAGGTGCGGAGCCAGTCAACAAGTAAGTAACTGGTTAGTGCATTAGTATGGGGTCGGTCCGCATCAGCCGTTTCGTCCGGTGACGGCATCGAGCTTCTCCAGCGCGCGTTTCGCTCGCTCGGCTTCCGTCACCGCCCTCTGCCTCTCGGCCATCTTGATGGCTAGCACCAGGGCCTGCCGCGCTTCCTCGCGGCGGCCCGCAGCCAACAGGATCTCGCTCTGCAGGCGCCAGAGCGCCGAGTTTGCCCGCCGCTCGCCGGTTTGTTCCGCGACCCGGAGCGCCTGGCCCACGAGATCGAGGGCGGTCGCAAGCTCCCCCAGTCGGGCATGCGCCGACGCCAGCGTTGCGAGATGCACCGGCCGGAACAGGCGCGAATTCATGGCTTCCGCGGCGTCGATGGCGGTCTGTATGACGGTCACGGCGCGCTTGGCCTCGCCGGCCCTGGCCAGGATGGCGCCTTGCGCGAAGCGCGCCCAGGCCTCGAAGTTCTTCAGTCCGAAGCGCGCACAGTAGGCAACGAGGGCTTCGGCCGCCTCGAGGTCCGGCTCGATGCCGCCCGGAATCGGCGTGAGTAGCTGCGTGACGCGCGCCAGCGCGATCGCCAGCACATGGCCGTAGCGCTCGGCCCGCTCCACGGCTTCCGCCATCCTGGCCTTGCCCAGGTCGGGCTTGCCGAGGCCGAACTGCAGTCCGCCGCTCAGGGCGAGCGAGATCACATGCTGGCTGCCGAAATTGTAGAGCGGCGTCCCCGCATCGCTGTTGCGCGCGAAAATCTCGAGGCTGCGCTCGAACTCCTCGTCGGCGTCCACGAACTCGCCGAGCGCCGCATGTGTTTGCGCCAGCAATCCGTGGGCGCGGCCGATGTTCTTGCCGTGCTGCTGGCTAAGCACGAAGTACGCGCGTGCCACAGCCATCGCCTCGTTGAGCTCAGCGCGGCCGTAGTGCACGTTGAACAAGCCGAGCAGGAACAGTTGGCGTTCGTCGACATTGCCGGCGGCAGGGGCCAGCGGGGCCGTGTGTTCGAAGGCCTTGCGGCTTTCCTCGGCGGCATAGCCGTGCGCGGCCATGGTCGCCGGCGCCAGCACCATGTGCAGCTCGAGCTCGAGGCGCCTGCGGTTGGCATCCTCCGGCAGTGCCATGGCGAGCCGCAGGCCTTCGGACGCGTGTCGCATGGCCTCGCGAAGGGCCCATCGCTGCGATGCGCTTTTGCCTGCTTGAAGCCAGGTACGCGCCGCGGGCTCCGACAATCCGGCTTTCGCGAAATGGTCCGCCACAATTTCCGGCTGCCCGGCGGCCACCTCCGGCACGGTGTCGATCAGCGCATTGGCCACGCGCTCGTGCAGCGTCCGGCGCTCGTGCCGCAGCAGCCGGTCGTAGGCCGCATCCTGGATTAGCGCATGCCGGAACATGTACGCGTCGGAGGCGCCCGGCTCCGCC
>CADEEC010000060.1 GCA_902826255.1 uncultured Hyphomicrobiales bacterium | reverse complement strand
CTATTCGACCGGCCGCACCCCGGGCTCGGACCCCTACGCGCGGCGCGTGATCACGTTCGAGAGCCAAGTGGACGAGGCCGCGGCCGCGAACCTCGTGCGGGTGGCGAGCGTGGAGCGGCAGCGCACGGCCTATCGTGTCGAACACATGCCGGGCCACCCGGCGGCAGACGCCAACGGCTACGTGCGAATGCCGAACGTCGACCTCGTGGTCGAGGCCGCCGACATGCGCGAGGCGAACCGCTCGTACGAAGCCAACATCCAGGTCATCAAGCAGGCGCGTGACATGATCGCGATGACCCTCGATCTGCTGAGGTCGTCATGATCGAGTCCATCTCCCGCACAACGTCGCTGGGTGTCGGCGGCACGAGTGCCGTTACCGATACGCAGTCCGCCGCGCTGCGGCCGGGCGCTGGGGTCAGCGAGGCGGGCGGTGCCGACTTCGGCGCGGCGCTGTCGCAGGTCGCTTCCGACGCGGCGAGCACTGTCAGGAATGCGGAAAGAATTTCCATTGACGGCGTGCAGGGCCGGGCAACGACGCAGCAAGTGGTCGAGGCGGTCATGCAGGCCGAGCACACCCTGCAAAGCGCGGTTGCGATCCGCGACAAGGTCGTCGCCGCCTATCTCGAAATCAGCCGGATGCAGATCTAGGGGGACTTGACGTGAGATCGCTCGCTATTGCCGCAACCGGCATGACGGCCCAGCAAACCAACGTGGAGGTGATTGCGAACAACATCGCAAACATCAACACCACCTCGTTCAAGCGCTCGCGCGCCGAATTCACCGACCTGCTCTACCAGGCCGAGCGCGCCGTCGGCGTGCCGAACCGCACCGGCCAGGAGCCGGTGCCGGAGGGCGCACAGATCGGTCTCGGCGTGCGCACGACGGCTGTCCGCAACCTGCATCTCCAGGGCGCGCTGACGCAAACCGGCAATAAGCTCGATATCGCACTCAACGGCCGCGGCTGGTTCCAGGTCGCAGGCCCCAACGGCGAGACGTTCTTCACGCGCGCCGGCTCGTTCAACAAGAACGCCCAGGGCCAGATCGTGACCGGTGACGGTTATCTCATTCAGCCGTCCATGACGATTCCGTCGACGGCGACGGAAGTCGTGGTCAACGAGACGGGTCAGGTCTTCATCCGCGACGGCGCCGATACCAACCTCACCCAGATCGGGCAGCTGTCGGTCGCCAACTTCACCAACGATGCCGGCCTGGAAGCGCTGGGCGGCAATCTCTACAGGGAGACGCTGGCCTCCGGCACGCCGGTGACGGGCGTGCCGGGCGATCCGGGCTTCGGCCGGGTGCATCAGGGCTACCTGGAGAACTCCAACGTCGATCCGGTCAAGGAGATCACCGAGCTGATCCAGGCGCAGCGCGCCTACGAAATGAACTCCAAGGTGATCCAGGCGGCCGACGAGATGTACGGCACCGTGGCGAGGAACCTGCGGTAGTCAACATGACCGGCATTGCGACAGGCTTGAAGCGCGGCGTCTGGGCGCTCGTGGCGGCAACGCTGCTGGCGCTTGCGGCACCGGTGTCGGCGCAGCCATCCACGATCGATCTGCCGGTGCCCCGCGTCACGCTTTCTCCGGGCGACATCATCACGGCCGAGCACCTGACACCGCGCGCCTTCATCGCGCACACGGTTTCGCATGCGACCATCTTCGGCGACCAGGCGCCGCTGATCGGCAAGGTTGTGCGGCGGCCACTGCGTGCCGGATACCCCGTTCCCATCAATGCCGTACGCGAGCCGTTTCTCGTCAATGCCGGCAAGGCCTCGCCGGTGGTGTTCGAGACGGGCGGGCTCAGCATCAGCATAAACGCCATTGCGCTCGACAACGGGTCGGCCGGCGACGTCGTCAAGCTGCGCAACCCGGACAGCGGCGTCATCATCCAGGGACTGGTGGACCAGAGCGGCACGGTTCGCCTGGGGGTGCCGTGATCAAGCGGGCCGCCATCCTGTTCGCGCTGATGCTCGCGGGGCTGCAAACAGCCGCCGCGACACGCATTAAGGATATCGCGACGGTGCAGGGCGTGCGCGCCAACCAGCTCGTCGGCTACGGACTTGTGGTCGGTCTCAACGGCACCGGCGACAGTCCGCGCAATTCGCCGTTCACCGAGCAGTCCCTGCAGTCGATGCTGGACCGCATGGGCATCAACGTTCGCAATTCGAAAGCGCGCACGCGCAACATCGCGGCCGTGATTGTCACCGCCGAGCTGCCGGCGTTCGCGGGCAAGGGCTCGCGCATCGACGTCACGGTCGGCTCGCTGGGCGATGCGACTTCGCTGCAGGGCGGGTCGCTGGTGCTGACGCCGCTAAACGGTGCGGACAACCAGATCTACGCGGTGGCTCAGGGACCGCTGGCGGTCACCGGCTTTGCGACGCAAGGCAAGGCAGAGACCGTGACGCAGGGCGTGCCGACGACGGGCCGCATCGCCAACGGTGCGCTGGTCGAGCGGAATGCGCCCGGCAAGCTCTCCGATGAGACGTCGGTGGTGCTGGAGCTGCGCAACCCCGATTTCAGCACGGCGGTCGGCATCGCGGATGCGATCAACAACTACACGCAGCAGCGCTATGGCGTGCGGGTTGCGAGGGAGAACGACCTGCGCTCGGTGTCTCTGTCGCGGCCGTTCTTTCTCAGCACCGCGCGCTTCATCGCCGAGGTTGGCGAACTTTCCGTGCAGCCCGACGTGCCGGCGCGGGTGGTGATCGACGAGCGCACCGGAACCATCGTCATCGGCAAGGACGTGCGCATTTCCACCGTCGCGGTGGCACACGGCAGCCTGACGGTGCGGGTGACCGAGAAGGCGAAGGTGTCCCAACCAAATCCCTTTGCACGCGGCGACACTGTGGTGACGCCGGATACGCAGATCGACGTGGAGCAAGAGGGCGCCAACCTCGCCATCGTGCGCGGCACGAACCTGCAGATGCTGGTGAGCGGCCTCAACAAGGTGGGGCTGAAGCCGCAGGGCATCATCGCCATCCTGCAAGCGATGAAATCTGCCGGGGCGCTGCAGGCGGACTTGGTGGTGCAATGAAGCCCTGGTGGTCAGGGACGACTGTCTTGCACGGGGTCATCGCATGGTGCGCCCGGACGGGCCCGGCGCTTGCCGCTCTCGCGGTGGCGGCGACCGTTGCAGCTGCGCAAGGCTGGGACGCGACCATCACCACGGGCTCGATACCTACCCAGCCGCCGACCCTTTTTCAGATTGCTCATCCCAAGAACAGGCTGGTGCAGATCGCGCCGCCGGCCGCGGAGCCGAAGCCTGCGCCTGTCAAAGATGCTCCGGCACCGGCGCCGAAGGAGCCGACGGTGCCGGCAGCGAAGGATTATTGCGTCAGCATCATCGACGCGGCTGCCGATGCGCGGGTCGCCTGGCAGAAGAAGTTGCTGGCCGACGCCGGCAAGGAGATCGACGAGCGCATCGCGCAGCTGGAGCAGAAGACAGCCGAATACAAGGCGTGGCTGAAGCGGCGCGATGAGTTCACGCAGCGGGCGACCGATACCGTGCTGCAGATCTACAAAGGAATGCGTCCAGACGCGGCAGCTCTGCAGATTGCCCTGCTCGACGATGAAACGGCGGCGGCAGTCCTGGTCAAACTGGAGCCCGCCCGCTCGAGCAGGATCCTGAACGACATGGATCCGGCCCGTGCCGCGAAACTGACGGCGACCATCGTCGGTTCAGGCAAGGTCTATCCCGCCGTCGCCAAGAGCACAAAGGTCGAGGCTGAGAAATGATCAGGCTTGCGACGCTCCTCGTGCTCAGTCTCCTGCTGCTCTCAGGTTGCGGAAATCAACTGCAAGAGATCGGCAAGGAGCCGTCGCTGACGCCGGTCGGCGCGGGCTTGAAGCCGTTGAAGGTCGCGGTACCGGCCGAGCCGGTGGTACCGTCGCCGCACGTGAAGGGGAACTCGCTGTGGCAGGACGCGAGCGCGGACTACTTCCGCGACCCGCGCGCCATGAAGATCGGCGACGTCGTCACGGTGAAGATCGCGATCAAGGACAAGGCCTCCCTCGACAACACCTCGGAGCGCAAGAGAGACAACAAGAACGAGTTCAACCTGAACGCCGGCTATGACCTCAACCTGCCGCTGCTCAACGGCAAACGGCAGGGGACGATCGACTCGGCCATTCAGTCCAAGAATGGGACCAAGGGCGAAGGGGCCATCACCCGCTCGGAAAGCATCGAGCTGCTGGTGGCCGCCGTGGTCACCGGCGTGCTGCCGAACGGCAACCTCGTCATCAGCGGCACGCAGGAGGTGCGGGTCAACTACGAGGTGCGCGTACTGACGGTGGAAGGCCTGGTACGACCGCGCGATATTTCTACCGAGAACATGGTGTCGTACGAGAAGATCGCGGAGGCGCGCATTTCCTACGGCGGCCGCGGGCGGATAACGGAGATACAGCAGCCGCCATGGGGGCAGCAGTTGTGGGATAAATTCTGGCCGTTCTGAGGGAAAGAATGGCGAAGATATCGGACAAGGCGGAGGGCGGCGAGCAGGCGGCAGCGCCCGCGTCTTCGCCGTCGATCATGTCCCTGATCATTGCCATGCTCGTGCTGACGGGGCTCTCGATCGGCGCGGGCGGTCTGTTTGGCCTGCAGGTCCTCTCCAAGCCGCCGCGTCCGGCACCGGCGGCAAAGGATGCCGCCCAATCTGAGGCGCGCAAGACTCGTTTCTCGGACAAGGTGACCGTGCTGGCGCTGCCGCCCATCGTCACCAATTTGGCGAGCCCCGAGCGGGCCTGGATCAGGATCGAAGCGTCGCTGGTGACGGAGGAGGGGGGCGGCGAGGCGAAGGCGAATGCGGCCAAGGTGGCGGAGGATGCCGTGGCTTATCTGCGCACGCTGTCGCTGCCGATGATCGAAGGGGCGAGCGGCCTCCTGCACCTGCGCGAGGACTTGCTGGAGCGCGCGCGGTTGCGCACCAATGGCAAGGTGCAGGACCTGATCGTGCATACCCTCATTGTTGAATGAGAGAGATGAGAAAGCTCCTCCTCATTCTCCTGCTGGTGATCCTCGGCGCTTCCGATGCCGCGGCGCAGCTGCCCAAGCTGGAGACATTGATACCCGGGTCGGACGCAACGACGGCGGGCCGCATCATTCAGCTCATCCTGGTGATCACCGTGCTGTCGGTGGCGCCCGGATTGCTGGTGATGGTGACCTGCTTCACGCGGTTTATCGTGGCGCTCTCCTTCCTGAGGGCAGGCCTCGGCCTGCAGACCACGCCGGCCAACTTGATTCTGATCAGCCTCGCCCTGTTCATGACGTTCTATGTCATGGCGCCGACCTTCGATCAGGCGTGGCAGAACGGCGTGCAACCGCTGATGGAGAACAAGATCGACGAGCAGGAGGCCTACAAGCGTATTGTTGCGCCCTTCCGGACGTTCATGAAGACCAACACACGCGAGAGAGACTTGAAACTTTTTGAGGACCTGGCGCCGAAACGTGCGGGGGGGACGCAGCAGCAGATACAACCAATTACACCTGCACAACCTGCAGATGAGGCCGAAATCGAGCTACGCGTATTGATACCCGCATTCATGATCTCGGAGCTGCGGCGCGGATTCGAGATCGGCTTCCTGATTGTTTTACCTTTCCTCGTCATAGACTTGATCGTGGCGACGCTCACCATGTCGATGGGCATGATGATGTTGCCGCCGACGGTGATCTCGCTTCCATTTAAGATACTTTTCTTCGTTTTGATCGACGGCTGGAACCTTCTCGTTGGCTCTCTGATTCGATCTTTTGCCTGACGCGAAGCTTGCGCGTTAAGCGATATGCAACCCTTTTGGCTTAACCATACTTTCATGGCAGGCCGGAGCGGACGCAGACGGGGCTCCAAGAGGCAAGACGCCACTCTGCCAGGCCGGGCACAGCCCGGTCAGCCCCCGTTGCGCCAATTTCTTGAGGGTCCCCGCACATGAGTAGCATCAACACCAACGTCGCAGCCATGACCGCGCTGCAGACGCTGACGCAGACCAATAAGTCCCTGACCGAAACCCAGAACCGCATCTCCACCGGCTATCGCGTTGCCGACGCCTCGGACAACGCCGCCTATTGGTCCATCGCTACCACGATGCGCTCCGACACCGCGGCGCTTTCCACGGTGCAGGACGCGCTCGGCCTCGGTGCCGCCACCGTCGACACCGCCTACACGGGTCTCGACAGCGCCATCAAGGTGGTTGACCAGATCAAGAGCAAGCTGGTCGCTGCCCGCCAGCCGGGTGTGGATCGCGGCAAGATCCAGACGGAAATCACCGAGCTGCAGGCGCAGCTTCGCGGCGTTGCCGAGTCGGCGACGTTCTCCGGTGAGAACTGGCTCTCGGTCGACTCCAGCGGCGCCAACTACAACGCCACCAAGTCCATCGTGTCGTCGTTCTCGCGCGCGGCCGACAACACGGTGTCCATCGGCACCATCGACCTCGACATCACGTCGACCGAGCTGTTCGATGCCGACGACCAGTCGGGCATCCTCGACACCGAGTACACCACGACCGCCGGCGGCACCGCCTACTCGATCGCCGGGGCTACGAATGGCATCGACATCTCCGCGTTGACCGACAGCGATGACGACATCGCCGACCTGGAAGAGATCATCGGCGTCGTCGACGGCGCAATCTCCTCCATGACCGATGCGGCAACCACCCTCGGTGCGGCAAAGGCCCGCGTCGGCATCCAGCAGGACTTCGTGAAGGGCCTGATGGACGCCATCAACCGCGGCGTCGGCCAGCTGGTCGATGCGGACATGAACGAAGAGTCGACGCGCCTTTCCGCGCTGCAGGTCAAGCAGCAGCTTGGCGTCCAGGCGCTTGGCATCGCCAACTCGTCGACCCAGTCGATCCTGGGCCTGTTCCGCTAATAGCGGCCTAAGCCTTCTACAAGAATGGCCACGCTCCCCTGCCGGGGGGCGTGGCCATTTGCATTCGCAACCCGCCGCACGCCTGGCGCAAGGTTGGCAGGTTAAGCTCTCGGTAAGAATCGTATTCTAGGCGTTAACGTGATCTGCTGGCGCCGATCCGAAGCACGGGTCGAGCGCGGCGATCCCGGCAAGGCCCGGATTGTGCTGCGTTTCCCGACACAGAGCTTCGAGAGACGCGCATGAGCAGCATCAATACCAACGTCGCCGCCATGACGGCGCTGCAGACGCTGACCCAGACAAACAAGCAACTGACGGCGACGCAGAACCGAATTTCGACGGGTTATCGGGTGGCGGATGCCTCCGACAACGCGGCCTACTGGTCAATCGCCACCACGATGCGGTCCGACAACGCCGCGCTGTCGACGGTGCAGGACGCGCTGGGGCTTGGCGCTGCTACGGTGGACATCGCCTACACGGGCGTCAACAGCGCCATCAAGGTGGTGGACCAGATCAAGGCCAAGCTCGTTGCCGCTCGCCAGCCCGGCGTCGACCGCAACAAGATCCAGACGGAAATCAGCGAGCTGCAGTCGCAGCTTCGCGGCATTACCGCCTCGGCCACGTTCTCGGGCGAGAACTGGCTGTCGGTTGATTCGGGGGATCCCGGCTACAACGCCTCCAAGACCATCGTGTCCTCGTTCTCGCGGTCGGGCGGCGTGGTGACCATTGGCACCATCACCATCGATCTTGCTGCCACGAAGCTGTTCGACAGCAACGACCAGTCCGGAGTTCTGGATACGCAGTATACAACGACCAACGGCGGCGTGACGTATTCCGTAGCCGGCGAGCTGGATGCGCTAGATATCTCGGTCCTGACCAACAGCACGGATGATATTGCCGACCTCGAGGAGATCATCGGGGTGGTCGACGCGGCCCTGTCGGCCATGACCGACGCGGCGACGTCGCTCGGCTCGGTGAAAGCGCGCATCAGCATTCAGCAGGACTTCGTGAAGAGCCTGATGGATGCCGTCTCGCGCGGTGTCGGCCAGCTGGTCGACGCGGACATGAACGAGGAGTCGACCAAGCTGCAGGCGCTGCAGGTCAAGCAGCAGCTCGGCGTGCAGGCGCTCGGCATCGCCAACTCGAGCAGCCAGTCGATCATGCAGCTCTTCCAGTAGAGCATCGAGACATAAAGGATACAGCACGGCCGCGCCCGCAAGGAGCGCGGCCTATTTGTGTGCGGCGGCATCGCAGCGCAAACTCCGCACAAGCTTCGTCCCTGATGATCGCTGTTTGATCGGGGTTGATCGGGGCACGAAATGCTGGGCTTGGAGCAGCTGGACAAGCTGTGGAGCAGCCTGTCGGCGCTGGGTGCGCGCCGTCTGGCGGCGCTGGCCGTTGTAGGCCTTGCGGTTTTTGCCGCGGTGGGCGGCGGCAGCTATTACCTGAGCCGGCCCGACTTCGAGACATTGTATGTCGGCCTCAGTCCGCAGGACGTCAGCAGGATCGGCGCGGCGCTGAAGGAAGCTGGTATCACCTTCGACGTCAATTCGCAGGGCAACGCCGTCTCGGTGCGGCGGGGACAGACGGCGCAGGCGCGCATGCTGCTGGCGGAGAAGGGCCTGCCGACCAGCTCGAACGCCGGATACGAGCTGTTCGACAAGATGGGGTCGATGGGCCTCACGTCGTTCATGCAGGAGGTGACGCGGCTGAGGGCGCTGGAAGGCGAGATCGCACGCACCATCCAGGCGATGAAGGGCGTCAAGGGCGCGCGCGTGCATATCGTGCTGGCGGATGCCGGATCGTTTCGCCGTACGCGGCAGCAGCCGTCGGCCTCGGTGATCATCCGCACGGAATCAGTCGGTGATTTCTCGTCGGCCTCGGCGATCAGGCACCTGGTCGCGGCGGCGGTGCCGGGCATGAGCATCGATCAGGTGACGGTGCTCAACACCGACGGCGTGCTGATGGCCTCCGGCAGCGACTCCTTCAGTGCCTCCCCGGCCAAGATGCTTCTGCTCGAGAAGACCGTCGGCAAGGAGCTGCATGACAACGTGATGCAGACGCTGGTGCCGTATCTTGGACCCGACAACCTGCGTGTCAGCGTGGCCCTGCGGCTCAATACCGACAAGCGCCAGATCAACGAGACCAACTTCAATCCGGAAGGCAAGGCGGAGCGCTCGATCCGCACCGTCAAGGAAACGGGCAGCGCGCTCAACGCTAACGGACCGAAAACCGCGGTCGGAGTCGAGCAGAACATTCCGGCCGACCAGGCCCCGCTCGGCGGCGCGGGCGAGCAGAGCAAGAAGCAGAACGAGCGGCGCGAGGAGCTGACCAACTACGAGGTGAGCTCCAAGACCGTGCAGACGGTGAGCGAAGGCTACAAGATCGACGCCATGACGATTGCCGTTGTGGTCAACCGCAAGCGCATGATGGAGGCGCTGGGCGAGGGCGCGACGCCGGAGGCGCTGCAGAAGCAGCTGAAGGAGGTCGAGCGGCTGGTGGAGACCGCGGCGGGCGCGGATGCCAAGCGCGGAGACCGCGTCACGGTGGCTGCCATGGAGTTCATGCCGGGCGATCGCTCGCTCGAGCCGCCACCGCCGCCGGGGATGATGGCGCAACTGCTCGAGCACACCGGCAGCTTTGTTCGCAGCGGCACCATACTGGTCGCGACCCTGCTCTTGATCTGGTTCGGGTTGAAGCCGGGTCTCAACGCCATCCTCAGGTCGGCCCCGGCGGAGACGGCGCCCGCGCCGCAATTGCAGGCTGCGGCACCGGTCGGCGCACCGGCTGTCACGAACACGGCAGGGACCGCAAGAATTCCAAAGGAGAACGCCCCGAACCTGATCGCCGACCTGACGAGCAAGATGGGTCGAACACCGCAGAAGCGGCTCGAGCAGATGATCGACTTCGATGAGGAGCAGGCAACAGCCATCCTCAAGCAGTGGATGCGGGGAGCTGGAGCGCGAAGCGCATGAGTGCCGTCCCGGCCGCCAGCTATCTGACTGAGTTCGGCATTCAGGATGTCCCGGGTGGCGCTGAGAAGGCCGGGGCTGCCCAGAAAGAACAGCAAAGCAAGCTCGACGATGCCTTCGCGCGCGGCGAAAAAGCCGGCCGCGCGGCCGTGCAAGCCGAGTTCGATGCCAAGTCCGCCGGCCAGCAGGCGCTCTATATGAAGCGGCTGGAACTCGAGCGGCACAAGTGGGCGATCAGTACGGGCGAGGACCTGGCGACGCGCCTGGCGGCTGGCCTCAAGGATATCGAGAACAGCCTGGCGGATGCGGCCGCGCGCATCCTGCGGCCGTTCCTGGAGGAGGAGCTGCATCGCAGAACCATCGCCGAGCTGCAGACGAACCTGGAAGCGCTGATCTCGACGGAGCCCACAGTTGGTCTGCAGATCTCCGGTCCGGCCGACATCCTTGACGCGCTGCGCGACAAGCTCGGGGAGAAAGCTCCGGCGGGGATCACGTTCGAAGTCACCGATGGCGCCGACGTGCGATCCGTCTCAGGGCAGGCGACGGTCGAGACCCGTTTGAAGGAATGGCGCGCGACGCTTGAAGAGGCGGTGCGGTGAAGTCGGGCGAGGAAGACACCAAGGCCGTCGAGCTCGTCCTCATCCGCCGTCGCGGCGGAGGCGAGGAAGGCGGACACCACGGCGGCGTCTGGAAGATCGCCTATGCGGACTTCATGACCGCCATGATGGCCTTCTTCCTGGTGATGTGGCTGATCAACTCCACCGACCAGAAGGTGCTGACGCAGGTCGCCAACTATTTCAATCCAATGCGGCTGACCGACAATACGCCGCGCGAAAAAGGCGTGCAGGACATCGAGAGCGGCGACCAGGGCAAGGCGGGCAAAGAGAGCATGCCCACCGAAGCCAAGGAGAAGAAGCCGAAGAAGGCGCCGCCGGAGCGCATCGGGCAGCCATCATCGGCCAAGGACGCCGATGTGAAATTCGACAAGCAGGAGGCTGCGGCGGCGGCCGGCAATGCCCGCTACACCGAGCAGGCGTTGTTCAACGATCCCTACGGCATCCTGGCGCGGATTGCAGCCGAAGCACCGAAGGACGCCGCGACGGAAATCCTGCCGCCGGGCAGCCACCAGTTCAAAGATCCGTTCGATCCCCTCGCGCAGCGCAAGGCATCTCCCGAGCCGGCACCTCCGACACCTGCCGTCGTTGCCGACCCGAAGGCGGCCGACGCGAAGCGGCCTGCCGAGAAGGGCAAGGCCGCGGAGGCGGCGACGAAGGGACAGCGCGACGGGCGCGCCAAAATCGACGGCGATGTGATTGCGCTCGGCGACCAGGGCGGTCCGGCGGATGCGACCACCAAGGGGCCGGCCGACAGGCGCACCAAGCTTGAAGGCGAAGCGAGTGCGCAGACGGACCGAGGCAGCGCGGCGGAAGCCGGACCCAAGGAGCAGCTTCTCGAGCGTCCTCCGGGCCATACCGGCGACCAGGGCGCGCCGGCAACGAAGCAGGACATAGCCGAGCGCGAGCAGGCGGCCGTGCGCGAGGCGCTGGCGGAACTGGAGCGGGTGGCGGCCGCCAAGGCGGCGACCGAGCGCGCTGCCGCTGCGGCGGAGGCGGATCAAATTTCGACCTATCTCAAGGATTCCGTGTCGCAGATGAAGGGGCTGATGCCCGACATCGACGTAATGGTGACAGAAGAGGGCGTGCTGATCAGCCTCACCGACGGCACGGACTTCGGGATGTTCGCGATCGCCTCTGCCGAGCCGCGGCCGGCGATGGTGGTGGTGATGGAGAAGATCGCCAAGGTGGTGAAGGGCTACAGCCATCCGATCATCGTGCGCGGCCACACCGACGGACGGCCTTATCGATCCGGCACCTACGACAACTGGCGGCTTTCGACGGCGCGCGCGCACATGGCTTATTACATGCTCGTGCGCGGCGGCGTCGACGACGAGCGGTTCGAGCGCATCGAGGGCCACGCCGAGCGCCATCTGCGCATCCCGAACGACCCTGAGGCGGCGCAGAACCGGCGCATCGAGATTTTGCTGCGGAGACCGAAGTCGTGAGCTGGCGCCGAGCGGGATTGGGCGTAGCGGCGGCTGCTCTGCTTGCGTCGGGCAGCGCTTACGGACAGGCCGGAGTCGGCGAACCGTACGAGCTGGTGCGGTCGCTGCAAGCGCTGCAGGACCAGGTGGCACGCGGCAACACGAGCGCGCAAGCGCGCCAGCGCGTGCTGATCGGCCAGATCGCGGAGCAGTTCTCCAAGACCGATCCGGCGAAGTGGAAGGATCCCCGCAACTTGCGCGCGGCGGCCGTGTTCGTGTTCAGCGGCGGCAGTGCGCAATTTCTCAAGAACGTGGCGCAGGAGGCCGAGCCCAAGGACGTCGAGGGCAAGCTGATCAAGGCTGCGTTGGCACTCTCGAAGGGCAATCGCGACGAAGCGGGCAAGCAGTTGCTTGCGGTCGATGCGCGCATGCTAGACGTCACCATCGCCGGACATGTCGCCTATGTGCAGGCGGAACTGGCGGCCGAGAAGGAGCCGGCGAAGGCGATTGCCTACCTCGACGACGCGCGCCTGCTGGCGCCCGGGACATTGATCGAGGAAGCAGCGCTGCGGCGCCAGGCGGCGCTGGTCAGCGCCACCGGCGATCTCGTGCGCCATCTCGATGTGGCGGCCAAGTATCTGCGCCGCTTTCCGCACTCGACTTATGCCGGCGGCTTCCTGCAAAGTCTTGCCGTGCAGATGGTGGCGACGGCAGACGCGAGCAAGCCGGACGATCTGCAGAAGGTCGATCAATTGGTGGATGCGCTGAGCAGGGCCCACCAAAGCGAGGCCTCGGTCATCATGGCGAAGGCGGCGCTCGACACCGGCAAGCTCGACATGGCGCAGCATGCTGCCGAGCGCGGATTGAAGCTCGCCCATGCCGCAAGTGCCGACGAGATGCGCATGCGTGTGTATCTAGCCGCATCGCTCGTTGCCGGCGACGAGCTTGAGAAGGGCGTTGCCCTGCTCGATGATGTCGATCGCGCCAAGCTGAGCGGGGAGGATTTATCGCTGCTGGAGTCAGCCGCGGCGGTTGCGGCGCAGGTGCGCAGCCCCATCGGCTCCGCCGGCGCTTTGACCGGCATGCCCGCCGCGGCAGAAGGCACGCGTGAAAGCGCGCCTCCGCCGGCACTGGCGCGGGCGCGTGACGCCATTGCACAGGTTGATCAACTTTTGAGCGGATCGAGATAATGACAGCCACCGCCGTTGCTCCATCGGCAAACCAGATTGCAAGTGCCGTTGCCGGGCGCCCCGAGCAAACCGGGCGCAGAACGGCGCAGGCGGATGAGGAGTTCTCGGGCCTGCTCTCCAAGCTCAATGCGCGCGGAGAGGAAGCGGCTCCCGGCGGCGACGTTGCTGAGGGAGAGATGCCGCCGACAGACGGCGATCCGTTGAAGCTTCTCAAGTGGCTCGCAGGGAACAAGGCGCAGCCCACGCAGGAGGGTTCTGTCGACAATGCCGTTCCCGCGAACGAGTCGGCCGCCAAGCTGCTGATGGTCATGGCGCAGGCGACGGGCATGCCCGCTCCGGCGCAAGCGGCAAGCGGCGTTGCGGCGCCGGATCAGCCAACGGGCGATGCGGGAGGCGCCAGAGACCCGCGCGTTATGCTTCCCGGCGAACCGCCGATGGATGCAGAGCAAGCACCCGAAGTGAAAGCCGTGCAGACGATGGCGGTGCTGAAGCGCGAGACGCACCTGGGCTCGGGCAGCGCGGCAACCGACAGCATGCAGGAATGGTCGGCGCGCATGCTCGCGGCGGCGCAAGGCACCACCGGCGAGCGACAGGCCGCGCCACGAGCTTCGCATGTGCCGGCTGCCGACATGGCTTCGGCCGCGCTGGCGGACAAGGACTCCACACGTGGGCTGACGCAAGACGCCATTACCGCGCTGCGCAATGCGCAGCCGGGCGGCTCGCAGCTTGGTGCCGATCAGCGGCCGGGTGGTGGATCGCCAATCCCCGCACGCGCCGCGGAGGCAGGGCCAGCCGTCGCCAGGGATGTGGTCGATCAGGTGACCAGCGGCATGCGTCCGGAGTTGACAGGCGGTGGTGCGACGGCATCGGCGCCGGTGCAATTCCTGGCCGGCCGCATCGCAGAAGAGGCGGCGACCCTGTCGCAGCCTGCCCCGGGGGCCGGGCCTGCGGCCGCTCACACGCAATCATCGGTGATGTCTCCGACCAAGGTGCTGCACATCCAGCTGCAACCGGTCGAACTCGGTACCGTGACGATGAAGCTGTCGCTGAAGGACAACGCGCTGCACGTAGAGCTGGAAGTCGGGCGCGGCGAAACGAAAACGCTGATCCAGAACGACAGGGATGCGCTGACCTCGCTGCTGCGATCGGCGGGCTATCTGGTCGAGGGGCTGGATGTACGAATGGCGGACCCCAACTCCGCCAACATGAACGGCGGCGGCGGACAGGCGAGCCTGCAGGCGCAATCGGGCGGCTCGTCGCAAACCGATGCGCACTCGCCGGGCGCGCGCGGCCAGGACGCGAGGGGGCGGCACGGACATGATGGCAGCGGCACGAACGAGCGCGATGCGGAAGCTGGCGGCCGCGCTGGTGTTTTCGTCTAGCCTCGCCGGCCTCGCGACGGCGAACGGCAAGCTCTGCGAGCGCGAGATGATGCGTGCCGCCGAGAAGTATGGCGTGCCGGTGGGCATGCTGTATGCCGTCGGACTGACCGAGACGGGGCGCGGGGAGTCGCTGCACCCCTACGCCATGAACATCGAGGGCAAGGCATCGTTCGACAAGCGGCCCGGAGAGGCGATCGCGCGGTTCCAGGTAGCGCACGCGGCCGGCATCAAGCTGATCGACATCGGCTGCATGCAGATCAACCACCACTACCACAGGCACAAGTTCACGTCGGTCGAGCAGATGTTCGAGCCGGCGGCCAACGTCGATTACGCGGCCCGCTTCTTGAAGGAGCTGAAGGCGCGGGAAGGGACATGGACCATGGCCGTGGCCCGCTATCACGCCGGCCCCGACAACGACCCCGCGCAGAAGCGCTACATCTGCCGTGTAATCGCCAACATGGTCGCGACAGGGTTCGGGGCGTGGACCGCACAGTCGCGTGCGCTGTGCAGCCCGCCGGCGACCGCATCCCGCACGAAGGCGGAAAGATTAACGGCGCGTTAAGCAACCCTTGCTTAGGTGATGGAGTAGAGTGGTGGTGCGTGTCGACCAGCGGCGAACTCTATTGACGGTGCTGCCATGGCAAAGAGCGGACTTCTAGGCCCCTACAAGCTCAACTTCGACACCATAGATGCTGCCATCACCCGCAGCTCGGCCGGCGTCTATGCGCTCGGCTATACAAGTCCAGAGGGGCGCTTCTGCATCAATCACGTCGGGCGGGCGGATACGGACGTGAAGACCAAGCTCAGGAACTGCATCGGCTCTGCGACCTTGTTCAAGTTCGGCTATACGCCGAATTCAAAGGCCGCCTTCGAGCGGGAATGCGAGCTGTTTCACGAGCTCAGTCCGCCAGGCAACCGGGTGCATCCCGGCCGCGCGCAGGGGACTAATTGGGCCTGTCCCCGCTGCCGTATATTTGCTCCACGCTGAGCAGCGAGAGAACGTCGTTCAGGGCGGCCTGGTAGCCGTGGTGCCAGTAGGCGCGCTCGGGCGTGTCGGCATCCAGATGACGCTGGTCCGCGTCCGCATACGGGGCTTCATCGTCAAGCCACTCACGGATCCCGTCCCGGCGGCGGCGCAGGAGGTTCAGAGGATTGCTCTCGGACATGGGTAGGGCTCAACGCTGCACTGATCGATGGCATCATGTGTAGCGCATTCGCCTTGGAGTTCCGCGAACGGGGGTCAGGCGATTTGTCTAAAATGCTCTGCAGTCGCGGAAGGGCTTGTTAACCATCGGCCCGGCGGCGGCGTACGGCGCCGGCTAGTGCGCCCGCGCTTTCTTGCGGCGCAGGGCCTCGTCGATGAGGACGTTGGCTATCGTCATGCGCCGCGTCGCCTCATCGCGGCTGTCGGGTTGTACGCGGTCTGGGTGATGGGTTTTCGCATAGTCGCGACGTAGTTTTACCCGGTCACCGGCGGTGAGGTTCGGCGTCAGATGCAACTCGTCGAGGACGGCATCCTGTTCCGATTGCGGCGGCAGCGGCGGTGGCGTCGCTTTGGGCGGGGGCTCCGCGCGGTGCTGGGCGTCCGGCTGCGGTGCATTTTCAGCATACAGCCGGCTGAGAATGTTAGCTGAGACGTAGGAGCGCACCTTGACGGCCAGATCGTCGATCACGCGTCTGAATTCGAAGCTGGCAGGATGCAAGGATTCGGGACGCAGTGGCTCATCGCCGGGCTCGTCCATTGAGCCCGTCGCGGCACGGCGGGCCTCCTCCAAGGCCTCGATAAATTCGTCACGCTTTCGGACGTTGGGGCTTTTCATCGCCTGCCGGAGCCATGTTACCGACACAGATCACGGATGAGTGTGGTATCTAGCGGGTTGACGCAGCGTTAAAGCTGCTGTGAAAGAGCCCCCCAAGACATCACAGATGGAGATGCAAGCCGCCATCAACCTGGTTGTTGCCCCGTTCCCAATGGGGCCTGCCTGACGAAGCACGTGGCGATTGCACCCATTTCAGCGAGAAACCTCCCGGCACATCCAATGACACGCCGTTTAATCATCACAGGCTTGGTGGTTGCCGTCCTGCTGGGCGGCCTCACTTGGTTCAACTACATCTTCAAGCCGAACATGATCAAATCGATCCTGTCGGCCCAGGTGCCGCCGCCCGCAACCGTGACCGCGGAGGCGGCGCGCGGCGAGAAATGGACCGAGCAACTGACCTCGATCGGTACACTGATCTCCTCGCACGGCGTGGACATTACCTCGCAGGTGGCCGGCATCGTTACCGAGGTCTACCTGGAGAGCGGTGCGGAGGCCGAGCGCAATACCAGCCTCGTGCAACTCGACGTCGCCGTCGAGACGGCCGACCTGGCGAGCGCCAAGGCGACGCTGGCGGAGGCCGACGTCGCCTATCAGCGACAGGCTGACCTGATCGCCAAGCGGGTTACTTCGGAGGCGAACCTGGACACGGCGCGTGCCAAGCGCGATACGGCTACCGCCGCGGTGAACAAGATCGAGGCGGTGATCGCGCAGAAGACCATCAAGGCGCCGATTTCGGGCCGTCTCGGCATCCGCAAGGTCGAGCGCGGGCAGTATGTCTCGCCGGGCATGGTGCTGGTGACGTTGCAGGCGTTGGACCCGATCCGCGTCGACTTCCCGATGCCGGAGCAGCTAATCGGCAAGCTGCGCGTCGGCCAGAAGCTGCAAGTGACGGTGGACGCGTTCCCCGGCGAGATATTCAAGGGCGAGATCGAGTCGCTCGATGCGCGGGTGGCACAGGACACGCGCACCTTGCTTGTGCGCGGCAGCCTGCCGAACGGCGTACGCAAGCTGCTGCCCGGCATGTTTGCCAACGTGATCGTGATGGCCGGCGATCCGAAGACCGTCGTCACCGTGCCGCGCACCGCGATCACCTACAGCCTCTATGGCGACAGCGTCTACGCGGTGAAAGAGCAGCCGGCCGACGGCAAGGCCAAGGAGGGCGCGGGGCCGTCGCTCATCGCCGAGCGCCGCTTCGTCAAGACCGGGCCGGTTCGCGACGAGCGCGTTGCCATCCTGAGCGGGGTGAAAGAAGGCGAGCAGGTCGTGACGACGGGCCAGCTCAAGCTCAATCCCGGCGCCGCCATCCGTGTCGACAATTCCCAGCCGCTCACGGCTCCCGAGCAGCGGCCCAAGCAGTAGGACTGCAGTGATGTCGTTTACCGACGTATTCATAAGGCGGCCGGTGCTTGCCACCGTGGTGAGCCTGATGATCCTGCTCGTCGGGCTGGCCTCGGTGTTCAACCTGCCGGTGCGCCAGTTCCCCGAGCTGACCAACACGACGATCACCATCACCACCGCCTATCCCGGCGCCAACGCCGATGTGATCCGCGGCTTCATCACGACGCCGATGCTGCAGGCGGTGGCCAGTGCCGAGGGCATCGACACGCTGACGTCGGCCTCGCAGCAGAATCTGAGCAAGATCACGCTCAACCTGCGGCTCGACGCCAAGGCGGACCGTACCGTCGCCGACGTGCTGTCGAAGGTTCAGCAGATCAAGAACATCCTGCCGCGCGAGGCGCAGGACCCAGTGGTCACGCGGCAGACGGGCGATACCGTGGCGCTGATGTACATCTCGTTCCAGAGCCCGGTGATGACGTCCTCGCAGATCACCGACTACCTGACGCGCGTGATCCAGCCCCGCCTGCAGACCATCGACGGCGTTGCGAACGCGCAGATCCTCGGCGGCCAGACGTTTGCCATGCGCGTGTGGCTCAATCCCGACAAGATGGCGGCGCACGGCATCACGCCGGTCGATGTGCGCAACGCGCTGACAGCCAACAACTTCGTCTCGGCCGCCGGCCAGGTGAAGGGCGACTTCGTGCAGACGACCATCAATGCCGAGACGTCGCTCGATAGTCCCGATGCGTTCGGCAAGCTGGTGGTGGCGACGCGCGGCGACGCGCTGATCAGGCTCGCGGACATCTCCCAGATCGAGCTCGGACCGGAAAGCTCGGATGCCTCCTCGGCCTTCGATGGGCTGAAGGCCGTGTTCGTGGGCGTGTACGCCAACCCGGACGCCAACCCGCTGACCGTGATCGGCAAGGTGCGCAACACGTTCCCGGACATTCAGCGTCAGCTGCCCGCCGGCCTGGAAGCCGACATCGCCTACGACGCGACCAAGTTCATCGAGGCGTCGATCCGGGAGGTGCAGACCACGCTGTTCGAGGCCGCCGCCATCGTGATCGTGGTGATCTTCCTGTTCCTCGGCAACCTGCGTTCCACCATCATTCCGATCGTGACCATTCCGCTGTCTCTGATCGGCGTGATGTTCGCGCTGCTGGCGCTCGGGTACTCAATCAACCTGCTGACGCTGCTGGCGCTGGTGCTCGCCATCGGACTGGTGGTGGATGACGCGATCGTGGTGGTGGAGAACATCCACCGGCACATTGAGGAGGGGATGAGACCCTTCGATGCGGCCTTGACCGGTGCACGAGAGATCGCGGTGCCGGTGATCTCGATGACGATCACGTTGGCGGCGGTGTACGCGCCGATCGGCTTCGTTTCGGGGCTCACGGGCGTGCTGTTCCGCGAGTTCGCCTTCACGCTGGCCGGTGCGGTGATCGTGTCGGGCATCATCGCGCTGACGCTGTCGCCGATGATGGCCTCCAAGCTCCTCAAGGCGGAGCACAGCAGCGGCCGCTTCGCGCGCATTCTCGATCGCGTGTTCGGCAGTCTGCGGCGGCGCTATGAGGGGCGGCTGGATCTTACGCTCAGCCGGCGGCCGGTAATGCTTCTGGTGCTTGCGGCGGTGATGGTGGCGACAGGCATCATGTATGTGACGTCGCAGAAGGAGCTGGCGCCTGAAGAGGACCAGGGCATCCTGTTCAACATCGTGAAGACGCCGCAGGCTGCCAATATCGACTACCTGGAGCAGGCGACCGCGCGTCTCGGCAAGCTGTTCGACACGGTGCCCGAGAAGGAGCACGTGTTCACCATCAACGGCATGGACGGCGTGCACCAGGCGTTCGCGGGCATGCTGTTCAAGCCGTGGGACGAGCGCAAGCGCACGCAAAAGCAGATTCTTGGGAGTTTGCAGGGGCCCATCGCCGGCATTGCCAACGCGCAGGTGTTCACGTTCCCGCTGCCGTCGCTGCCGGGCTCGGTCGGCGGCCCGCCGGTGCAGTTCATCATCACGACGACGGCCGACTACGGGCAGCTTGCCCAGGTTCTCGCCGCCGTGCAGGCCGAAGCGCAGAAAAGCGGCGTGTTCATTTTCGTCGACGGCGATCTCAAGTTCGAGAGCCCGCAGATCGAGCTGAAGATCGACCACGACAAGGCCAACCGCCTCGGCATCACCATGCAGGATATCGGCGGATCGCTGGCGACGCTGCTGGGCGGCAACTACGTCAACCAGTTCAATCTCTACGGCCGCAGCTACAAGGTTATCCCGCAGGTGCCGCGCGAGTACCGGCTGACGGCGGAATGGCTCAAGCGCTACCAGGTGCGTACCAGCACCGGCACGCTGGTGCCGCTATCGAGTGTGGTGACGGTTGAGGAGTCGGTGCAGCCCAACGCGCTCAATACCTTCCAGCAGCTCAACTCGGCGACGCTGACGGGCGTGCCGTTTCCCGGACGGTCAGTGGGCGAGGCGCTGGACTTCCTGAAGACGACGGCGGCCAAGCACATGCCGGCGGGCTTCTCCTATGACTTCCAGGGCGAGAGCCGGCAGTATGTGCAGGAGGGCAATACGCTCGTCATCACCTTCGTGTTCGCGCTCATCATTATCTACCTGGTGCTGGCGGCGCAGTACGAAAGCTTTCGCGATCCGCTCATCGTCCTGATCGGGCTGCCGACGGCGATGTTCGGCGCGCTGATCCCGTTGAACCTGGGGCTCGCGAGCATCAACATCTACACGCAGGTGGGGCTCGTGACGCTGATCGGCCTGATCTCCAAGCACGGCATCTTGATGGTGGACTACGCCAATCATTTGCAAGAGAACGAGGGGCTGAGCCGGCGCGAGGCCATCCATCGCGCGGCCGGCATCCGCCTGCGTCCTATCCTGATGACGACGGCTGCGATGGTGGTCGCCATGTTCCCGTTGCTGAATGCGAGCGGCGCGGGCGCGGCCAGTCGCTTCGCCATTGGGCTCGTGATCGCCGCCGGCATGACGATCGGTACGCTGTTCACGCTGTTCCTGACGCCGGTGGTTTATACCTACGTAGCGCGTGACCACAATGCGCACCGCGTGCGGCCCGCGGACCCGGCCCCTGTGCAGGCACCTGCCGAGTAACAAATATTTTCCACCGCGATTCCCGTGCGTTGCCCCCGTATGGCGCAGCGCGCGGGCCCGCGTGCGCGGTGCCGTCAACTTTTCGGACCAATTGTGGGTGACTTGTTAACCGCCGCCTGCGAGGGTGGAATGGTCAGTCAATGGTAAGCGGTTGTTTCAGTTCGGTCATGGGTACTCCAGTCAGCAGCAGTGAACGCCCCGCCCAGGCCGGCGTCACCATCTCCTTCGGGGCGCGCTACGCGGCTTCCCACCAGTTCGATGCCATTTTCCGCGAGGGCATGGCCCTTGTGGAGAGCGCAGCATCGTATCTCGACGGCGCTGGCCGCAAGGAAGCGCGCGCGCTGAAGGGCCCCGCTTCCATGCTGTATGCCACCGAGAGCATGCGGCTGACGACGCGCCTGCTGGAGCTCGCCTCGTGGCTGATGATCCGCCGCGCGCACAAGGAAGGCGACCTGTCGACGGAAGAGCTGCAGAAGAAGCGCTCGCGCGTGCGCCTGACCGCGCCGGGCCGGCTGTCGCATGTGAAGGGCTTTGCCGAGCTGCCCGAGGGCTTGCGCAGCCTGATCGAGGCGAGTTTCGCGCTCAATGACCGCATCGTGCGCCTGGATACGGCGATGGAGATGCAGGTGGAAGCGGCGCCGGCCGCCGGCAGCCCG
>CADEEC010000059.1 GCA_902826255.1 uncultured Hyphomicrobiales bacterium | reverse complement strand
GATCCCGAGACGGGTGCAGTGGAAAGCACGGAAGATCGCAGCTACGGCATGGTGCGCACGGAGGTGCACTGCAGCCGCTGCGGCAGTCACCTCGGCCACGTGTTCCCCGACGGCCCCCCGCCCACCGGCCTGCGCTACTGCATCAACGGCGTGGCCATGAACTTCGAACCGGATTGACCTGTCATCCCGGCACTTGTTGCCGGGATCCAGCGATCAACATGCGCCGGAGCAAGCTGAAGACTGGATCCCGGGGACAAGCCCCGGGATGACAAAGGGAAACTTACCAGGCAATGAAACCCACCATTCTCACTTGCGCCGTCACCGGCACGTTCCCGACGAGGGCACACAACCCCAACCTGCCCGTCACGCCAGAGGAGATTGCCAACGCCTGCATCGGGGCGGCGAAAGCCGGCGCCGCCGTCTGCCACATCCACGTGCGCGAGCCCGCCACCGGCGCGCCGAGCATGAAGCTCGAGTACTACGCCGAGGTGGTGAAGCGCATCCGCGCCAGCGACACCGACCTTGTCATCAACCTCACCGCCGGCCCCGGCGGACGGTTCATGCCGAGCGACGACGAGCCCGCCAAGGCCGGCCCCGGCACCATGCTCACCACGCCGGAAATCCGCACGCAGCACATCGTCGAGCTGAAACCGGAAATCTGCACGCTCGACCTCAACACGCAGTGGTTCGGCGGCGGCGCGGTCATCAACTCGCCCAAGAGCATCAAGGCCATGGCCGAGCGCATGTACGCAGCCGGCTCCAAGCCGGAGCTGGAAATCTTCAACACCGGCGACATGATGCTGGCGCACGACCTGATCGCCGACGGCACACTGAAGAACCCGCTGCTGTTCCAGATCGTCACCGGCATCAAGTACGGCCTGCCCTCCACGCCCGAGACCATGAGCCTGCTCAAATCCATGATCCCGCCCGGGAGCGAGTGGGCAGCGTTCGGTGCGGGCCGCCACTCCTTCACGATGCTGGCGCAGGCCTACATCTTCGGCGGCCACTGCCGCATCGGCATGGAAGACACCGTCCACCTTGCGCGCGGCACCCCGACACCCAGCAACGCCGCGCTGGTGGAGAAAGCCGTCCGCATCATCCAGGACCTCGGCGGCAAAATCGCCACCGTCGTTGAGGCGCGTCAAATACTTGGATTGGCGCCGCGAAAAGCTTGAAGCCTCAGCGAAGGTCGCCGGATTGCACACCGGTGACAGCGAGGCTCGCGAAGCTTTTCCGTGTTGCGGCGACCGAGCCGCCGACATCGATGCCGCGGCAAGCGTCATCGATAACCGCAACATCGAAGCCTTGACGCTTGGCGTCCTCCGCCGAGTAGCGCACGCAGAAATCGAGCGCCAATCCGGCAACGAACAGGCGTTGCAAGCCGCGCTCCCTCAGGTAGCCGCCCAGGCCGGTGGGCGTCACGTGATCGTTCTCGAAGAACGCGGAGTAGGAGTCGATTTCGCGCCTGAAGCCCTTGCGGATGACGAGGGCCGCGTGGGGAATATCGAGGTCGTCGCGGAAGGCGGCGCCACGCGTGCCTTGGATGCAGTGGTCCGGCCACAGCACCTGCGGGCCGTAGGCAACCTTGATGGTCTCGTACGGCCGGCGGCCTGTATGCGAGGACGCAAACGACTGATGACCTGCGGGGTGCCAGTCCTGCGTCAGGACCACGTGGCGGAACCGGCGCGCCAGCGCGTTGATGACAGGCACGACCTCGTCGCCGCCCGGCACAGCAAGATTGCCGCCGGGGCAGAAATCATTCTGCACGTCCACCACCACCAAGACGTCACTGTCGCCAATTGCTTGATTCATGGCCAGTTCCTATCGCGCCTCGTGGAGCACCCAGGCGTGCACGCTCCCGCTCACCACGCTTCGCCGGACCCTCCACACGCTCATCAGCGTGGGGAGAGGGTCGGGGTGAGGGGCGGCTACAAATTCAACGTCGGAGCGAGCTGCCGCCCCTCACCCTAACCCTCTCCCCGTAAGAACAGGGAGAGGGAACGACCCTCAGCGCCGCCCCGCCAGAAATGTGAAGGCCCCACCCCGCTCACCTACGCGGCACACGTGCGGGCCGGCGAAGTGTTGCGGATAGACGAGGCTGCCCGCGCCGGCGGCGTGCTCCAGCATCTTGCGGCGCGTGCCGCGCGCCTGCTCGGGGTCGGAGCAGAAGGCGCTGCTCCACTGCGTGCAGTAGATCTGCATCGGATGATGCATGATGTCGCCGGTGAACAGCGCCTCCGTGCCCTTGGATTGCACCGTGATCAGCACGTGACCGGGCGAATGCCCCGGCGCCGGCGTGATGGAGATGTCGTCACCGAGCCTGTGGGCGCCGTCGACCACCATCTCCTGCTTGGCCTCCAAAATCGGCAGCACGCTGTCGTTGAACACGCGTGCGTGCGCCTCCACCTTGCCGCCGGCGCCGCGCGCCGGATCGAAATAGTCGCGGTCGGCCTTGGAGAACACGTACTTGGCGTTGGGAAAGGTCGGCACCCAGCGGCCATTCTCCAGCCGCGTGTTCCAGCCGACATGATCGACGTGCATGTGCGTGCACAGCACGTAGTCGATGTCCTCCACCTTCAGGCCGGCCTTGGCGAAGTTCTCCATGTAAGGCCGGTTCAGCATGTGGAAGCGCGGCTGGCCGGGGCGCTCCTTGTGGTTGCCGACGCAGGTGTCGATCAGGATGGTGTGGTGGCGCGTCCTGAGCACCCAGCTGTGGATCGAGGAGATCAGCTTGTCCTGAGCGGGATCGTAGTAGGTCGGCGCGAGCCAGGGCATGTGCGGCTCGACGTCCTTCGCGTTCCAGTCCGGCAGCAGCACGTTGGGCTGGAAGCCGGGGCCGAGGCTCTCCTCGATGCGGAGGACCTCGATCTCGCCGACGTTGAACATCTCGTCCTCCCGTTCGGTTATTTGCTGCCTACGCCGGCGGCGCCACCGACAGCCCGCGCACCTTGTGCTTGTCGATCAGGCTCGCCACGAACCCAGAGGCTTTGACCTCGGCGACGAAGCTCGCCAGGAAGGCCGCGCCCGCCGCATTCTTGCGCTGCGTGCCGATGGCCTGCTGCACGGCCATGAAGCGGCCGTCGAGGATGCGGAAACCCGGACGCTTCTCCAGGTCCGAAAGCAGCGCGGGCTTCAATCCTGCCAGCGCATCGAGCTTGTCGCGAAAGAACATCTCAGAGGCGCTGGCAAGCGCGTCCGCGCGCACAAGCTCCGCGTGCTTGATGTTGCGCTCCAGCCAGAGCCCGTAGGCCGCACGGCCCATCACGGCAATCCGCACGCCGGGCTTGTCGACGTCGGCCAGCGTCTTCAGCGCCGAGCCCGCCGGCACCAGGTAGGTCGCCTCGATCTCCACGTAGGCGGGCGTGAAGGTGATCTTCTCCGCGCGTTGCGGCTCAGCGCCAATCAGGCCGATGTCCCAGGCATTGGCTTCCGCCGCATCGGCCAGCTCGCCCGGCGACTTGAACGGCACGAGCTTCAGAGGCACGCCCAGCCGTCGTGCGATCTCGGCTGCCATGTCTGGCGCCACGCCGGCGGGATCGCCCGTGCCGGTCTTACCCGTGACCAGCAGGAAATTCTGCACGTTGATGCCGGCGCGCAGCACGCCCGTTGCAGCAAGTTCGGCCTTGGCTTGTTCCGACACCCGACGTCCTCCCTGATTGCGAAGCGGCCGACCTTATCGCCTCGCTAGGACGACGCCAATTCGCCGTCCGCCAGTATCTCGCGCACCCGCGCACGCAACGCGACGATGTCGGGATCGTGCAGGCCGAGCAAATCGAGACGCTCAGCCAGGTTCTCCAGGTACTCAAGGCATGTGCCGCGTACCCCGCGCCCGGTCGAGATCATGCGCGCGGTCTCCTCGAGGTCGAGCCGCACGTAGCGGCTGGAGTCGCGGTTCATCACGAACGTCAGCGCGTCGACCCGGCCCTGAGGCGTGTCGACCGGCACCATGGTTGGCAGGTAGGTGCCGGCGATCATCTCCCGCATCCAGAGAATTTCCGTTTCGCGGTCCACGACGTCGGCGGGCACGCGGAAGGCGAGACCCTGGCAGGAACCGCCGTCGTCCAGTCCGGCCATCAGCGCCGGCTTGTCGCGGGAGCCGCGACCGATGTGGGACTTGAGGCAGAACCGCCGGTGCATGCCTTGCAGCGCGCCGGTCCTGATCTCGACGATATGGATGGCGGGGTCCCACATCAGCGAGCCGTAGGCGAAAATCCACAGGTCGCCCTTGTGGTCTGCCAGCAGCGCTGTGCGCGTCGCCTCGCGCGCCTCATCGGTCAGCCGCCAGTTGTCGGGATAGCCGTTCGCGCGCGCGGCCAGGTCCATGTCGGCCAGCCGTTCCCGCGACAGGCGGAAATAGGAATGCTCGGGAGCCAGGATCTTGCCCTTGAGGGCCGGCACCAGGGCAAAGGCGTCAGGCGGCAGCAGCATTGCGCTTTCGGCTTGGCAGGCGGGCGCGTTCGGTCTTTGTAACCAGTGCGGGAAGCCCGTATCGAAGGCAGGCCACCATTACTATAGAAGGGCGTCCGCTTGGCAAGCATGTGCCGGCCGGGCCCCGAATAGGAGCTGCGTTGATGAGCGAAGCACCCAAGAAAGAGCCGGCACCGGCGCGTCCGGCCTCCACGGTCGTCATCCTGCGCGATAGCGCCGAGGGCATCGAGGTGTTCATGGTGGTGCGCAACCACCAGATCGATTTCGCCTCCGGCGCGCTGGTGTTCCCGGGCGGCAAGGTCGACAAGGAGGACGGCGACCCGGCGTGGACCGAGCTGGCGCCGCAGATCCCCACCGCCCCGGATCGCGCCTTCTTCATCGCCGCCGGCCGCGAGACCTTCGAGGAAGCGGGCCTCGTGCTCGCCCGCCGCCGCGGCTCCGACAGCATCCTCGATGCCGAGGCCGCCGACCGGCTGGTCGAGACCTACCGCGCGCCGCTGCTGAAGGGCGAGATGAGCTTCGTCGACATCGTGCGCCGCGAGCAGTTGGCGCTGGCCGGCGACCTGATGGTGCCGTTCGCGCACTGGATCACGCCCGAGATGGTGCCAAAGCGTTTCGACACGCACTTTTTCCTGGTGGCAGCGCCGATGGCGCAGGTAGGCGCCCATGACGGCGGTGAATCCACGGAAGGCATCTGGGTCAAGCCGCAGCAGGCGCTCTCGGCCGCGGCGGCCGGCACCCGCACGCTGGTGTTCGCCACCCGCATGAACCTGGAGAAGCTGTCGCGCTATGCGACGGTGACGGAGGCGGTGGCAGTCACGCGCTCGCAACCGGTCGTCACGGTGATGCCGAAGGCGACGACCACGCCCGAAGGCCGGCTGCTGCACATCCCGGCCGAGGCCGGCTACGGCGTCAGCGAGGTATTCGTGGCCAAGGGTTCACTGCTCGGCACCGCTGCGCATCGGGGTTAGCCAGACCGCCGCCTCGCACACAACAGTCATCCTCGCCCTTGTGGCGAGGATCCAGCGTGCGATAGACGCCCGAGTTCGCTGTTGGATGGATCCTCGGGACACCCGGAACAAGTCCGAGTGCAGGCAAGCCCGAGGATGACACCTGCGGGGTGGCTGCCCATCATCCAAAAAACCGCCCGAACGCCGCCAGCACCTCGGCCGGTGCCTCCTCGGCGAGGTAGTGACCGCTGTTGACAGGGCCGCCCGTCACCTCCGCCGTGCAGTATTTGCCCCAGATCGGCAGCGGCTCGTACCACTGACCAATCTTGCCCTTTGCGCCCCACAGCACCAGCATCGGGCACTGCACCTTGCGGCCGGCAGAGCGCGCGGTGCGATCATCTTCGAGATCGATGGTGACGGCCGCGCGGTAGTCCTCGCACATGCCGCGGATCATGTCCGGATTGCGCGCGCACGCGAGATAATCTGCCAGCGCATCCGGGTGGAAGAAGCCATCGTCCTTTGGCTCGCGCGAGGTGTGCGCCCTGAACCAGGCCTCCGGCGCCGCATTGATGATCGCTTCCGGAAAGGGATGCGGCTGGGCGAACCAGAACCAGTGGTAGTAGCCGAGCGCGAACGACATGTCGGCGCGCTCGAAGTGCTCGATGGTGGGCACGATGTCGAGCACGGCCAGCTTTTCCACACGCTCGGGGAAATCCAGCGCCAGCCGGTGGGCCACGCGGGCGCCGCGGTCGTGGCTGCCGACCAGGAAGCGCTCGAAGCCAAAGTGCCGCATCACCTCGACCATGTCGCGCGCCATCGCTGTCTTGGCGTAAGGCGCATGGTCGGGCGTCGCCGGAGGCTTCAGCGAGCCGCCGTAGCCGCGCAGGTCGGGACAGATGACCGTAAAACGCTCCGCCATTCTCGGGGCCACGGCGTGCCACATGGCATGCGTCTGCGGGTTGCCGTGCAGGAGCAGCAGAGGCGGTCCTGAGCCGCCGCGGCGAAGCCGGATCGGCCCGTCGCCGATCTCGACCGTTTCGAGCGTGAAGCCGGGAAAAAGCATGGCCACCTCCGTGCGAACGGACTATCCCGCATTTGCGCCATTGGAAACAGGCACACTGGTATGCCAAAGGCGCGCGACAGTGCGGCACCGATCCAAGGCGGGGAATACGTTGTGCGCGCGCACCGCGCCCACTATCGTCGAAGGTCGCACAAAGACCGACCGGGAGAGGGGAACAATGGCCGCCAAGTTCGACGCTGCGCGCTTCACCGAGGAAGAAGCGCTGCAGTTCCACAGCCAGGGCAAACCCGGCAAGCTCGAGATCACGCCGACCAAGCCGCTGACGACACAGCGCGACCTCTCCCTTGCCTACTCGCCCGGCGTGGCCGTGCCGGTGCTGGCCATCGCGGAAGACCCACAGCGGGCTTATGACTACACCAACAAGGGCAACCTGGTGGCCGTCGTCTCCAACGGCACCGCCATCCTGGGTCTCGGCAACCGCGGCGCGCTGGCCGCAAAGCCGGTCATGGAAGGCAAGGGCGCGCTGTTCAAGCGCTTCGCCGACATCGACGGCATCGACATCCTGGTCGACACGCCGGACCCGGACGCCGTCATCAACTGCGTGCGCTATCTCGGCCCCAGCTTCGGCGGCATCAACCTGGAGGACATCAAGGCCCCTGACTGCTTCATCATCGAGGAGAAGCTGAAGGAGCTGCTCAACATCCCCGTGTTCCATGACGACCAGCACGGCACGGCGATCATCGCCGCCGCCGGCCTCATCAATGCGCTGGAGCTGACGGGACGCGACATCAAGAACTTCAAGCTGGTCGTCAACGGCGCCGGCGCCGCCAGCATCGCCTGCATGGACCTGCTCGCGGCCATGGGCATGCCCAAGAAGAACATGGTGCTGTGCGACACCAAGGGCGTGATCTATCGCGGCCGCAAGGACGGCATGAACCAATGGAAGTCGGCGTATGCGATCGAGACCAAGTCGCGCACGCTGGCCGACGCATTGAAAGGCGCCGACGCGTTCTTCGGCCTCTCCGCCGCCGGCACCGTGACCAAGGACATGGTGCGCTCGATGGCCGACAAGCCCATCATCTTCGCGATGGCCAACCCCGACCCGGAAATCACGCCCGAAGAAGTGGCCGAGGTGCGCACCGACGCCATCGTCGCCACGGGGCGCTCGGACTATCCCAACCAGATCAACAACGTTCTTGGATTCCCCTTCATCTTCCGCGGCGCGCTCGACGTGCAGGCCTCGACCATCAACGAGGAGATGAAGATCGCCGCGGCCAAGGCGCTGGCCGAGCTGGCGCAGGAGGATGTGCCCGACCAGGTCGCCGCCGCCTTCCTCGGGCGCCAGGTCACCTACGGCCCCGACTACATCATTCCGGCGCCGTTCGATCCGCGCCTCATCACGCACGTGCCGCCGGCCGTCGCCAAGGCGGCCATGGAGACCGGCGTCGCCCGCAAGCCTATCGTCGACATGGACGGCTACGTTGCGCGGCTAGGGGCACGGCTCGATCCCGTGGCCGGCTGGCTCGGCAACATCCTCTCGCAGGTGCGCAACTCGCCCAAACGCGTGATCTTCGCGGAAGGTGAGCAGCCGCAGATCGCGCGTGCCGCCAACTCGTTCCTCAACATGGGGCTCGGGCAGCCGGTGCTGATCGGCCGCGAGCCCATCATCCGCGAGGCGTTCGAAAAGGCCGGCATCGAGTTCACCGACGCCATCGAGACGCACGACACCAGCCGCGACGACCGCCGGCACGAGTATGCCGAGTACCTCTACAGCCGGCTGCAGCGGAAGGGCTACCTGCTGCGCGACTGCCAGCGCCTCGTCAACAACGACCGCAACGTGTACGGCGCCTGCATGGTGGCAATGGGCCACGCCGACGGCATGGTCACCGGCGTCACGCGCAACTGGCACACGGCCTATGACGACGTGCGCAAGGTGCTCGATTCACGCGCCGAGCGGCATGTGATCGGCGTATCGGTGGTGCTCATCCGCGGACGCGCGGTGCTGGTCGCCGACGTGAGCATCCACGACATGCCGGATGGCGAGCAGATCGCCAACATCGCCGAGGAAGCCGTGCGCGTCGCCCGGCGGCTCGCCATGGAGCCGCGCGTCGCCTTGCTCGCCTACTCCACCTTCGGCCATCCGCGCGGCGAGCGTTCCGACAAGGTGCGCGAGGCGGTGACGATCCTCGACCAGCGCCAGGTCGACTTCGAGTACGACGGCGACATGGCCGCCGACGTCGCGCTCAACCGCGAAGCCTTGAAGCAGTATCCGTTCTGCCGCCTCAGCGACACCGCCAACGTGCTGGTGATGCCCGCGTTCCACTCGGCGGCCATCTCCACCAAGATGCTGAAGGAGCTCGGCGGCGCCACGCTGATCGGCCCGATGCTGGTGGGGCTGACGCATTCCATCCAGATCTGCCCCCTCAACGCCAAGGACAGCGACATCGTCAACATGGCGGCACTCGCCGCCTACGACATCAATGGGTGAGGCACACCGTGCCGAACGAGGTTGAGCATTCGGGCCACGACGCGACGCGCCGTGAATCTCTGAACAAGCTCGCGTTCAGCGCAACCGTTCACTGCCTCACGGGCTGCGCCATCGGGGAAGTCCTGGGCATGGTGATCGGCACGGCGGCGGGGCTGTCCAACCTCGCCACCATCGCGCTCGCCGTGGTGCTCGCATTTATCTTCGGCTATGCGATGACGGTGGTGCCGCTCTACAGGGCCGGTCTTGCCTGGCGCCGCATCCTTCCCCTCGCCTTTGCCGCGGATACCGCGTCGATCACAGTCATGGAGATCGTCGACAACGCCATCATGCTGCTGATCCCCGGCGCCATGGACGCGCAACTGTCGGACGCAAAATTCTGGCTGTCGCTGGCTGTGGCCTTGGCGATCGCGGGGCTCGCCGCATACCCGGTCAACCGCTACTTGATCATGCGCGGACAAGGTCATGCGCTGGTGCGCGAGCACCACGGTCCCCATGCGCATCATTGAGAAACCCCGGCTGTCGGAGGGCTGTCCGAGGATGGCCTAGGCCGCCTGCTCGCGGTCCTCGCCGCACCAGCGCGCGATGAGCCGGTGCAGGTCGTCGCGGTCGAAGGGCTTGGCCATGTAGTCGCTCATGCCGGCCTCCAGGCACATGCGGCGATCCTCGTCGAAGGCATTGGCCGTGACGGCGACGATCGGAGGCGCCGCCACCGGGCTGAGCTCCGCCATCTGCAGCATGACCCGCGTCGCCTCCAGGCCGTCCATGACCGGCATGTGCAGGTCCATCAGCACCAGATCGACGGGCGCATCGATTCCGGCAACGATGCGGCGGAAGGCGTCCACGGCTTCGCGACCGTTGCGGCTGAGGCGCACGTTGCAGTGCGCCTTCTCGAGCATGCGCCGCGCCAGCAGCGCGTTGACGTCGTTGTCCTCAACCAGCATCACCGACACCGGTTTGGCGGGCATGACCCCGCGCTGCGCCGGCGGCGCGACCGCGGGGGCCGGTGCCAGTGACTCCTCAAAACCCGTTCCGATGCCCTTGAGCAGCTTGTGCGGCCGCACCGGACGCACGAGGTAGGCATCGAAGCCCGCGCGGCGGAACTCGGCGAACTCGGCCTTGGCTGCCGTGTCGAGCACAACCACGCCTTGAACTGATCTGTCCAGGCCGGCCGAGCGTGCGCGCATCAGAAGCTTCGCCGCCGCCTCCGGGCCGCATGCGCCGTCGACCAGTACGGACGTGAAGGGCTCGCGCGCCTCGTGCGCGGCCTCCACCAGCGCTCCGGCCTCCGCCACCGTGCCGTCCTCCGCGGGAACGCCGGCGCCCGCCAGCGTCAACGCCAGCGCGCGGCGCTCCATGGGCCGGTCGAGGGCCAGCAGCACGTGGCGGTCGTGCGGTATCCTGATCGGCTTGTCGTCGGTCTCTGCTGCCCGCTTCAGCCGCACCGTGGCGGTGAAGACCGAGCCGCGACCCGTCGCGCTGGTGACGCGGATGTCGCCCGACATGGCGCGCGCCAGGCGCCGGGAAATGGCAAGGCCCAGGCCGGTGCCGCCGTGGCGCCTGCGCACGGCGGCGTCGCTCTGCTCGAACTCGTTGAACATCGACGGCAGGGCGTCGGGCTCGATGCCGATGCCGGTATCCTCGACTGCAATGGCAACGATGACGTCGCCGGCGGCCGCGCGCGTGCCCGGCTCCCGGTCGCGCCGCGCGGTGACGAGCACGCCGCCGCTGTCCGTGAACTTGATGGCATTGCCGACCAGGTTGGTGACGATCTGGCGCAGCCGCACCTCGTCGCCCTTGAGCATGACCGGCAGATCGGGATCGGTCGCCCACGAGATGTCGATGCCCTTTTCGTAGGCCTTGGGCGCAAGCAGCTCGACCACACTTTGCACGCAGTCGGGAATTGCGAACGGCTCCGACTTCAGCACCAGCTTGTCCGCCTCGATCTTGGAGAAGTCGAGAATCTCGTCGATCAGCGTCAGCAGCTGGCGCGCGGAGCGATCGATGGCGCGCGTGTAGGTCTGCTGCTCCGGCGTGATCTCGGTCTCGCCCAGCAGGCGCGCCATGCCGAGGATGCCGTTCATCGGCGTGCGAATCTCGTGGCTCATGGCAGCGAGGAAGCGTGACTTGGCGCGGTTGGCCGCCTCAGCCTGCTTGCGCGCGTCGGTCAGCTCTTCCTGCGCGCGGCGCGCGTCGGTGACGTCGCGGCCCACGGACTGCACTTCGGTGACGCCGTCCACGGCGGGGACGTCGTGCTCGATCCATTCGAACCAGCGCGGCCCGTCCACCGTTTCGATCTGCTGCTCGGCGCGCCGCTCGCGCCCGGCCGCACCCGGCGCCAGAGGCATCACGCGGTCGCCCGCAAGCACCTTGGGGCGGAAGGGCTGGCCGAGCACGGCATCGCGCTCCAGGCCGAACCTGCGGCAGAAGGCCCGGTTCACGAATGTGAGGCGCCCGTCCGTGTCCCGCCGCACGATGACGTCGGACTGGTTGTCGAGCAGATCGCGGTAGCGGTCCTCGTTCTCGCGGATGCGCCACTGCAGATCTTTGAGTTCTTCCAGGCCGCGCTCCAGGCGCTCGCCGATGGCGACGAAGCGGTCCAGCTTGTCGTCCATGTGGGGTTGGTGGGCGCGGCCGGCGGCGGGCGTTCGCAACGCCTTCAGCCAGCGCCCGAGAAGGCCCGGCAAGGTTCCACCTTTGGACACGCGCAACGCACTCGATTATCGTTTGACGCCTTGTTCCCAAATGACCACAGGGACATTGATAAAGGTTTGCGCGGATTGCACACACTTGGCCGGTGGCGTTGCGCAAGCCCAGGAAACAAGGCCAGTGCGGCCGCTGAGGAAACGGAAAGGTAACCACGATGGGACCTCTTGCCGGATTTCGCGTCATCGAGATGGCGGGCATCGGCCCCGCGCCGTTCGCCGGCATGCTGTTCTCCGACATGGGCGCCGAGGTGATCCGCGTCGACCGGCGCGAGGCGTCCGATCTCGGCATTCCGGGGCGCGAGCCGAAGTTCGACATCCTGAACCGCGGTCGCAAGACCATCGCCGTGGACGTGAAAGCGGAGGCCGGCCGCGAGGTCGTGAAGCGGCTCGTCGCAAAGGCCGATGCGCTGATCGAGGGCTTCCGGCCGGGCGTCATGGAGCGCCTGGGTCTCGGCCCCGATGCGCTGCTCGCCGTCAACCCCAAGCTGGTGTTCGGACGCATGACGGGATTCGGCCAGGACGGTCCGATGGCGAGCGCCGCCGGCCACGACATCAATTACATCGCGCTCTCCGGCGCGCTGCATGCCATCGGCCGCCAGGGCGAGGCGCCGGTGCCGCCGCTCAACCTCGTCGGCGATTTCGGCGGCGGCGGCATGTTCCTCGCCTTCGGCGTCGCCTGCGCGCTGCTGGAAGCACAGAGGTCGGGTAAGGGCCAGGTCGTGGACGCCGCCATGGTCGACGGCTCCGCCACGCTGATGGCGATCATTTACGGCATGTACGCGCAGGGCGCCTGGAAAGACGAGCGCGGCGTCAACGTGCTCGACACCGGCGCGCCCTGGTACGACGTGTACAAGACCAAGGACGGCAAGTGGCTGTCGGTCGGTTCCATCGAAGGACGCTTCTACGACGAGTTGCTGCAGAGGCTCGGCCTCGATCCGGCGACGCTGCCCAAGCGCGGCGATCGCAAGGGCTGGCCGGACATCCGCCGCCGCCTCGCCGACACCATCGCGAGCAAGACCCGCGCCGAATGGGACGAGATCTTCGCCGGCAGCGACGCCTGTGTCGCGCCCGTGATGTCGCTGGCGGAAGCCGAGGGCCATTCGCACAACAAGGCGCGCAATACGTTCACGACGCGCGACGGGGTGCTGCAGCCGCAGCCGGCGCCGCGCTTCAGCCGTACCAAGCCGGAGCTTGGCTCAGCACCCAAGCGCGCCGGCGTCGACACCGATGCCGTCTTGAAAGACTTCGGCTTCAACACCGCCGAGATCGCCGACCTCAAGAAGGGCGGGATCGTCGGCGTTGCGAGCTGACGGCCTCCGCGAAGCGACTATCGCGCACCTACGGTTGGAGCGTCGCGAGGAAGCGGTGAGGGCCTTAACTGGATTCCCGCTTTCGCGGGAATGACAACTTCAACAGATCGCACTTATCCCGTCATTCCCGCCAAGCGAAGCGCGAGCGGGAATCCAACCAAGAGGGGCTGAGCCCACTGCTGGATGGATCCTCGGGACAAACCCGCGGATGACGGTCGATCATTGCGTGCCGATGCAGTCGTCCGGCAGACGCTCTAGTTCTGCCGGCGCGGGATCGTGCTCATGGGCTGGCTCGAACCAAGCTGGAACATCAGCGCCGCGCTGCCGTCACCGCCAACGAAGGTCTGCGGCAGCACGCCGGGCACCAGACGGACCGCACGCTCCCAGTCGATCAGCAGCGGGTTGGATTTCAAAATCTCCGCCTGCCGCTGCTGGATGTCGAGCTGCGCCTTGCCGCGGATGGCGATGGCGTAGGCCTCCGCATCGGCCTGGGCCTTGGTCGAGTCGGCCTGCGCCTTGGCGATGTTGAACACCTCCTGCGCCTTGAAGTTCTGTTTCCTCAGCTCCTGCTCCTGCGCGTTGGCGGCCTCGCGCGCGACCTGCACGGCGGCGATCTGGGCCGTGTAGGCTTTCGGGAACTCGACGTTCGTCACCGAGAAGCCGGTGATGGTCATGATCTGCTGCGGGATGACCGCGAGCGCGGCCGCGCGCGACTGGTCGCGCAGCTCATTGCGCTTGGTCAGCAGCTCATTGACGGCAAAGCGCGACACAACCGCCTTAACCGCATCCGGCAGGCGCGGCGCGATGATGCGCTGCTCGAACTGCTCCAGACTGCCGAACTGGTTGTACATCTGAATGACATGTTCCTTGTTGACCGCCCAGTTGACGGCCACCGTCACGTTCAGCTCCATGGGATCGCGCGAGGCGGACTCGTAGGTCTTGCTGTAGGCGCGCTCCCTGAGCTCGATGGTGTGCCGGCTCTCCACGTATGGGATCTTGAAGTTCAGGCCCGGCTCGGTGACGCGCACCGGCGCACCCCAGCGCAGCACGATGTCGACGGTGCCGGCCTGCGTGTTGAACGCGGCGAGCCATGCCGACAGCAGCACGAAGAAGGCGATGGCTGCCAGCACCACTGTGCGCGGGTCGAGCCACTGACGGGGGCGCCCAGCTCCGCCGATTTGACGCTGATCCATGTACCTGCACCACTCAACTGATTGGGCCAAACCTACTGTAAGCCGTTTACGGCGACGTTACCGCGTTCAACCGACGCCTTGGCAAACGCGCATGGCAGCTGCAACAAGGGCCGCGAACGCTGGCGCGCGGCCGCAAAAGGCGGTTAGCTGCGCAACCCAAACCATAACAAAGATCCCGCCCAGGAGCGCAGACATGGACTTCTCCCTCACTCCGGCCCAGCAGGAAATCCGCGAGGCGATCCTGAGGCTCTGCGCCGGCTTCGGTGAGGACTATTGGCTGGACCGCGACCGGGACGGGGAGTTCCCGCACGCCTTCCACCGCGCCATCGCCGACGGCGGCTGGCTCGGCATCGCCATGCCGGAAGCCTACGGCGGCGCAGGGCTGGGCATCACCGAGGCCGCCGTCATGCTGCAGGCGGTGGCGGAGTCGGGCGCGGCGTTCTCCGGCGCCTCCGCGCTGCACATGAACATTTTCGGGCTCAATCCCGTGGTCGTGTTCGGCACCGAGGAGCAGAAGCACCGCTATCTCGCTCCGCTCATCAAGGGCGACGAGAAGGCGTGCTTTGCGGTGACGGAGCCCGATGCCGGCCTCGACACCACCAAGCTCAAGACGCGCGCCGTCCGCTCCGGCAACGGCTACGCCATCCACGGCCAGAAGATCTGGATCTCCACCGCGCAGGTGGCCGACCGCGTGCTGCTGCTCGCGCGCACGACGCCGCTCGAGGAGGTGAAGAAAGCCACGCAAGGGCTGTCGCTGTTCTACACGGCGCTCGATCGCCGCTACGTCGAGGCGCGCGTCATCGACAAGATGGGCCGCAAGGCCGTCGACTCCAACCAGCTCTTCTTCGACGGGCTGCCGGTGCCGCTCGAGGACCGCATCGGCGAGGAAGGCCGCGGCTTCGAATACATCCTGCACGGCATGAACCCCGAGCGTGTCCTGATTGCCGGAGAAGCCGTCGGCACGGGACGGGCCGCGCTGGCGCGTGCGACCCGCTACGCTCGCGAGCGCGTCGTGTTCGGCCGCCCCATCGGCAAGAACCAGGCGATCCAGCATCCACTCGCCATGCGCTGGGTGGAGCTGGAGGCGGCGAACCTGCTGATGCTCAAGGCCGCCAGCCTATATGACGCAGGCAAGCCCTGCGGCATCGAAGCCAACGCCGCCAAATACTTCGCCGCCGAAGCCGGCTTCAGGGCGTGCGAGACGGCCGTCATGACGCACGGCGGCATGGGCTACGCGAAGGAGTATCATGTCGAGCGTTACATGCGCGAAATCATGATCCCGCGCATTGCGCCGGTGTCGCGCGAGTTGATCCTTTCTCACATTGCCGAAAAAGCGCTCGAGCTTCCGAAATCGTACTGAGGCGGAGCGCTCACGGACCTTCGCTGACGCATCCGCGTCGCAATTCTGTCGTGGAAAATCGCGCGCGCGTCTGGTTTACTGCACTCAATCGCTTTCCACATAGGAGCGGCCGATTGGACGTAACGGGCAACGTGCGCCCGCATGAGGAGGATGGATGCATCACGCCACACCGCTAATTTCCACGATCGTGGTGGGGCTCGTCCTTGCATTCATTCTCGCAGCCATCGGCAACCGCTTCCGTATTTCCCCGCTGGTCGGCTATCTGCTCGCCGGCGTCCTGATCGGCCCGTTCACGCCGGGCTTCGTCGCCGATCAGCGGCTTGCCAACGACCTCGCCGAGATCGGCGTCATCCTGCTGATGTTCGGCGTCGGCCTGCATTTCACGCTCGATGACCTGTTGTCCGTACGCGCAGTCGCGGTGCCGGGCGCTGTCGTGCAGATCGCCAGTGCCACGCTGCTCGGCATGGGCCTCGCCTACCTGCTCGGCTGGTCGCTGGTGGCCGGCCTGGTGTTCGGCCTCGCGCTGTCGGTTGCCAGCACCGTGGTGCTGTTGCGCGCCATGCAGGAGCGGCGCCTGATCGAGACCGAGCGCGGACGCATCGCCGTCGGCTGGCTGGTGGTGGAGGATCTCGTGGTGATCCTGGCGCTCGTCATGATCCCCGCCATGGCCGGCGCCCTGCAAGGCAGCGAGACGACCGGCATCAGCGCCCTGGCCGTCCCCCTGCTCATCACGTTCGGCAAGGTCGGCGCCTTCGTCGCGCTCATGCTGATCGTGGGCAAGCGCCTGATCCCGCTGCTGCTGCACTACGTGGCACACTCAGGGTCGCGCGAGCTGTTCCGGCTGGCGGTGCTCGCCATCGCGCTCGGCGTCGCGCTCGGTGCCAGCACGCTGTTCGAGGTATCGTTCGCGCTCGGCGCCTTCTTCGCCGGCATGATCCTGAGCGAGTCCGAGTTGAGTCAACGGGCGGCGCAGGAGACGCTGCCGCTGCGCGACGCCTTCGCCGTCCTGTTTTTCGTCTCGGTCGGCATGCTGTTCGACCCGCTGATCCTGTGGCGCGAGCCGTTCGCGGTCCTGGCCACCGTTCTCATCATCGTGTTCGGCAAGTCGGTCGCCGCCTACTTCATCGTGCGCCTGTTCGGCTATCCCAAATCGCACGCTCTGACGATCTCCGCGAGCCTGGCGCAGATCGGCGAGTTCTCGTTCATTCTGGCCGGCCTCGGCGTGACATTGTCGCTGCTGCCGGAGCGCGGCCGCGACCTTGTCCTGGCTGGCGCGATCATCTCCATCTTGCTCAATCCGCTGCTGTTCGCCTGGCTCGACCGCTATCTGCCCAAGCCCAAGCCGGCGGGGCCCGTGAACATTCCACAGCCAGCGGGCGATCCGGAGAGCGAGGAAGGGAGCAGCGCCCCGTTGCCGGCGACCAAGCTCAGCAATCACGTCGTGCTGGTCGGCTACGGCCGCGTCGGGCGCATCGTCGCCGAGGGCCTCAAGCAGGCAAACAAGCCGTTGCTGCTGATCGAGGCCATCCGGCCCGCCGCCGTGCTGGCGCGCGATGCGGGCATCGAATCCATACACGGCAACGCGGCGGATCCGGAGGTCGCCAACGCCGCCAATCTCGTCAACGCGCGCTGCATGATCGTCGCCATCCCCGATGCCTTCGAAGGCGGGCAGATCGTCGCCGCAGCACGAACCGCCAATCCGAATCTCCTCATCATCGCGCGCTCGCACTCGGACGAGGAGACCGAGCACCTCAAAAAGCACGGCGCCAACATCGTCATCATGGGCGAACAGGAAATTGCCACAGCCATGCTCGCCAACCTATCCAACGCGGCGATTTAATGCAGTAATGCGCTGCGGCACATACCGGACATGATCGTTTGGCCACCATCGGCAACCTCGATGCCTACAGCGATGCCCTGGTCGTTCTGGGAACGGCCGGCATCGTGGTGCCGCTCGTCCGGCGTTTTGGCCTAAACCCGGTCCTCGGCTACCTCGGCGCCGGCGCCGCACTCGGCCCGCTCGGGCTGGGCACGTTCAAGGAGCAGGTGCCGGCGCTGTACTGGCTCACCGTGATCGATACCCGCCACGTCTCGGCACTGGCGGACCTGGGCGTCGTCTTCCTGCTGTTCCTGATCGGCCTCGAGCTGTCCTACCAACGCCTCCTGACCATGCGGCGGCTGGTGTTCGGCCTCGGCTTCCTGCAGGTTCTGATCAGCGCATCGGCGATTGCGGCAGTGGTGGCCTGGGCGGGCGCGCCCGCCACCGCGGCTGTCATCATCGGCTCCTGTCTCGCCCTGTCGTCGACCGCCATCGTCATCGAGGTACTGTCGAACCAGCGCCGCATGTCGACGGCGACGGGCCGCACGAGCTTCTCGATCCTGCTCGCTCAGGACATTGCGGTAGTGCCGATCCTGATCCTGGTCGCCGTGCTACAGAACGGGGCATTCGCCTCATCGTTGCCGCAGGGCATCATGCTGGCATTCGCGCAAGCCGGCTTCGCTTTCGGGATCATCATCCTGGTCGGCCGCCTGATGTTGCGCCCTCTGTTCCGGCTGGTCGCGTCCGTCGACACGACGGAGCTGTTCGTCGCAGCGACGTTGTTCGTGATCGTGGCGGCGGCGGTCGTTGCCGGCCTGTCGGGCGTCTCCATGGCGCTCGGTGCCTTCGTTGCCGGCCTCCTGCTTGCCGAAACCGAGTACCGCAAGGCCATCGAGGCCACCATCGAGCCGTTCAAAGGCCTGCTGCTCGGCCTGTTCTTCTTCACGGTCGGCATGAGCATCGATTTCCGCGAGCTGGCGCGCGAGCCGCTCTGGCTGGCCGCATCGGTGATCGGGCTGGTCGGCCTCAAGGCGACCATCATCATCGTGCTGGCGCGCGCCTTCCGCATCCCGATGCCGGCGGCCATCGAAACCGGCCTGCTGCTCGGGCCCGGCGGCGAGTTTGCCTTCGTCGTAATTGCGGTGGCGCTCGGCGCATCCCTGGTCGCACCGGGCGCGGCCAGCTTCACCCTCGCGGTCACCTCCATCACCATGGCCATCATCCCGCTGCTGGCCATCGTCGCGCGACGCGTGACGCGCAGCCGCGAGCAATTGCGCCAAGTCGACCCTGCACTGTCGCTCGTTCCCGCAAGCGACGCCAAGGGCCGGGCCATCGTCATCGGCCACGGCCGCGTGGGACAGGTGGTGTGCGATATGCTTTCCGCACACAACTTCCCCTACATCGCCACCGACCGCGATCCGAACGCCGTGACCCAGCACCGCCGCCGAGGGCGCGAGGTCTACTATGGCAACGCCGCCGAGCCCGCCTTCCTCAACAGCTGCGGCTTGATGGACGCCGCCGCCGTCATCGTCACCATCCACGACCAGCCGGGCATCGACGAGATCGTGCGCGTGGTTCGCGAGCGGCGGCCGGACGTCCTCATCGTCTCGCGCGCCCGCGACGCCGACCACGCCCGCCACCTCTATGAAATCGGCGTCACCGACGCTGTGCCCGAGACGATCGAAGCCAGCCTGCAGCTGTCGGAGGCGGCCCTGGTCGGACTGGGCGTGCCGACCGGTCCCGTCATCGCCTCCATCCACGAGAAACGCGACGAGTTCCGCCACGATCTGCAGGACGCCGCCGGCCGCAACGACACGCGCGGCATTCGCGCCAAGTCGCTCAGAGAGCGCACCGACTGAGCGGTCAGCGCTTTGCGACGTCGGCGACCTGCCCGCCCGTGAGCCGCACGAGGTCGGCCGGCGTGAGGCGGAACACGGCGTTGGGCGTACCCGCCGCCGCCCAGATCGTTGCGAACGCCTCGAGGTCGCTGTCGATCAGCACGAGGGGCGCGGTCGCATGCGCGATCGGCGGCACGCCGCCGATGGCGTAGCCCGTCGCCTCGCGCACGAAGTCCGCATCCGCACGTGCGATCTTCTCGCCGATGAGCGCGCGTACCTTCTTCTCGTCGACGCGGTTGGTGCCCGACGCGATCACCAGCACCGGCCGTCCGCTCGCTGCCTTGAACACCAGCGACTTGGCGATCTCCGCCACCTTGCACCCGATCGCGGCCGCCGCATCCTCGGACGTGCGCGTCGACGCCTCGAACTCGACGACATCGAAGGCTTCTCCGAGCACAGCCTGGATTTTCAACGCGCTGATTGCCGTTGCTGGTTTCATGTCGCGTGATCTTTTTCTGATGTTGGAAACAGCCGGCGGCTAAAGCGACCGCGCCACCAGCTCCTTCATGATCTCGGTCGTGCCCGCGTAGATGCGGTGCACGCGCGCGTCGGTGTAGGCGCGTGCGATCGGATACTCGGCCATGTAGCCGTAGCCGCCGAACAGCTGCAGGCAGGTGTCGAGCACGCGGCCCTCCAGCTCCGTCAGCCACCACTTGGCCATCGCCGCCGTCGTCGTGTCGAGCTTGCCCTCCAGGAACAGCTCCAGGCAGCGATCGAGGAACGTGCGCGCGATCGTCACCTCCGTCTTCACTTCTGCCAGCTTGAAGCGCGTGTTCTGGAAATCGGCGATCGCCTTGCCGAACGCCTTGCGCTCGCGCGTGTAGTCCACCGTCCAGCCGATCGCCGCCTCCATCAGCGCCACCGCGCCGATGGCCACCAGCATGCGCTCGCGCGGCAACTGGTTCATCAGGCAGGCGAAGCCGCGCCCTTCCTCGCCCAGGATGTTGGAGGGCGGCACGCGCACGTCCTCGAAGAACAGCTCGGCGGTGTCTTGCGCGTTCTGGCCGATCTTCTTGAGGTTGCGCCCGCGCTTGAAGCCCGGCCGGTCGGTCTCCACCAGCACCAGCGTCACGCCCTTGGCGCCCGCCGCCGTATCGGTCTTGGCCGCGACGATGACGAGATCGGCGAGCCCGCCGTTGGTGATGAAGGTCTTCTGTCCGTTCACCACCAGCTCGTTGCCCTTGCGATAGGCGGTGGTGCGGATCGCCTGCAGGTCGCTGCCGGTGCCGGGCTCCGTCATGGCGATGGCGGTGACCACCTCGCCCTTGGCCATCTTCGGCAACCACGCACGCCGCTGCTCCTCGCTGCCGTAGTGATAGATGTAGGGCGCGACGATGTCGGAGTGCAGCCGGAAGCCCGGCGCCGCAAACACGCGCTTGGCCATCTCCTCGATCATCACCGCGCTGGCGAGGAAGTCGGCGCCGCCGCCGCCGTACTCCTCCGGAATGTCCGTCAGCAGCAGACCTGCTTCGCCGGCCTTCTTCCACACCTCGCGATCGACCTGGCCCGCCTTCTCCCAGTCCTCGTACTTGGGCGCGATCTCGCGCTCGATGAAGGCCGACACCGTCTTGCGGAACGTCTCGTGCTCGTCCTTGAAGACCTTGCTGGGAATGGACACGGGTCGCGGCTCCCTTTGCTGCTTTGCCGAGCACCCTAGCCGGTGTCGTCGCGCTTCTCCAGACTGCGACGGCCATCGGATGGCGCGCGCCGCTACCCTCGCAGGCCGGCGGCCTCGAGGCTTTGCGGATAAGGAGGAGCAGGGCGTCCGCGGCTCGCGCCCGGGGACCGTGCGACCTTTATCCGGTGTTGGGCGCGAAAGGGCGCCCTGCTCGGCCATGTCCGGGCTTTTCTCCGGCGCTTGCATGGTCAAGGCACCATGCCGGAGCGGCGTATCGGACTTGGCTTCGCTGCATCCGATCCCCGCTTCCGACGCTTGGATGGTCTGTCCACCATGCCGGACGAGGTTGCCGGACTGCAGCCCCCGGCTCCTGCATTGAGAGGCGGTTCTGCAGGAACCCGCGCTCTCATCCCCGAGGCACGCGCACTGGATCACACCTGCGCGCAAAAATCATCATTCATCTGCATACATCATGAAACGCAACTCGCTATCCCCGCGTGCGAAATCTGTAGTTCAGCACATCGGCCGCGCAGCGCCGATGCGCTTCCACCATCAGCCGCACTCGCGCAACACCGTGCCCACGCATGCCCCGCCGAAGCTCGA